>JAAZVP010000047.1 GCA_018623495.1 Halothiobacillus sp. | reverse complement strand
GCACCGAGATGGTCATGCCGGGCGACAACGTGGCCATGTCCGTCGAGCTGATCGCCCCGATCGCGATGGAAGACGGCCTGCGCTTCGCCATCCGTGAAGGCGGCCGCACCGTCGGTGCCGGCGTCGTTTCCAAGATTGTCGAGTAAAGCACGCTCGGCAGTTGCATCAACGGATGGGGGTGTGTAACATCCCCGTCTTTCCTTTTGCCAGGTTCCAGGCCAGTAGCTCAACTGGTAGAGCAGCGGTCTCCAAAACCGCAGGTTGGGGGTTCGAGTCCCTCCTGGCCTGCCATTTTTCAATGGCGCTGGCGGATCTCCCGAGGCGTGTTGCGTATGGTCGCCAAGACCGAGTCCGACTCCTCCCGGCTTGATTCCCTGAAGCTGGTGGTCTCCCTTGCCGTTCTGGCGCTGGGGGTTGCCAGCTTCTATCTGTTGTCCGATGCCGGAACGCTGGTCCGGGTGCTGGGCGTGGTGGCCGCCGTGGCCGTCGCCGCCGGCATCTTCTACACCAGCTCCACGGGGCGCGCCGCATGGGAGTTTGCCCGCGAATCGCGCACCGAGTTGCGCAAGGTCGTCTGGCCCACGCGGCAGGAGACCGTTCAGACCACGCTGGTGGTCATGCTGGTGGTGATTCTCGTCGGCATTTTCCTCTGGTTGCTGGATTCGCTCCTGCTCTGGGTCGTCAAGGCCCTGACCGGACAATGAGGTTTGGGTAATGGCTAAGCGCTGGTACGTCGTCCAGGCGTTCTCGCAGTACGAGAACCAGGTCAAGCGCGCGCTCGAGGAGCGGATCAGGCAGGCCGGGATGGAAGACCGGTTCGGCGAGATCCTGGTCCCCTCCGAGGAAGTCGTCGAGATGAAGGGTGGCCAGCGCCGCAAGAGCGAGCGCAAGTTCTTCCCCGGCTACGTCCTCGTGCAGATCGATCTCGACGATGACGCCTGGCACCTGGTGCGCTCCGTGCCCCGGGTGCTCGGTTTTATCGGCGGGACCTCGGACCGCCCCGCGCCGATCACCGACCGCGAGGCCGAGGCCATCCTCGATCGCGTCAAGGAAGGCGCGGAAAAGCCGCGGCCCAAGGTCCTGTTCGAGGTGGGCGAGGTGGTTCGCGTCTGCGACGGCCCGTTCACGGATTTCTCCGGCGTGGTCGAAGAAGTCAACTACGAAAAGAGCCGGGTACGGGTGGCCGTGTCGATCTTCGGTCGCTCCACCCCGGTCGAGCTGGAGTTCAGCCAGGTCGAGAAGACCTGAGCCTGGACGTGTTCAACCCTGGGGAGCCGCGAGGCGTCTGCACCCACGGAGCGTAAATCATGGCCAAGAAAGTCGAAGCATACATCAAGCTGCAAGTGCCTGCCGGTCAGGCCAATCCCAGCCCGCCCGTCGGCCCGGCCCTGGGTCAGCACGGCGTCAACATCATGGAGTTCTGCAAGGCGTTCAACGCGCAGACCCAGGAGATGGAAGGCGGGCTGCCCATTCCCGTGGTGATCACGGTCTACAACGACCGCAGCTTCACCTTCGTCACCAAGACCCCGCCTGCGGCGATCCTGCTCAAGAAGGCGGCCGGCATCAAGTCCGGCAGCGGTGAGCCCAACACCAACAAGGTGGGCACCGTCACCCGCGAGCAGCTCGAGGAAATCGCCAAGCAGAAGGGGCCCGACCTCTCCGCCAACTCCATGGACGCCGCCGTGCGGACCATCGCGGGCAGCGCGCGGAGCATGGGTCTCGACGTCGAGGGGGTTGAGTGATGGCCAAGCAGAGCAAGCGCCAGAGGCAGATCCAGGAAAAGGTCGATCGCAACCGGAGCTACGCCATCGAGGACGCCTTCGCCGTGCTCAAGGATGTCGCCTCCGCGAAGTTCGACGAGACGGTGGACGTTTCGGTCAACCTGGGTGTCGACCCCCGCCGGTCCGACCAGGCGGTGCGCGGGGCCACCGTGATGCCCAACGGCACCGGCAAGGACGTGCGTGTGGCGGTCTTCGCCCAGGGCGAGAACGCCGAGAAGGCCGAGGCCGCGGGTGCCGACGTGGTCGGTTTCGAGGACCTCGCCGAGCGGATCAAGGGCGGCGAGATGGACTTCGATACCGTGATCGCCACGCCCGACGCCATGCGGGTCGTCGGCCAGCTCGGCCAGATCCTCGGCCCGCGTGGCCTGATGCCCAACCCCAAGGTGGGCACGGTGACCACCGACGTGGAGCAGGCGGTCAAGAATGCCAAGGCCGGGCAGGTGCGCTACCGCACCGAGCGAGGCGGCATCATCCACGCGCCGCTGGGCAAGGTTTCCTTCGAGGCGAGCGCGCTGCGCGAGAACCTCGACGCCCTGCTCGCCGACCTGCAGAAGGCCAAGCCCTCCCAGGCCAAGGGCAAGTACATGCAGAACATCACGCTCTCCACCACCATGGGCCCGGGCGTGAAGGTGGACCTCGGTTCACTGGGTCTGTGATCAGCGGCCCGCCCCGGCGGGGCGGGTGATCCGACTTTGGGCGACCGGCCTTGCCGGTAACGCCAAAGACCGCAGGCGCACTTCGGTGCTTAATGAATGCCTGCGCAGGCGGGCCAGCCCGGGAAGCGAATTCCTGGGAGCTGTGTCCGTGAGCGGGGCGGTCCGCCGCCCCAGGACGAATGCGGGCGCAATCCCGCGCCCCGATTCGGAGGTAAGTGCATGGCTCTCACACTGGACGAGAAGAAGGCAATCGTAGCCGAGGTGGCGGAAGTCGCCGCCGATGCCTATTCCGTCGTGGCAGCCGATTACCGGGGTCTGTCGGTCGCCGACATGGCCGAGCTTCGTGGTGGTGCCCGGGAAAAGGGCGTCTACCTGCGGGTGGTGAAGAACACCCTCGCGGCTCGTGCCGTGGAAGGCACCGAGTTCGAGATGATCCGGGACGAGCTGGAGGGCCCGCTGGTCCTCGCGTTCTCCCAGGAGGATCCCGGTTCCGCGGCCCGAGTCCTGCGCGATTTCGCCAAGGACCACGACGCTCTGGAGCTGAAGTTCGCCGCCGTCGGTGGCCAGCTTTACACCGAGCAGGCGGAGATCGAGCAGGTCGCCAAGCTGCCCACGCGCGAAGAGGCCCTTACCCAGCTCGTCGCCACCATCCAGGCGCCGGTCAGCAAGCTGGCACGCACCATCAACGAGGTGCCCGGCAAGCTGGTCCGTACCGTCGCCGCGATCCGCGACGCCAAAGAGGCTGCGTAGGCCCCACCCGGTTCACACGATTCGATCATTCACCGATTTGCTGAAGGACACCTGAAATGGCTGTATCCAAAGACGATATCCTCGAAGCGATTTCCAACATGAGCGTGATGGAAGTCGTCGAGCTGATCAACGACATGGAAGAGAAGTTCGGCGTTTCCGCCGCTGCTGCCGTTGCCGCTGCACCCGCTGCAGGCGGTGCCGAGGGTGGCGAGGCCGCCGCCGAGCAGACCGAGTTCGACGTGGTCCTGACCGGCTTCGGCGGCAACAAGGTTGCCGTGATCAAGGCCGTTCGCCAGATCACCGGTCAGGGCCTCAAGGAAGCGAAGGAGACCGTCGAAGGCGCTCCCGCGACCGTCAAGGAAGGCGCCGACAAGGACGAGGCCGAAGAGATCAAGAAGCAGCTCGAGGAAGCGGGCGCCGAAGTGGAAGTCAAATAAGGACGGCGCGTCCCCGGACGCAACGTTCTCGGCAGGATTGGCTGGCGACCCCGGGTTGCCGGCCTTTTCTTGCTTCTCGGAGGGGTCGAGCGTCCGACCCCTGCGAAAAGCGAGTCATCGCTGAGCCGACCTATAGACGTCTAGAGAGGATCCCAGATGGCCTACTCGTTCACCGAGAAGAAACGGATTCGCAAGGATTTCGGTAAGCGTCCCCCGATCCTGGACGTGCCCAACCTGCTGGCGATCCAGCTTGACTCCTACAACCAGTTTCTGCAAACCGGGAAGCGCCCCGAGGCCCGCGACAACGTCGGCCTGCACGGCGCCCTGAGCTCGGTGTTCCCCATCGAGGGCCATTCCGGCAACCAGGCCCTCGAGTACGTCGACTACCGTCTGGGCAAGCCCGCCTTCGACGTGACCGAGTGCCAGATCCGTGGCCTGACCTACTCGGCGCCCCTGCGCGTTTCCCTGCGCCTGGTCATCTACGACAAGGACGCGCCGGCGGGCTCCAAGGTGGTCAAGGACATCAAGGAGCAGGAAGTCTACATGGGCGAGCTGCCGCTGATGACCGATCGCGGCACCTTCGTCGTCAACGGCACCGAGCGGGTCATTGTCAACCAGCTGCACCGGTCGCCGGGCGTGTTCTTCGACCATGACAAGGGCAAGAGCCACTCCTCGGGCAAGCTGCTGTTCAACGCCCGGGTGATCCCCTACCGCGGTTCCTGGCTGGACTTCGAGTTCGATCCCAAGGACAACATCTTCGTCCGCATCGACCGCCGCCGCAAGCTGCCGGCCAGCATCCTGCTGCGCGCGCTCGGCTACACCAACGAGCAGATCCTCGACCTGTTCTTCGACAAGGTCCGCTACCGGTTCGAGGATGCCGACACGGTCTCCTTCGAGCTGGTGCCCGAGCGGCTCAAGGGCGAGACCGTCTCCTTCGACATCGAGCTTGACGGCGAGGTCCTGGTACCCGCGGGCAAGCGGATCACCGCGCGCCACGTCAAGCAGCTCAAGAAGGGCGGGGTGCAGCAGGTGAAGGCCCCGGTCACGTCGGTGATCGGCCAGGTCCTGGCCCACGACATCGTCGACGAGGAAACCGGCGAGATGCTCGGCGAGGCCAACGAGGAGCTCACCGAGGAGAAGCTGCGCGGCCTGTTCCAGGCCGGGGTCGAGTCCATCGACGTGATCTACACCAACGACGTCGATGCCGGCGCCTACATGTCCGAGACCCTGCGCCTGGACACCACCACCACGCCGCTCGAGGCGCAGGTGGAGATCTATCGCATGATGCGCCCCGGCGAGCCGCCCACCAAGGAATCCGCCGAGGCGCTGTTCCAGGGGCTGTTCTTCTCCGAGGACCGCTACGATCTCTCGTCGGTGGGCCGGATGAAGTTCAACCGCCGGGTCGGCCGCGACGAGATCACCGGTGCGGGCACGCTCGACGAGCAGGACATCCTCGATGTGCTGCGGGTGCTGATCGACATCCGCAACGGCAACGGCACCGTCGACGACATCGACCACCTGGGCAACCGCCGGGTGCGCTCGGTGGGCGAGATGGCGGAAAACGTGTTCCGCGTGGGCCTGGTGCGCGTGGAGCGGGCGGTCAAGGAGCGACTCTCCATGGCCGAGAGCGAGGGCCTGATGCCGCAGAACCTGGTCAACGCCAAGCCGGTGGCGGCGGCGATCAAGGAGTTCTTCGGCTCCTCGCAGCTCTCGCAGTTCATGGACCAGAACAACCCGCTCTCCGAGGTCACCCACAAGCGCCGGATCTCGGCCCTCGGTCCGGGCGGCCTGACCCGCGAGCGGGCGGGCTTCGAGGTGCGCGACGTGCACCCCACCCACTATGGCCGCGTCTGCCCGATCGAGACCCCGGAAGGCCCGAACATCGGCCTGATCAACTCCCTGGCGACCTACGCCCGGGCCAACGGCTACGGTTTCCTCGAGACGCCCTACCGCAAGGTGGAGAACGGGCGGGTGACCGACCAGGTGGAGTATCTGTCCGCCATCGAGGAGAGCAAGTACGTCATCGCCCAGGCGAACGCGCGCCTCGACGACGATGGCCAGCTGGTGGACGACCTGGTGGCCTGCCGGCATCAGAACGAGTTCGCCATGTCCTCGCCGGGCGACATCGAGTACATGGACGTCTCGCCGCGCCAGACCGTTTCCGTGGCCGCGGCGATGATCCCGTTCCTGGAGCACGATGACGCCAACCGCGCGCTGATGGGTTCCAACATGCAGCGCCAGGCGGTCCCCTGCCTGCGTGCCGACAAGCCCCTGGTGGGCACCGGCATCGAGCGGGTGGTGGCCGAGGACTCCGGCAACGCCGTGGTCGCCCGGCGGGGTGGCGTGGTCGATTCCGTGGACGCCTCGCGCATCGTGGTGCGGGTCAACGACGAGGAGACCGAGGAAGGCCAGGCGGGCGTGGACATCTACAACCTGGTCAAGTACACCCGCTCGAACCAGAACACCTGCATCAACCAGCGCCCGCAGGTGAACCCCGGCGACCAGATCGCCCGCGGCGACGTGCTCGCGGATGGCGGTTCCATCGACAAGGGCGAGATCGCCCTGGGCCAGAACATGCTGGTCGCCTTCATGCCCTGGAACGGCTACAACTTCGAGGATTCCATCCTCATCTCCGAGCGCGTGGTCCGCGAGGACCGCTACACCTCGATCCACATCGAGGAGCTCACCTGCGTGGCCCGCGACACCAAGCTCGGCCCGGAAGAGATCTCCTCGGACATCCCCAACGTCTCCGAGAGCCTGCTGTCCAAGCTCGACGACGCCGGGGTGGTCTACGTGGGCGCCGAGGTCAAGGCCGGCGACATCCTGGTGGGCAAGGTCACGCCCAAGGGCGAGACCCAGCTGACGCCCGAGGAGAAGCTGCTGCGCGCGATCTTCGGCGAGAAGGCCTCGGACGTGAAGGACACCTCCCTGCGGGTGCCCACCGGCACCTCGGGGACGGTGGTCGACGTGCGCGTCTTCACCCGCGAGGGCGTGGAAAAGGACGCCCGTGCCAAGGCCATCGAGGAAGCGGACCTCGACGACGTGCGCAAGGACCTCAAGGACCGCATGCGCATCGTCGAGGACGACATCTTCGCCCGGGTCGAGTCGCTGCTGGTGGGCAAGGTCGCCGAGGGCGGTGCCGGGATCAAGGCCGGCGAGAAGGTCACCAAGACCAAGCTCAAGGGCCTCGAGCGCAGGGAATGGTTCAACATCCGCCTCAAGAACGAGGAGCTCAACCACCGGCTGGAGGCCTTCGCCAAGCAGCTCGAACAAGAGCAGCAGGCGGCCGACGAGCGCTTCGAGGAACAGAAGGGCAAGATCACCGCGGGCGACGACCTCGCACCCGGCGTGCTCAAGATGGTCAAGGTGTACCTGGCGGTCAAGCGCCGGATCCAGCCGGGCGACAAGATGGCCGGCCGCCACGGCAACAAGGGCGTGATCTCGATGATCGTCCCCGAGGAGGACATGCCCTTCGGCGAGGACGGTCGACCGGTCGACGTCTGCCTCAATCCGCTGGGCGTGCCCTCGCGGATGAACATCGGCCAGATCCTCGAGATCCACCTCGGGCTGGCGGCCAAGGGCCTGGGTGACCAGATCGACCGCATGGTCGAGGCGCAGAAGGGGGTGGCCGACCTGCGGGCCTTCCTCGACAAGGTCTACAACCACAACGACGAGGTCCCCTCGGTCGACCTGGACAGCCTGACCGACGCCGAGATCATGCAGCTCGCCGAGAACCTGCGGGGCGGCGTGCCCATGGCCACGCCGGTCTTCGACGGCGCCACCGAGCCCGAGATCCGGCAGATGCTGGAGCTGGCGGAGATGCCGCAGTCGGGCCAGATGACCCTGATCGACGGCCGCACCGGCGAGCCGTTCGATCGCGAGATCACGGTCGGCTACATGTACATGCTCAAGCTCAACCACCTGGTCGACGACAAGATGCACGCGCGCTCCACCGGCCCGTACAGCCTGGTCACCCAGCAGCCGCTGGGCGGCAAGGCCCAGTTCGGCGGCCAGCGCTTCGGCGAGATGGAGGTCTGGGCACTGGAGGCCTACGGGGCGGCGTACACGCTGCAGGAAATGCTGACGGTCAAATCCGACGACGTGAACGGCCGGAACAAGATGTACAAGAACATCGTCGACGGCGACCATCGCCTGGAGGCCGGCATGCCCGAGTCGTTCAACGTCCTGCTGCGCGAGATCCGCGCGCTGGGGCTCAACATCGAGCTGGAACAGGACTGAGTCGGAACGCGGGCCCCGGCGGGGGTCCGCATGCGTCCTTAACAGGGCAGGAGTAACGATGAAAGATTTGCTCAACCTTCTGAAACAGCAGGGACAGATCGAGGACTTCGACGCCATCCGGATCGGGCTGGCCTCCCCGGACATGATCCGGTCGTGGTCCTTCGGCGAGGTCAAGAAGCCGGAGACCATCAACTACCGGACCTTCAAGCCCGAGCGTGACGGCCTGTTCTGCGCCAAGATCTTCGGGCCGGTGAAGGACTACGAGTGCCTCTGCGGCAAGTACAAGCGCCTCAAGCACCGCGGCGTGGTCTGCGAGAAGTGCGGTGTCGAGGTCACCCTGTCCAAGGTGCGCCGCGAGCGCATGGGGCATATCGACCTCGCGGCGCCCTGTGCCCACATCTGGTTCCTGAAATCCCTGCCCTCGCGCATCGGCACCCTGCTGGACATGACCATGCGCGAGATCGAGCGGATCCTCTATTTCGAGGCGTTCATCGTCATCGAGCCGGGCATGACGCCCCTGGAGCGTGGCCAGCTGCTCTCCGAGGAGGCCTATCTCGAGGCGTTGGAGGAGTACGGCGACGAGTTCGACGCCCGCATGGGCGCGGAGGCCATCAAGGCGCTGTTCGGCAAGATGAACCTCAAGGAGGAGGCCGAGAAGCTGCGCGAGGAGATGGACCAGACCGGCTCCGAGACCAAGATCAAGCGGATCGCCAAGCGGCTCAAGCTCATCGAGTCCTTCATTGACTCGGGCAACGACCCCGAGTGGATGATCCTCGAGGTGCTGCCGGTGCTGCCGCCGGACCTGCGCCCGCTGGTGCCGCTGGACGGGGGCCGGTTCGCCACCTCCGACCTCAACGACCTCTACCGGCGGGTGATCAACCGCAACAACCGCCTCAAGCGGCTGCTGGAGCTCAACGCCCCCGACATCATCGTGCGCAACGAGAAGCGCATGCTGCAGGAGTCGGTGGACGCCATGCTGGACAACGGTCGGCGCGGCCGGGCGATCACCGGCTCCAACAAGCGCCCGCTCAAGTCGCTGGCCGACATGATCAAGGGCAAGCAGGGGCGTTTCCGCCAGAACCTGCTGGGCAAGCGCGTGGACTATTCCGGCCGCTCGGTGATCGTGGTCGGCCCGACCCTGCGCCTGCACCAGTGCGGCCTGCCCAAGAAGATGGCCCTGGAGCTGTTCAAGCCGTTCATCTTCTCCAAGCTCCAGCGCCAGGGCCTGGCCACCACCATCAAGGCGGCCAAGAAGCTGGTCGAGCGCGAGGGCCCCGAGGTCTGGGACGTGCTCGACGAGGTCATCCGCGAGCACCCGGTGATGCTCAACCGGGCGCCCACGCTGCACCGCCTGGGTATCCAGGCCTTCGAGCCGGTACTGATCGAGGGCAAGGCCATCCAGCTGCACCCGCTGGTCTGCGCCGCCTTCAACGCCGACTTCGACGGCGACCAGATGGCGGTGCACGTGCCGCTCTCGCTCGAGGCCCAGATGGAGGCCCGGGCGTTGATGATGTCCACCAACAACGTCCTCGCGCCGGCCAACGGTGACCCGATCATCGTGCCCTCGCAGGACATCGTCCTGGGCATCTACTTCATGACCCGGGAGAAGGTCAACGGCCGGGGCGAGGGCATGATGTTCGCCAGCGTGGACGAGGTCCAGCGCGCCTACGACAACGGCGTGGTGGAGCTCGGTGCGCGGGTGAAGGTGCGGGTCACCGAGCACCTGCCCGATGAAGCGGGCGAACTCGAAAAGCGGCGCAGCGTGGTGGACACCACCGTGGGCCGCGCGCTGCTGTTCCAGATCGTGCCTCGCGGGCTGGCCTTCGAGCTGGTCAACAAGGCGATGGACAAGAAGCAGATCTCGGCCCTGCAGGATGCCTGCTACCGCAACCTCGGCCTGAAGGACTCGGTGATCCTCGCCGACCAGCTGATGTACACCGGCTTCCACTACGCCACCAAGGCCGGCATCTCCATCTGCGCCGACGACATGGAGGTGCCCGAGAGCAAGCCCGAGATGCTGGCCGCGGCCGAGGAAGAGGTGAAGGAGATCCAGGACCAGTATTCCCAGGGCCTGGTGACCGCCGGCGAGCGCTACAACAAGGTGGTCGACATCTGGTCGCACGCCAACGACCAGGTGGCCCGGGCGATGATGGAGTCCATCGGCAAGGACACCGTGACCGACGCCGAGGGCAAGGCGGTGGAGCAGGAGTCGTTCAACTCCATCTACATGATGGCCGACTCCGGCGCCCGGGGCTCCGCGGCGCAGATCCGCCAGCTGGCCGGCATGCGGGGCCTGATGGCCAAGCCCGACGGCTCGATCATCGAGACGCCGATCACCGCGAACTTCCGCGAAGGCCTGAACGTCCTGCAGTACTTCATCAGTACCCACGGCGCGCGCAAGGGTCTCGCCGACACCGCGCTCAAGACCGCCAACTCCGGCTATCTCACCCGCCGCCTGGTGGACGTGGCCCAGGACCTGGTGGTCACCGAGGACGACTGCGGCACCGCCTCGCGGGGCCTGAAGATGGCCCCGGTGATCGAGGGCGGCGACGTGGTCGAGCCGCTGCGCGAGCGGATCCTGGGCCGGGTGAACTCCGAGGACATCGTCACCCCGGGTACCGACGAGGTCCTGGTCCCGGCCAACACGCTGCTCGACGAGGAGCGCGTGGAACAGATCGAACAGGCGGGCATCGACGAGGTCTGGGTGCGGTCCTCGATCACCTGCGAGAGCCGCACCGGCGTGTGTGCCCGTTGCTACGGCCGGGACCTGGCGCGCGGTGCGCCGGTCAACGTCGGCGAGTCGGTGGGCGTGATCGCCGCCCAGAGTATCGGCGAGCCCGGCACCCAGCTGACCATGCGGACCTTCCACATCGGCGGCGCGGCCTCGCGCTCGGCCTCGGCCAACAGCGTCGAGGTCAAGTCCGCGGGTACCGTCCGGCTGCACAACATCAAGACCGTGCAGAACAAGGAAGGCAACCTGATGGCGGTGTCGCGTTCCGGCGAGATCGGTGTGCTCGACGAGCAGGGCCGGGAGAAGGAGCGCTACAAGGTGCCCTACGGCGCGCAGATCCAGGCCAAGGACGGGCAGGAGGTCGAGGCAGGCCACGTGCTGGCCAACTGGGACCCGCACACCCACCCGGTGATCACCGAGGTGGCCGGCCGGGTGCGTTTCTCGGACTTCGAGGACAACGTCACCGTCCAGACCGAGGTGGACGAGGTCACCGGCCTCACCTCCAAGGTGGTCATGGATCCCAAGCAGCGTTCCGGCGCGGCTAAGGACATGCGCCCGATGGTGACCCTGGTGGACGAGTCCGGCGAGTCGCTGTGCCTGGCGGGCACCGACATCCCGGCGCAGTACCCGCTGCCGGGCGGGGCCATCGTCGCACTGGACGACGGCTCCGAGGTGGAAGTGGGCGACATCATCGCCCGGATCCCGCAGGAGTCGTCCAAGACCCGTGACATCACCGGCGGTCTGCCGCGGGTGGCCGACCTGTTCGAGGCGCGCAAGCCCAAGGAGCCGGCGGTGCTCGCCGAGGCCACGGGTACCGTGTCCTTCGGCAAGGAGACCAAGGGCAAGCAGCGGGTGGTGATCACTACCGAGGACGGCGAGAACGTCGAGCTGCTGGTGCCCAAGTGGCGCAACCTGAACGTCTTCGAGGGCGAGCACGTGACCAAGGGCGAGGTGATCGCCGAGGGCGAGCCGAGTCCCCACGACATCCTCCGCCTGGTGGGCATCGAGGAGCTGGCGGCGTATCTCACCAAGGAGGTGCAGGACGTCTACCGGCTGCAGGGCGTGGGCATCAACGACAAGCACATCGAGGTCGTGGTCCGCCAGATGCTGCGCAAGGTGGAGATCACCGAGCCCGGTGACTCCGGCTACCTGCGAGGCGACCAGGTCGACCGCTCGCGGCTGGTGGCCGAGAACGAGGCCCTGGAGGCCGACGGCAAGATGCCGGCACGCTTCGACCCGGTGCTGCTGGGCATCACCAAGGCGTCGCTGGTCACCGAGTCGTTCATCTCCGCGGCCTCCTTCCAGGAGACCACCCGGGTGCTGACCGAGGCGGCGACCCGCGGGGCGCGCGACGACCTCGCCGGCCTCAAGGAGAACGTGATCGTCGGTCGCCTGATCCCGGCGGGCACGGGCCTGGCCTACCACCAGGAGCGTCGCCGCAAGCGCGCGCTGGAGCCGGCCCTGGAGGCGGAGGCGGCGGCCGAGGAGGCCTTTGTCAGCGAACCGGCCGCCGAGGCCGAGGCCCCGGCAGAGGAGCCGGCCGCCGAGACCTCGACCGCCGGGGAGCAGGAACAGGAGTGAGCCGGGCGTGTCCCGGGGGCTGTCGGCCGCGTTGGTGGTTGACATCCCCGGGCCATGTCCATAGAATTCCGCATCTTTCGGCGGACCCCAGGGTCCGCCGCAAGACGTTTGGCATGGGGAAACCGGATTTATGGCAACGATAAACCAGCTTGTCCGCAAGGGGCGCAAGAAGGTCCAGGCGAAGTCGAACGTGCCTGCCCTCGAAGCCTGCCCCCAGAAGCGCGGTGTCTGCACGCGCGTCTACACCACCACACCGAAGAAGCCGAACTCGGCCATGCGCAAGGTTGCGCGTGTGCGCCTGACCAACGGCTACGAGGTCGCCAGCTACATCGGCGGCGAGGGCCACAACCTCCAGGAACACTCCGTGGTGCTCATCCGCGGCGGCCGGGTCAAGGACCTGCCGGGTGTTCGCTATCACACGGTTCGTGGCGCGCTGGACACCCAGGGTGTCCAGGATCGCCGTCAGGGTCGTTCCAAGTACGGCACCAAGCGGCCCAAGGGCTAATCGACAGGGTTGTATAGATCATGCCTAGAAGAAGAGAGGTTCCCAAGCGCCAGGTCCTGCCGGATCCCAAGTTCGGCAGCCAGACGCTGACCAAGTTCGTCAACATGGCCATGCGTGACGGCAAGAAGTCCGTCGCCGAGCGGTTCGTCTACCAGGCCCTCGACCAGATCGAGGAGAAGGGCAAGGGCGAGCCGGTCGAGGTCCTCGAGAAGGCGCTGGAGAACGTCGCGCCGTTCGTCGAGGTCAAGTCCCGCCGGGTCGGCGGCGCCACCTACCAGGTGCCGGTCGAGGTCCGCCCGCAGCGTCGCCAGTCACTGGCCATGCGCTGGGTCATCGAGGCGGCCCGCAAGCGGGGCGAGAAGACCATGTCCGCCAAGCTGGGCGGCGAACTGATGGACGCCGCCGAGGGGCGTGGCTCGGCTGTCAAGAAGCGCGAAGACACGCACCGCATGGCAGAGGCCAACAAGGCCTTCTCGCATTTCCGCTGGTAATTCTGGGGGCAAACGTGGCACGCAAGACACCTATCGAGCGCTATCGCAACATCGGCATCATGGCGCACATCGATGCCGGTAAGACGACCACCACCGAGCGGGTCCTGTTCTACACCGGCCTGTCCCACAAGATCGGCGAGGTCCACGACGGCGCGGCCACCATGGACTGGATGGACCAGGAGCAGGAGCGCGGCATCACCATCACGTCCGCGGCGACCACCACCTTCTGGTCCGGCATGGAGCAGCAGTTCCCCGAGCACCGGGTGAACATCATCGACACCCCGGGGCACGTGGACTTCACCATCGAGGTGGAGCGCTCGCTGCGGGTGCTGGACGGTGCCGTGGCGGTGTTCTGTGCCGTGGGTGGCGTCGAGCCGCAGTCCGAGACCGTCTGGCGCCAGGCCAACAAGTACGAAGTGCCGCGCATGGCCTTCGTCAACAAGATGGACCGCCAGGGCGCGGACTTCCTGCGTGTCATGGACCAGATCAAGACCCGGCTGGGTGCCAACCCCGTGCCCATCCAGCTGCCCATCGGCGCCGAGGACGAGTTCCAGGGCGTGGTCGACCTGATCAAGATGAAGGCGATCTACTGGGACGAGGACAACATGGGGATGACCTTCGAGGAGAAGGACATCCCGGCGGACATGCAGGCCGACTGCGACGACTACCGCGAGCAGATGATCGAGGCGGCCGCCGAGTCCTCCGAAGAGCTGATGGAGAAGTACCTCGAGGAAGGTGAGCTCTCCACCGAGGAGATCAAGCAGGGCCTGCGCACACGCACCCTCAACAACGAGGTGATCCTCGGCCTGTGCGGTTCGGCGTTCAAGAACAAGGGCGTGCAGGCGCTGCTCGACGCGGTCATCGAGTACATGCCGTCCCCCGTCGACGTGCCCGCCATCGAGGGCGAGCTGGAAAACGGCGAGGCCGGCAAGCGCGAGTCCTCCGACGACGAGCCGTTCTCCGCGCTGGCGTTCAAGATCATGACCGACCCCTACGTCGGTACGCTCACCTTCTTCCGCGTCTACTCCGGGGTGCTCAACTCCGGTGACCAGGTCTACAACCCGGTCAAGGACAAGCGCGAGCGCGTCGGCCGCATCCTGCAGATGCACTCCAACTCCCGCGAGGAGATCAAGGAGGTGCGTGCCGGCGAGATCGCCGCCGCGGTCGGGCTGAAGGACGTTACCACCGGTGACACCCTGTGCGCCAAGGACGACCGGATCACCCTCGAGCGGATGGAGTTCCCCGAGCCGGTGATCGCAGTCGCGGTGGAGCCCAAGACCAAGGGCGACCAGGAGAAGATGGGCGTGGCCCTCGGCAAGCTGGCGCAGGAGGATCCCTCCTTCCGCGTGCGCACCGACGAGGAATCCGGCCAGACCATCATCTCCGGCATGGGCGAGCTGCACCTCGACATCATCGTCGATCGCCTCAAGCGCGAGTTCAAGGTCGAGGCCAACATCGGCGCGCCGCAGGTGGCCTACCGCGAGACGATCCGCCAGTCCACCGAGGCGGAAGGCAAGTTCGTTCGCCAGTCCGGTGGCCGTGGTCAGTACGGTCACGTGGTGCTCCGGATCGAGCCGCAGGAAGAGGGGGCCGGTTACGAGTTCGTCAACGAGATCGTTGGCGGCGTGGTGCCCAAGGAATACATCCCGGCGGTGGACCAGGGCATCCAGGAGCAGCTCGAGAACGGCGTGCTCGCCGGTTACCCGATGGTCGACGTCAAGGTGACGCTGTTCGACGGCTCCTACCACGACGTGGACTCGAACGAGCAGGCGTTCAAGATCGCCGGCTCCATGGGCTTCAAGAACGGCGCCGGCCAGGCCAGGCCCGTGCTGCTCGAGCCGATCATGAAGGTCGAGGTCGTCACGCCCGAGGAGTACATGGGCGACGTGATGGGCGACCTCAACGGCCGCCGCGGCGTCGTCGACGGCATGGACGACGTGGCCACCGGCAAGCAGATCCGGGCCCGTGTGCCGCTCGCCGAGATGTTCGGTTACGCCACCGACCTGCGCTCTGCCACGCAGGGTCGCGCGAGTTACTCGATGGAGTTCTCCGGCTACGAGGAGGCGCCCAAGAGCGTGGCCGAAGAGGTCATCTCCAAGGCGTCCTGAGAATTGGGTGATTTGAGAAAACCTTGAGGGGTAGCAGCTGTGTCTAAGGAAAAGTTTGAGCGCAAGAAACCGCACGTAAACGTGGGCACGATCGGTCACGTGGACCACGGCAAGACCACGCTGACGGCGGCGATGACGAAGGTGGCGGCGGAGCACTTCGGTGGCGACGCGCAGGCCTTCGACCAGATCGACAACGCGCCGGAGGAGAAGGAGCGCGGGATCACCATCGCCACCTCGCACGTGGAATACGAGTCCGACACGCGCCACTACGCCCACGTGGACTGCCCGGGCCACGCGGACTACGTGAAGAACATGATCACCGGTGCGGCGCAGATGGACGGTGCGATCCTGGTGGTTTCCGCGGCGGACGGCCCGATGCCGCAGACCCGCGAGCACATCCTGCTGTCCCGCCAGGTGGGCGTTCCCTACATCGTCGTGTTCCTGAACAAGGCCGACATGGTCGACGACGAGGAGCTGCTGGAGCTGGTGGAGATGGAGGTCCGTGACCTGCTGTCCTCCTACGACTTCCCGGGCGACGACACCCCGGTGGTGACCGGTTCCGCGCTGAAGGCGCTGGAAGGCGACGAGAGCGAGATCGGCGCGCAGGCGATCGTCAAGCTGATCGAGGCGATGGACGAGTACATCCCCGAGCCCGAGCGCGCGGTGGAAGGCGACTTCATCATGCCGGTGGAGGACGTGTTCTCCATCTCCGGTCGCGGGACGGTCGTTACCGGTCGTGTCGAGCGGGGCGTGATCAAGCCGGGCGAAGAGATCGAGATCGTCGGCATCAAGGAGACCCAGAAGACGACCTGCACGGGCGTCGAGATGTTCCGCAAGATGCTCGACGAGGGCCAGGCGGGCGACAACGTGGGCATCCTGCTGCGCGGCACCAAGCGCGACGAGGTCGAGCGTGGCCAGGTACTGGCCAAGCCGGGCTCGATCACCCCGCACACCAAGTTCGAGGCGGAGGTGTACGTGCTGGGCAAGGACGAGGGTGGTCGTCATACCCCGTTCTTCAACGGCTACCGTCCGCAGTTCTACTTCCGGACCACCGACGTGACCGGTACCGTGACCCTGCCCGAGGGCACCGAGATGGTCATGCCGGGCGACAACGTGGCCATGTCCGTCGAGCTGATCGCCCCGATCGCGATGGAAGACGGCCTGCGCTTCGCCATCCGTGAAGGCGGCCGCACCGTCGGTGCCGGCGTCGTTTC
>JAAZVP010000092.1 GCA_018623495.1 Halothiobacillus sp. | reverse complement strand
CCTCGGTAAATCACCGAGGCCTCATTGAAGCTGCGCATACCAGCACGGCGAGACCAGCCTGTTCTTCGTATTCCTCGGTAAATCACCGAGGCCTCATTGAAGCTCGTGGTTGTGCTCGCCGGCGGAGGTCGCGTCGAGGTCGTATTCCTCGGTAAATCACCGAGGCCTCATTGAAGCCTCCCAGACATATTCATAGGCGTCAAAAAGCCGGCTGTATTCCTCGGTAAATCACCGAGGCCTCATTGAAGCTCCACGCAGCAAGTGACGGTGGAGAAGCTCAAGAATCTGGAGTATTCCTCGGTAAATCACCGAGGCCTCATTGAAGCCGCACGGCGCGGTTCGCGGCCGGGACGTAGATTTCCCGTATTCCTCGGTAAATCACCGAGGCCTCATTGAAGCCTCGTAGGGGATCTGCGTGGTGGCCTGGGCCTGCGGGTATATTCCTCGGTAAATCACCGAGGCGTCATTGAAGCTGATATTCGCGCGTTCGTTATATAGGCTCGATTCGGGTATTCCTCGGTAAATCACCGAGGCCTCATTGAAGCCTGGCAAGCGCCTTGTGCTATGCTCGTCGTCGCAAGGCGATGTGGCAAATTCCTGCCCGCAGCTGCTGAGGGGGTGCCTGGCCCCCAAAGGTTCTAAACCTCGACCACTGGCCGGGGGTAAATTGGCGGGGTGGCAGCCGTCACGCATCGCCCACGGGGCTACCAGGCGCAGCCCCTGTTCACTTTCTTGGCAGGCCCCGCTCCAGTTCGCGGCGAACTTCCTTCACTTTGGCTTTGTGGTAGCTCACCAGGTAGAGCTTGTCACCATCGCGGTCAGCCTTGACCACAGCCTTGTGCCAGCGACCGCCCTCCTGCGTGAAGATCGCCAATCGCTGACGATCCTGGCGCAGCACCGCGCCGTAGTGGACGATATCGGGCAGTACCGATCGTGCTCTGCCGTCAGCTCACCGTGCGCCCGGCTCTGTTTGTCCAGGGTATCCCGCGACAGTCGCACCACTTGGCTCTTGGCTCCCAGGATCCGCTGCATGGCTCGGTCGAGCACACCGACGGGCAGCTCGCCCTCGGGGCGGGCCATCCAGTCGTCGAGCACCGGGCTGTTGACCACATTGCGCACGGCGGCGCGCGCGTACTGCTGGTCGGCGGACTCCACCTTCTGGGTCAGTCGCTCGCGCAGCACGCGCACGCGGTCCTGCCCGGGGTTGCCGGCCCAGGCGGGATCCAGCCCTTCATCCACTGTCTGGACCTCGCCGGTGCGCTGGTTGACCCACTCGCGGGGGGCCTCGGGCCGCTTGCGGGTGACGGGGACGCGCCGATCCTCGCGGTGTCCGGTAGGCAGGCCCGTCTCGCGATCGACCGCCATGGGGGCGTCGGGGTCGCGTGGGCCCTTGCGTTCGGTATTCCTCGATAAATCACCGAGGCCTCTTTGAAGGAGGAGTGTAGCCTTGGCCACGGGGTGCCCTCGACGGTCTGAGAGGCTCTGATCGCCTCTCAGGCGGTCGGGTCGAGATAGCTGCGGACGATGTCGAGGATCTCGTCGCGGTCCTCGTCGCCGATCCCCAGGAACGGCCGGGCGGGGATGTCCTTGCCGGGGATCATGCTGGTCGCGGCGGTGGTGCCGCCGAACTGCTGCATGGCGGCGTAGGCCTTGTTGGTGCCGGCGGCGGCGAAATCGCGGCCCCAGTCGGCGTTGACGCTGGCGGCCAGCTGGCCGGAGCGCTGGAGGATCGGATGGGCGTCGCCGCCACGCATGCCGACGGTGGCCTCGGTCAGCGGTGCCCAGGGTGTGCCGGTGGCGGGGTCGGCCTCGTCCTGGAAGGCCCGTTCGCTGGCATCCGTCAGCACGCCGGCGATGTCGCGCATGGCGGGCGTGAGGTTGTCCAGGCGATCGTCGAGGCGTTGCAGGGCGTCGAGGACGGCGCGGTCGTTGTAGTCGATCTCGATCATGGGCTACTCTCGATTCATGGAGTGGTGAGTCGTGGCAATGGGATGTCCACGAGGTCACGGACCCGGTCCGTGGATCCATGAGGGGGTTCCCGTCCCTCCATCACTCCACCCGACCCCGCAGCAACTTCAGCCCGCCGGATTCGATTCTCCGCTGGATGTCCTCCAGGTTGGCTCGATAAGCCGAGACGACAACGTTCATTGTCCTCTTGGGCCTGCCTGTCCGGTAATCGACCTTCACCGCCAGCTGCGGTCGTCCGGGCTCGCCCGGCAGCAGGTAGATGGGCTTGCGGCTCCGCGTGTCGAGCAGCAGGGCTTCGGCGCGCGCGAACAGCTCGGGCAAGTTCTGCCATTGATCTGCCTGGAACGCATCACCCGCCTTTTCATGCCGATCGGCTTTTGGCCCTTTGACCAGTCCCGGTCGCACCATCACTTCGGCGGTTACGGGATCGATCCCCTCGGCCTTGAGCAGGGCCAGGTCCGTCGTCGTCAGCACGCCCAGCCAGCCCAGGCGATTCCGCTGCTCGCCGGATCGAGCGAGCGACAACCAGTTGCGCCAGTCCCGGTCGACCAGTGCTCGCAAATCGGCCTGGCCCGCTGCCCCGACCATGGCCGCGTATCGGCTGACGCGATCGCGGGCCGCGTCGATCAGGCCCTGCCACTCGGTGGCGGCCTCGCCGGGGTTGTAGCTCCACCCCGCATCGGGCACCAGCCGCCGCTCCTTGCCGGTGACCGGGTCGGTGTAGCGCACGGCGGTGACCTGGCGCAGGTCGGGGCTGCCGTCCGGCAGCTTGCCGGCAGAAACCTCGACGGTCTCGGTGCGCCCGGTCTCCGGGGTGAGGCCTTCGGCCTGGAGGCGGCGCTCGGAGAGTGCGCGGACGCGGCAGCGGCAGTTCCAGCCGTTGGGCGGGTAGATCGAGGACCAGACGGGATCGTCGGCGCGGTAGACGCGGCCGTGCAGGCCGGCGTGCGACGGGCGGGGTATGGATTCCTCGGTAAATCACCGAGGCCTCACTACTCGGTATTACTCGGCATTACTCGGCGCTGTTCCTGGCAAGGCTATCGGTGATGGTGGATGGTATCCATATCGGGGATGGGCGGCTGTTCCCTGATAGGAGAAACACCGAGATCGAGTGGATGAGCCGGCAGCGGCAAGGATGGCTGCTCTAGGGGAGGGAGGGGTGACGGGGTTCCGCCCGAACGCGCGACCAGCGGGAATCGCCGGGGCACCTAACGCAGGCTGTTGGCCCCGCTGCCAGCCTGTTTCGCGCCCGTCACCGGATACTGAGAATAGCCCATGCTCGAACTCGAATTGAAGAGGGCGCCGTACTCGCCGGTCTGTAACGCCTCGATAACCCCATCTCGGCCATGCTCGACATCGCTGGCGTGCTTGCCGATGTCGGCGAGCGTGCCTTCAAGGACGCGGCCGGTCCCGCTACCGGCGTTTTCCTCGCCCCGCGGGCCTGAACCGTCGTCGACCAGCGAGCGTCGACCAGCGTGGAGACCTCCCGCACCGCGAGGTTGAACTCGCGGGCGATGCCGCCGCCGGCCAGCGCCGCGACGGCCGCCGGGCCCAGCTGGGTGCAGGCCTGCGCGGCGGACTCGCGCATCCACGAGAGTTCGCGGGAGATCGACTGCACCCCTGGCGGGCCTGTCCGAATGCCTGGTTGGCCCGCGAGGCAATCCGGCCGGCATCCTTGCCGAATCCGCGCACGGCATCGCTCGTGTGCGTGGGCGCGCCATTGGCATCGGCCGAATCGGCGCCTATTCTCAAGCGGAGATCCATGTCATTCACGGAAAGCCATGCCCTCGTTTTCCTGCTTTCTCAAGCGGTTTGCCTTCGGCCTGCTCTGCCTGATCCTCGGCGGATGGGCCAACTCGGCGGGCCTGTCGTTCGGTGGCTGGGTCGTGGCCCTGGGGGCGGCGGTCTGCGTCATCGCCGTGGTGCAGGTATCCATTCCGCGCTCTGCCGGATGACCCGCAACGCCTCGCCTTCCATGATCTGGACCTGATCGAACAGTCCCGGGCGGTCGTCTTCGGCCACCTGCCGCATGCGCATGACCGACTCCAGCGATTCGTACCACAGGCCGGTGGCCGTGCCGCTCATCCCGGCGTGACGCCACGGGTGCATGACCGCGCCGAACAGGCGCACCGCCTGTCGGTTCTCCGGGAGGACGATCACCGGGTCGAGAGCATCCAAGCGGAAGTCCGCCGACGGGCCGAGTGCTGCCAGCTCGTCTTGCCATGGCGCGAAGGGGCTGTCCATCAATGCCATCGACGCCGCCCGGGCCCGAGGCGTGGTGCTGCCCGAGACGTTCTACCGCGAGCTGCCGAGGCAGGTGCGCGCCCGGGCGTTCACCGTCTCAGGTCTGGCCCGGCTCGACCAGATCCAGCGCGTGCTCGATAGTCTCGGCGATGCGCTGGAGAACAAGACGGGGTTCGCCGCCTGGAAAAAGCAGGCGCTGGCCGACCCGGCGCTCGCCCGGCTGCCGCGCGGGCGGCTGGATACCATCTACCGCAACGCCACCCAGCAGCACTACCTCGCCGGGCACTGGCAGAAGCACCAGCGCGTCAAGGACGCCAGGCCATTCCTGATCTATGACGCGATCAACGACTCGCGCACCCGCCCGACCCACAAGGCGATGGACAACTACATCGCCCCGGTGGACGACCCGGTGTGGAACCGCTGGTATCCGCCCAACGGCCACCGATGCCGCTGCGGCGTTCGCAGTCTCACGCAGGCACAGGCCGAGGCCCGCGGCTGGCAGGGATCGCCCCGCCCGGCGCCCACCGATCCGGATGCCGGGTGGAACTACCACCCGGGCAAGGACCCGTCCGCCGGTCTGG
>JAAZVP010000091.1 GCA_018623495.1 Halothiobacillus sp. | reverse complement strand
GGCCTCCAGCTCAAGCTCAGCCAGAGCCTCAAGATGACCCCCCAGCTGCAGCAGGCGATCCGCCTGCTGCAGCTGTCGACGCTGGAGTTGCGCACCGAGATCCAGGAGGCGCTGGAGACCAATCCCCTGCTGGAGACCGAGGAAGAGGCCGCGGCCACCGAGGCGGCCGAGGAGCCCGAGCGCGAGGGCCCGGCCGAGGCGACCGAGGCCTCCGAGTCGGTGGACATGGACCGGGGCGACGACCAGCTGCCCGAGGACCTGCCGGTGGACAGCGCCTGGGACGACGTGTTCGAGGGTGCCACGCCCCTGAGCGCCCCGGACCCCGAGGCCGCCAACCGCGACATCCTCGACTTCCAGAGCGGCTCCGCCGAGGACCTGCACGACCACCTCTACTCGCAGCTCTACCTCACCCCGCTGGGCGAGGTGGACCGCACCATCGCCACCCACATCATCGAGTCGCTGGACGAGGCCGGCTACCTCGCCGAGGACCTGGAGGCCATCGAGGCCTCGCTGGCCGAGCAGTTCCCCGAGCCAGAGCGCCCCGGGCGCGAGGAGATCGAGGCGGTCCTGCACCTCGTGCAGCGCTTCGGCCCGCCCGGCATCGCCGCCCGCGACCTGCCCGAGTGCCTGGCCCTGCAGCTGGCGGAACTGCCCGGGGACACCCCGCACCTGGACCTGGCCCGCCGGCTGCTCGAACACCTGGAAATGCTCGCCGCCGGCGACATCACCCGGCTCAAGCGCAAGCTGCGGGCCCGGGAGGAGGCGATCGGCGAGGCCGCGGCCCTGATCCGCACCCTCGACCCGCGCCCGGGCGCGCGCATCGCGGCCACCACCGCGGACTACGTCATCCCCGACGTCTTCGTGCGCCGCCGCGAGGGTCGCTGGGTGGCCGAGCTCAACTCCGACATCGCCCCGCGCCTGCGGGTCAATCCCTTCTACTCCTCGATGGTCAAGCGCGGCGACAAGAGCCGCGAGAACACCTACATCCGCGACCAGATGCAGGAGGCGCGCTGGTTCATCAAGAGCCTGGCGAGCCGCAACGAGACCCTGCTGCGGGTGGCGGGCGCCATCGTCGAGCACCAGCAGGCCTTCTTCGACTACGGCGAGGAGGCCATGAAGCCGCTGGTGCTGCGCGAGATCGCCGAGGAGCTGGAGATGCACGAGTCCACCATCTCGCGGGTGACCACGCAGAAGTACATGCACACCCCGCGCGGCGTGCTGGAGTTCAAGTACTTCTTTTCCAGCCACGTCAAGACCACGGACGGGGGGGAGTGTTCCGCCACCGCCATTCGTGCCATGATCCGCAAGCTGGTGGACGGCGAGGACCCGCGCAAGCCGCTCTCGGACAGCCGGCTGGCGGCGATCCTCGAGGAACGCGGCATCCGCGTGGCGCGGCGGACCGTGGCCAAGTACCGCGAGGCCATGGACATCCCCTCCTCCACCCAGCGCAAGCGACTGGCCTGACCCCCGGGGTCGCGGCCGGGACGAACCCCGGGCCGGTCCGGCCCCGACCAGCGAGGAGCATCCCGTGAGACTGGTGATCGTCAGCGGCGTCTCGGGCTCCGGCAAGACCGTGGCCCTGCACACCCTGGAGGACGGCGGCTTCTACTGCGTGGACAACCTCCCGCTGGGGCTGCTGCCCGCCTTCGTGCGCCAGTTCCGCGACCAGGCGCCGGCCTTCGACGCCGCCGCCGTGGGCGTCGACATCCGCTGCGGGCTGACCGACTTCGAGCGCCTCGACACCATCCTGGCGGAGAGCCCGGTGGACGCCGCCGACCTCGACATCGTCTTCCTCACCGCCGAGACCGACACCCTGCTGACGCGCTTCTCCGAGACGCGGCGCAAGCACCCCCTGTCCGACCGCGACCTGCCGCTGGCCGACGCCATCCGCGAGGAACAGCGCATCCTCCGCCCGCTGCAGGAACGCGCCGACCTGGTGATCGACACCACCAGCACCTCGGTCCACGAGCTGCGTGCCCAGCTCGGCGAGCGCCTGGTGCGCCCGCACCGTCCCGGCATCTCGCTGCTGATCCAGTCCTTCGGCTTCAAGCACGGGGTGCCGCCCGACTCGGACTTCGTCTTCGACGTCCGCTGCCTGCCCAACCCCCACTGGGACCGCGACCTGCGCCCCCATACCGGCCTCGACGCGCCGGTGGTGGACTTCCTCGAGGGCTACCCGGCGGTGGGCGAGATGTACGCCGACATCCTCGGCTTCGTCCAGCGCTGGCTGCCGCGCTTCGAGCGCGAGAACCGCAGCTACCTGACCGTCTCGGTGGGCTGCACCGGCGGCCGGCACCGCTCGGTCTACCTCACCCACCGGCTCTACCGCGAGCTCGGCGAGCAGGTCGACCAGCTCAGCCTCAGCCACCGGGAACTGGGCGGGCTGGCCTGCCCGCCGGAATGACCCGCCGGCCACCGCGGCCATTCCCGCCCGGCCCGGTCCCGGACGGCAAAAACGCTATAATCCGCCCTGCCCGCCCGCGGGACGCCGCCTAACCCAGCCGAGACCGGGAAGCCCCATGAGCGAAGGTTCCCAAAAACAGCGCCTGGAGATTTTCTCCAAGATCCTCGACACCGGCACCATGCTCCAGGCCCGGCGCATGCTCAGCGTGCTCAAGCCCGCCGAGATCGCCGACCTGCTGGAATCGCTGCCCAAGTCCCAGCGCCGGCTGGTCTGGGAAATGGTCAACCGCGAGCTCGACGGCGAGGTCCTGCTGGAGGTGGGCGACGAGGTCCGCGCCTCGCTGATCGAGGAGATGGACCACGAGGAAATGCTCGAGGCCACCAAGGGCCTGGAGACCGACGACCTGGTCGACCTGCTCCAGTCCTTCCCCGAGGCGGTGATCCACGAGGTTCTGGAGTCCATGGACCGCCAGAACCGCCACCGCCTCGAGGCGGTGATGTCCTACGACGAGGACAGCGCCGGCGGGCTGATGAACATCGACACGGTGACCGTGCGCCCCGACGTCACCCTGGAAGTGGTCCTGCGCTACCTGCGCCTGCGCGGCGAGCTGCCCTCGCAGACCGACAGCCTGTTCGTGGTCAACCGCTACGACGAGTACCTGGGCGTGATCACCGTCAACGACCTGCTGGTCAAGGAACCCCAGCAGACGGTGGGCGAGCTGCTCGACACCGAGATCGCCCCGATCAACGCCGCCGAGCACGAGACCGCCGTGGCCCGCTACTTCCAGGACAACGACCTGATCTCGGCGCCGGTGGTCGACGACGACAACCTCCTGCTCGGGCGGATCACCGTCGACGACGTGGTGGACGTCATCCGCGAGGAAGGCGAGGCCTCGATCCTCTCCATGGCCGGCCTCAACGAGGAGGAGGACATCTTCGCCCCGGTCTTCCCCGCCGCCCGCCGGCGCGCGATCTGGCTGGGGGCCAACCTGGTCACCGCCTTTCTCGCCTCCTGGGTGATCGGGCTGTTCGAGGCCACCCTCGACCAGGTCGTGGCCCTGGCCGTGCTCATGCCCATCGTCGCCAGCATGGGCGGCATCGCCGGCAGCCAGACGCTGACCCTGGTGATCCGCGGTCTGGCCCTGGGCCAGCTGGGGGCCTCCAACGTCCACTGGCTGCTGGTCAAGGAGGCCTCGGTGGGCATGCTCAACGGCCTGCTCTGGGCGGCCGTGGTGGCCGGTCTCGCCGGGGCCTGGTTCGGCGAACCCATGATCAGCGGCATCATCGCCGCCGCCCTGGTAATCAACCTGCTGGCCGGTGCCCTGGCCGGCGTGGCCATCCCGCTGATCCTGCGCCGGTTGAACATCGACCCGGCGCTCGCGGGCACCGTGGTCCTCACCACCGTCACCGACATCACCGGCTTCATGGCCTTCCTGGGCCTGGCCACCGTAGTACTGCTGTGACCGGGTTGCAGCACCCGCCGGTCACCCCCATCATGGAACCCCGCTGCCGGAGAGAGAGCCCATGCGCGCACGCCTGACCCTGATGCTGATCGCCGCCGCCGTGGCCGCCGGCACCGCACTGCTGGTGACCACCATCGCCGCCGAACGCGTCGCCCGCGAGGTTGCCGAGCGCCAGACCACCGCGACCATCGACGCCAACGGCGAGCGCATCCGCGAACACGCCGGGCGCCTGGAACGGCTCGGTGCCCAGCTCACCGACCTGCGCGCCGAACTGGAAAACCCCAACCTGCCCGTGGGCGTGCTGCTGCCCTACACCGGCCCGCTCGACGCGGCCGCCCGCGAACGGCTGGAATCCATGGGCTGGCTGCCGGCACGCGGCCAGGTACTCCAGCGCGAGGCCTACCCCCTGCTCGCCGAGCGCCTCGGCGAGGCCTTCGGCACCACCGAGAACCTCGAGGCCTTCCGCCTGCCGGACCTGCGCGGGCGCGTTCCGGTGGGCAGCGGCAGCTACGACGACCCGGTCAGCGGGCCGACCTCGCGCACGCTGGGACAGAAACTCGGCAGCGCCGACCACCAGCTCTCGGTCAACGAGCTGCCCGAGCACACCCACGCGCTCAAGGTGCAGAGTGCCCGCGACCAGCTCGAGGGCAGCTACCCCGTCCACCGGTACGTGGGCCGCGGCAACGGCGAGGCCGAGTCCGAGCGCACCGGCAAGAACGCGCCGCACAACAACATGCCGCCCTCGCTGGTCACCCACTACCTGATCCGCTTCCGGTGATCGGCGTCGGCCGACCCGGTGGCCGCGGCGGGCCGGTTATGCGTTACACTTTCGCGTTTTGACCCAACCCGACGCGCCCGGAACCGTCCCCGGCTGAAACCTCGATGCAAAAGCAAAACCGCTATTCCTACGAAGAACTCCTCGCCTGTGGCCGGGGAGAACTGTTCGGCGAAGGCAACGCCCAGTTGCCGCTGCC
>JAAZVP010000090.1 GCA_018623495.1 Halothiobacillus sp. | reverse complement strand
GCCTCCAGTCGCTCCGGGCCCTCCCGGTCCCCCGTCAGCCGGGCCTCGCCATCCAACCCGCCGGGTTCGCCCTGGCCGGCAGGAGGCACTCGCGCCAGCCCGCCGGCAAAGCCCCCGGGGCCACCCCGCGGGCCCGGGCGGTGAGCCGCCAATCGTCACCCCCGGCCTCGAACGCGGCTTCCAGGTGGCCGCCGCCCAGCGAGGTCGAGGCCTCGATCCGCGTGCCGCCCGGGGCCCGGCGCAGCTCCACGGCCAACGAATGTTCGCCCCACTGCGGGTGGTCGAGATCGAGACGGCCATCGAGGCAGGCGAGCTCCACCGCCGACCAGCGCAGTTCCCCGCAGGCCAGCTCGGCATCCCGGACCACTCCCAGCTCGCCGGGCAGTACCAGCCGCCGGACCGCCAGGCGACCGGAGGCCCGCTCCGCCCCCGGCTCGAACACCACGCGCACCCCCTCGGCCTGCCAGCCGGCGCCGGCGATCGTCCCCAGCTCCACGCCTACACGTTCCACCGCGGATGCCGGCCCGGCCGCGAGCAGCAGCATCACGGAAAGGCCCCGGAAAACGGCGGCGAGGCCCCGGCGGCCCCGTTGGCAGACACTGGATTTGGGCAAGGGAAGCACTAAGGGAACCTCTGCACGAATCGATGGCGCCTCTGGCTTGCGGGTTTGTTCGCAATCGAGGCGCCGGGCCGAAGGCGGGCTGATTGCCCGTCGAGGACCGGCAACAAGGAGTGCGGGCAAACCCGCAAGCCCCTTCGGGCGGGCCGCCAAGGGCCCATCTGCTGTGTTGCAGCTCTGGTAAAGGGCGACGGCCATTCACTGCGAGCTGCGCCTTGCATCTGGACCCTTGGCGGTCCCGCAGAGGCTCTATCCATTCGTGCAGAGGTTCCCTAGTATTGGAATGTGGCTGTCAGCAGAGAGCATAGGATGTCGGGACTCGTGGCTCACGTTCGGCACCTCCCGGGCCCGGGGCGGCCCCGCCCGTCGCGGGTACTGCGGGCCGGCCTGGTGCTGGCCTTGCTCCAGCTCGGCGGCTGCGCATCCCTGCTGCCCAGCGGCGAATCCGCCACCGCCTCGCCGTGGGAGCGGTTCGACCAGGCCAAGCAGGCCTTCGACCAGATCGAGCCCTTCGAGACCGGCACCGAGCGGCTCACCGAACTGGGCTTCGACCCGGAGGGCAACCCCAACGTCAACCGCCTGAGCTACTCCGACATCCTCACCCGCTTCGCCGGCAGCCCGGTGATCCGCCCCTCCCAGCTCGATCCCGGCATTCGCCGGTGCATCGCCGGATACGACGCCTGCGAGGCCTTCGAGCTCCAGCACGAGAGCATCGACCGCGAGCGCTACGGCAACTTCTGGGCGGACTTCTTCAACTTCCGCCGCAAGACCCGCATCACCGGCTGGCGGTTCAACGCCGTGATCATGACCCACGACGGCACGGTGGTCTTCAAGCAATGGAGCGGGGAGCCCCAGATCAAGGAATACGACGACCAGACCTATCCCCTGGGACCGCTCCAGGGGATCGGCCCCGCCGTCGCCCGGGAGGCCCGCTGATGACCCCGAAACCACGAGCGACCCTGCTGGCACTGGCCACCCTGCCGATGACCGCCTGCGCCGAGACACCGCTGCCGGTCGAACACATCCGGCTGCCGCCGTGCTTCGAGATCGCGGTGTTCGCCGACGACCTCCCCGGCGCACGCTCATTGAGCGTGGCCGGCAACCGGGTCTACGTGGGCACCCGGGGCGAGGGGCGTGTCTATGCGCTCGAGGATACCGACGGCGACGGCCGGGCCGAACGGCGCAACGTCCTCGCCCGCGGACTGGACAGCCCCAACGGCGTGGCCGCCCGCGGCGACTGGCTGTACGTGGCCGAGATCAGCCGCATCCTGCGCTTCCCCCTGGACCCGGCCGATCCGCTGCGGGCCGCCGGCGAACCCGAGGTCCTCCGTGACGACTATCCCGCCGAAGACCACCACGGCTGGAAATTCATCCGCTTCGGCCCCGACGGTCGGCTCTTCGTCCCCATCGGCGCGCCCTGCAACGTCTGCGACGAACCCGGCCATGCCGTGATCACCTCCATCGCCGCCGACGGCTCCGACCGCCGGGTGGAGGCCCGCGGCGTGCGCAATACCGTGGGCTTCGACTGGCATCCCGAAACCGGCGTGCTCTGGTTCACCGACAACGGCCGCGACTGGATGGGCGACGACCGCCCGCCCGACGAGCTCAATCGGGCCCCCGGGCGGGACATGCACTTCGGATTCCCCCATTGCCACGGGGCCGACCTCCCCGATCCCGAATACGGCGAACCGGGGGTCTGCGAGCGCTACGTGCCCCCGGCACGGGAACTCGGCCCCCACGTGGCGGCCCTGAGCATGCGCTTCTACACCGGCACCCGGTTCCCCGAGCGCTACCACGGCCGGGTCTTCATCGCCGAGCACGGCTCCTGGAACCGCAGCGAGAAGATCGGCTACCGGGTGAGCCTGGTCGACGTGCGCGACGGCGAGGCCACCGACTACACCCCCTTCGCCACTGGCTGGCTCGAGGGCGACCACGCCTGGGGTCGGCCGGTGGACGTCGCCGTGAACGACGACGGCTCGCTGCTGGTATCCGACGACAAGGCAGGAGCGGTCTACCGCATCCGCTACGCCCCCTGACAAACGCCCCCGGGAACACGACGGCCGGTATGGGCCCCACGACCCGGAATCGGCTATCCTAGGATCGTATTCGACCGGGTCCCGCGCGGCCCGGCCATCGGCCCCAGCAAACCCAGGGATCCACCCCATGGCCATCCCCGCGACCATCTCCGCGTTCGTCGAGCACAACGGCATCCACGTCAGGCCCATGGAGCATACACCCGCCCGGAGCCTGCGGGAGGCCGCGGCACTCAATGCCGTGCCCCTGGAACAGGTCGCCCGGGCCGTGGTACTCGGCCACGGCGAGCGGCGCCTGCTGGTCATCGTGCCCGCCGACCGCATCCTGGACTTCGAGCGCCTGCGCGAGATCATCGGGCGGGACCTGCACCCGCTGACCCACAAGGCCGCCGACCAGGTATTCACCCGGTGCCCGCCCGGATTCCGTCCGCCGATGGCGGCCGCCTTCCGGCTGGACGTCATCATCGACCGCAACCTGCTCGGCGGCGATTACGTCTACTTCCAGCCGGCCACCCCCGACACCCTCTGGCGGGTCAAGCGCTTCGACTTTTTGCGCA
Organism: Halothiobacillus sp.; assembly: GCA_018623495.1. GTDB lineage: Bacteria > Pseudomonadota > Gammaproteobacteria > JAAZVP01 > JAAZVP01 > JAAZVP01. Next base: position 1,730 of record JAAZVP010000090.1, on the reverse strand, counting down.
TGCAGGGCGAGGACCCGCGCGTGGCGGACTTCGCGGTACGCCCGCGCGAGCTCTCCGACGCCCTGGGCAAGCCCACCGATCCGCTCGACACGCCGCTGCTCGAGCACCTGCTCCCCCGTGACGTCCTCGACACCATCGGCGACCTCAAGGAACTGCCGCCCATGCCGCAGGTGGCGGCACGCATCCTGGCCATCGTCGAGGACCCGGACTCGGACGTCGAGACGCTCAGCCGGGCCATCGAGCTCGACCCCACCCTGGCCGCGCAGATGATCCGCTGGGCCAGCTCGCCCTTCTACGGCTTTCGCGGCGAGATCGAGAGCGTCAAGCAGGCGGTGATCAACGTCCTGGGCTTCAACCTGGTCAGCAACATCGCCATGGGCTTGCTGGTCAACCAGGCCTTCCGCGTTCCCCGCGAGGGTCCCATGGGCCTCGACGCCACCTGGCGCGAGGCGGTGTTCTCGGCCTTCGCCGCCGAGCAGATCGCCCTGCGCATGCCCGCGGAACTGGGCGTCGACCGCGGCAAGGCCTACCTCGCCGGGCTGCTGCACAACATCGGCCGACTGGTGATCTCGCATGCCTTCCCGGGCCAGCACTTCACCCTCAACCAGCTGCGCATGCTCAACCCCCACCTGCCGCTGGACGTGCTGGAACGCCACGTGCTCGGCACCACCGAAAGCGAGATCGGTGCCTGGCTGATGCAGCAATGGGGCCTGCCGGAGGAAATCGTCATCGCCATCCGCTGGCGCGATCATGCCGACTACTGGGGCGATCATGCCGCCTATGCCCACCTGGCGCGCCTGGCGACCGAGCTGGTGCCCGGCACCCCCATCGCCGCCGACGCGGACGTACCCGCGACCCTGGAGATGCTGGGCATGTACCGCGAGGACTTCGACGAGGCCGCGCGCCGGCTCCAGGCCGAGAGCGCCAGCCTCGAGAGCCTGGCCACCCAGCTCGCCGCCTGACGCGCTCCCGGCGGTTTTTCAGGCGGGCCTGCCCCTCCGGTACCAGCGGTAGAGCCCCACCAGGCTGATCAACAGCCAGAAGACCTCGATCAGCACCGAGGCGAAATTGAAGTTCCAGTAGAGGGAATACAGGATCAGCAGCGAGCCGACGAGGTTGGCCAGGGAGTAGACCAGGCTGCGTGAATCGATCCGCTCGATCTGCAGCAGGAAATAGGACAGCACGATCAGCCCCACCCCGATGGCACCGAGCAGATCGTGCAGAGCCAGTTGTATCCCGAAACCCACCCTGGCGCCCTCCTCCTGGACTGAAGAAACATCCGATCACCGGCCGCGAGGGAAGCCATGATGCACGACTGGAACGTGGTGGTCACCGCCCACCGTGAGGGCTTCGCCGACACCTGCCGGATCCTCGGGGCCTTCGGTGCCGTCCATCGCACGGACTACTTCAACGTCCTGGTGATGCGCGTCGACGATCCCACCGGACTGCTCGAGGCACTGCGCGCGCGGCTGGAAGAGGAGCCCGGGCTGCTCAACTTCGTCTCCCACGTCACCCCGGTCGAGCAGGCCTTCGACTTCGACTCGCCGGGGCAATTCGAGGCGCGGGCCCATGCCGTCCTCGAGGGTAGCGTCCCGTCAAGTGGTGTAAAAGCGAGATAGCCACCGAAGCCCTCGTCGCCGTTTACGCCGCGTTCTCGAAAGTCAGTTTGTCTGCTGCCTCGTCGCCGCCATTCGTCTTGAGCACGGGCGCCAGGCTCTCGAGGCTCATGT
>JAAZVP010000017.1 GCA_018623495.1 Halothiobacillus sp. | reverse complement strand
TGGAACCGCGGCGATGACCGGGATCGCGTCGCTCAATGCCCGCGGGGCCCGTCGGGCCGCCGACATGGTGACCCGGATCACCGTGGCGGTCGCGGATTGCCTGAACGGCCGGACCGAGGCCTGGCAACCGGAAATCTCGGCGGTGCGTCCCCACCCCGGTCAGCAGGCCGCCCAGCGACGGCTGCTGGAACTGGCCGAATCCAGCCGGCGGCTGCGCACCGCCATCGGCGCGCGACTGGCGGACACGGCATCGGCGGTTGGGCGTGGCGCGGGGCTGCCCCAGGATCCCTACACCCTGCGCTGTGCCCCGCAACTGCTGGGCGCAGTACTCGACGTGCTCGCGTTTCACGACACCACGGTCGACCGGGAAATCAACGCCGTCACCGATAACCCGGTCTTCTTCCCCGACACGGATCGCATCCTCCACGGCGGAAACTTCTACGGCCAGCACGTCGCCTTCGCCTCGGATGCGCTGGTCAATGCCCTGGTGAAACTGGGCATCCAGGTGGAACGGCTGGTCGCCCGGATCACCGACGAAACGCGCAACGGCGCCCTCCCCGCCTTCCTCCAGGGCCGGGACACGGGAATCAACAGCGGTTTCATGGGCGCCCAGGTCAGTGCCTCGGCGCTGGTGGCCGAGATGCGCTCGCTGGCCCACCCGGCCTCGATCCAGGCCATTTCCACCAATGCCGACAACCAGGACGTCAATACCATGGGGACGATCGCCGCACGCAAGGCCGCCCGGGTGCTGGAATGCCTGGAGGAACTGCTGGCCATCGGTGCGCTGGTGGCCGCCCAGGCCATCGACCTGTCGGGAAAGGGCTTCGGGACGGGCAGCCGGGTGCTTCGCGACTGGGTCAGGGAATCCGCCGACTTCCTGGAGGATGACCGGCCGCTCTACCGCGACATCGGGCGCCTCGCCGAACGCCTGCGGGTCGGTGACGCCCCCGATTCCCCCTGAGCGGTCCCGTGCCACCCGCACCCCGCGATTTTTCACCGGAGGGCTGCAGCCGATAATGCCAGTGAACCGCCATGCCCCGGACCGGCGCCGGTTTCTCCGGCTCGCGGTCGCCCTGGTCGCGTGCGGGAGCACCTCGACCGTCACCGCGCAGGAGTCGGCACCGCCCACCGTCGGTCTCGCGCTCGGCTCCGGAGGTGCCAGCGGCCTGGCTCACGTGCTCATGCTGGAGGTGCTCGACGAGCTCGGCGTGCGGCCCGCGCACATTACCGGCTCGAGCATCGGTGCGCTCATCGGTGCCCTCTACGCCGCCGGGTACTCCGGCCGGGCCATCCGCGAACGACTCGGCCGGATCCTGGCCACCGGGCCCGAGGACGGCTTCGCGCTGGACCCGGATGCCTTTCGCTGGCTGGAGCTGCTCGACCCCGAGATCGGTCACGGCGGCCTGGTGGACAGCCGGCGGATCCTGGATTTCTTCTACGGCGAACTCGAAAGCCGCCGCTTCGAGGATCTGGCGATTCCCCTGACCGTGGTCGCCGCGGACTTCTGGCAACGCGAACCGGTGGTGCTCGATGCCGGGCCCCTGGTGCCGGCCCTGCAGGCCAGCATGGCGCTCCCCGGGGTCTTCGAGCCGGTCGACTACCGGGGCCGCATCCTGGTGGATGGCGGCACGGTGAACCCGCTGCCCTACGATCTGCTCGAGGACTGCGATCTCACCATCGCCGTCAACGTCCTGGGCGTGCGCACCCCGGGCGATTCCCGCATCCCGGGTTACTTCGAGAACCTCTTCAACACTGCCAAGATCCTGCAGCAGAGCATCATCCGCGAAAAACTCGCCCGCAAGCGGCCCGACATCCTGGTGCAACCGGCCGTGACCGACATCCGCGCACTGGAATTCCACCGTGCCGACGAGGTGTTCGCGCAGTCGCGTCCCGCCGCGGCCCGGCTGCGGCGCGACCTGGCCGCACTGCTCGGCCGATGACCGCCGGAAAGCCCTTGCAGGTCAACGGGATGGACCAACCTGTGCAATCGCCGCCGCAACGGCGGCGGCGATTGCCCCCTACTCCGGCTGGACGGTGGTGAGCCCGAGGCTCTGCCAGGCCTGCATGCCCCCGCGATACCAGTGGATCTTGTGGGCCGGGTAGCCCATGCTCACCAGTGCCTTGATGTTGGTGGGCGACTGCCCGCACCAGGGTCCATTGCAGAACAGCACCAGCGTCCTGGCATCCCGGAAATCCCAGACCGTGCCGTCGAGTTCGGCCCCGAAGCGATCGATCAGCAGGTTTTCCACCAGGAAGGGGTCGTAGGTGGAGGCCCCGCGGTGGAGCCGGGTCCAGGGGATGTTGACCGCGCCGGGGATGGTGCCGCGGGCGACCCAGTCCGGGGTGCGCGAGTCGATCACCAGGATGGAATCGTCCCCCTCGGACTTGCGCCGGAGGAATTCCAGCATCTCGATCTCGCCGATGGTGGTTACCCCCGGCAGCAGCTGCATCGGCTGGACGCAGAACGGCGGGCAGTTGCGGCTGGTCCTGGCGTACTCGTCGTCGATCCGGGCCTCGGGGTCCTGGTCGCGGCGGATGGTCACCGGCTCGCCGCCGTGTTCCACGGTGACCGAGGGCAGTTCCTTGGTGATCTTGACCCGCAACTCCTCGCCGTTTTCCGCCGCGACGGCGCCCGATGCCAGGGTTGCCACGAGCAGGGTTCCCGTCAACAGTCGCTCGATCATCGTCCACCTCCTCCGGTTTCGATTCGATCCGGGGCTCGCGCCTTGCCTTGAAGGTAGTGGATTCACGCCCCTTGCCGGGTGGGAATCACCCCTCGGATTCCAGTAGATCCTGGTAGCTCTCGACGCGTTCCATGGCCCGGTCGGTGCGCCCGAACCGGGCGATGTGGAAGAGCGCGTCGCCCTCGTTGGCCAGTGGCAGCAGGGTCTGGCCGATGATGATGCCGCTGGTGGTGGCCATCACCTCGGTGTCGCGCTCGCCGAAGGGGTCGGAGATCACGCCCAGGCGGGTCTTGTCCTTCTGCACGCGCTCGCCGGACTGGCAGTAGCTGCGGAAGATGCCGCTGTCCGGTGCCCGCTCCCAGGCACTCGAGCGGGCCACCAGGGGCTTGTAGACCTTCTGCTTGCGGCGGTCCGGGCGCAGCATGCCGAGATGCCGCATGACGTTGACGATGCCCCGCACACCGCCGCGTATCGACATCTCGTCGAAACGCAGGGCCTCGCCCGCCTCGTAGACCAGCATGGGGATGCCGGCGTCGGTGGCGGCCTCGCGCAGCGAGCCGTCGCGGATGTTGGAGTTGAGGATCACCGGGGCGCCGAAGGCCTCGGCCATCGCCAGCGTGTCGCCCTCGTCCACGTCGAGGTCGGAACGGATCTGGGGCAGGTTGAAGCGGTGCGCCGCGCCGGTATGCAGATCAATGGCATGGGTGGCCTTTTTCACGATCTCGTTGAGAAACCGGTGGGCCACCCGCCGGGCCAGCGAGCCCTGTTCCGAGCCCGGGAAGCTGCGATTGAGATCGCGTCGGTCCGGCAGGTAGCGGCTGTGCGACAGCAGCCCGTGGACGTTGACCACCGGGACGGCGATCAGCGTGCCCTTGAGCCGGGCCAGCGAGCGGCGCTGGATCAGTCGCCGGATGATCTCCACGCCGTTGAGCTCGTCGCCGTGCACCGCGGCGCTCACCAGCAGTACCGGGCCATCGCGGCGGCCGTTGACCACCTGCACCGGGATGGTGACCGGCGTGTGGGTATACAGCCGGCCCAGGTCCAGGTCGATGGTGGCCGTGGTGCCCGGCGCGACCGGGTGGCCGTCGATGTCGATGGTTCTACCCTTTGCCACGGGTTCGCGTCCGGTATGGGCGGGCGTTCTTCTCGATGAAACGGATGATCATGCCGGCGACGTCCTTCTGGGTGGCGGTCTCGATACCCTCCAGCCCCGGCGAGGAGTTCACCTCCATCACCAGGGGGCCGGATTCGCCGCGCAACAGGTCCACCCCGCAGACGTTGAGCCCCATGATCTTGGCCGCGCGCACCGCGGTCCTGCGCTCCTCGGGGGTGATGCGCACCAGCGAGGCGCTGCCCCCGCGGTGCAGGTTGGAGCGGAACTCGCCCTCGGGGGCCTGGCGTTTCATCGCCGCCACCACGCGCTCGCCGACCACGAAGCAGCGGATGTCGGAACCGCCGGCTTCGCCGATGTATTGCTGCACCAGGATGCTCTGGTTGAGCCCCATGAAGGCCTGGATGACGCTCTCCGCCGCCTTCTTGGTCTCGGCGAGGACCACGCCCACGCCCTGGGTACCCTGCAGCAGCTTGATCACCGCCGGCGGGCCGCCCACCAGCTTGAGCAGGTCGTCGATGTCGTCCGGGGAATTGGCCATGCCGGTGACCGGCATGCCCACGCCCTTGCGCGAGAGCAGCTGCAGACTGCGCAGCTTGTCCCGCGAGCGGGTGATGGCCACCGACTCGTTGACCGGGAACACCCCCATCATCTCGAACTGGCGCAGGACGGCGGTGCCGTAGAAGGTGATGGAGGCGCCGATCCGCGGAATCACCGCGTCGATGCCCGTGAGGTTCTCGCCGCGGTAGTGCATCTCGGTGCGATCCGAGGCGATATTCATGTAGCAGCGCAGCGGGTTGACCACCCGGATCTCGTGACCCCGTTCCCGGCCGGCCTCGACCAGCCGACGGGTGGAATACAGGCGGCTGTTGCGCGACATGATGACGATATTCACTGGCCCGCGTCCTCCTGGTTGGACGGATGCGATGGCTGGCCCTGGAGATAGGACTTCTCCGGCCAGACGACGAAGCGACGGGCCAGCGCGCGCCGGCCCAGCAGCATCCGGAAACGCATGGTGTCCCGGTTGGTGAGGGTCATGTCCACGGCGAAGCGGTGCCGGCCGATCACCAGGTCGGTGCGGATGAAGTAGCGCACCTCGCGGTGACCGCCGGAATCGGTGACCGGCCGCTCGTCGATCACCGGAGCGTGGCACACCGCCTCCACCGCGCGCGAGTGCTGGACCGGGTGGATGCCGAAACGTACCCAGGGTGCCCCACCCTCGCGGTAGGGGTCGATGAAGAAGGCGTGCAGGGCCGAGGTGCGTGCGCCCGTGTCCACCTTGGCCTTGACGTGGTCCAGGCACAAATCAGGCAGGTTGACCCACTCGCGCCAGCCGACACGTTCTCGTTGCGGGTTCAAAGCCAGCTCCTGCGCTTGAGCCACCACCACTGGAGGCCCCCCAGCACCACCATGATAACGGCCACCAGCGCGAACCCCCAGGGCCGCTCGGTCCAGGGCATGCCGCCGACGTTGATGCCGAACAGCCCGGTGAGAAAGCCCAGCGGGAGAAAGACCGCGGCGACGATGGAAAGCAGGTACATGCGCGCGTTCATGGCATCCGAGAGCAGCCCCAGCAGCTGTTCGTGGATCATGGCACCCCGTTCCCGGGCCATGTCCAGGTCCTCGACCAGGCGGGTCAGGCGGTCGGCCTGCTCGCGCAGCTCCAGGCGCTCCCCTTCGTCGAAAAGCCCCGTCCTCAGCCCGCTCAGGCGCACCAGGGCATCGCGCTGCGGGGCCAGGTAGCGGCGCAGGACCACGATCTCGCGGCGGGTCTCGGCGACCCGGTTGCGCAGGGTACGGTCGGGCTCGGCGAGCAGGTCGGCCTCCAGGCCGTCCACGGCCTCCTCGATGTCCTCGACGATCGCCTCGGCACCGTCGTTGAGCCCCTCGACCAGGGCCAGGACCAGCGCCGCCAGCGATTCCGGACCCCGGCCGCGCTCCAGTTGCCGGGTGATCGTGGTGACGGTACGCAGGTCCTGGCGGGCCGCGGTGTAGAGCCGGTCGGCGACGAACCAGATCCGCAGCGAGATCAGCGATTCCGGCGGCTGCCCCCGGTTGAAATTCACGCCCCGAAGGTTGACCAGCACCCCTTCCTCGAAAGCGGTAGCTCGTGGACGCGTGTCCTCGGCCAGCAGGGCCTCCAGGGCGATGGGGTCGAAACCCCGGGCCTCGACCCACTCGCGGGCACTCGCATCCATCCAGTCGAGGTGGATCCAGGTGGGCGCGTCGGTTTCCCCCGGCGCACCCGCGCCGAAGCGGGCACCGCCGGCCCCGTCGAGGACCCGGTGAACCAGGGGCTGTGCGTTCAAATCCGTCTTCTCCAAGTGGCCTGACCCGATCGGGAGCATAGCCGTTTGCCGGCAACTGCTAGACTCGAAAACGTGACATTCCAACCCACACCCGGAGGTCCGGCATGGCTGGTGACGGTTACCACGAACCGGTCGGCGAGCTCGCCGACGAGACGCGCGACACCCACCGAGCGCTGGTCTCCCTCCAGGAGGAGATCGAGGCCATCGACTGGTACCAGCAGCGCATCGATGCCAGTCACGACGAGGCCCTGAAACGCATCCTCGCGCACAATCGCGACGAGGAAAAGGAGCACGCGGCCATGATGCTGGAATGGCTGCGGCGGCGGGATGCCCGCTGGGACGCGGTGCTGCGTACCTACCTGTTCAGCGAGGGCGACATCACCGCCCTCGAGGACGACCCGGGCCCCGACGAAGCGGGGGGCGGCTCCGCCCCGGGCGCGCTCACCGTCGGCAGCCTGATTGAACAATCACGCGGAGGCCAGTGATGATGGACGCATTCCTCGACCGCGGCTCGCTGCCTCTCGACCAGCGACAGTGGGCCGCACTCGACGAGACCGTCGTGAACACGGCCCGGCGCAGCCTGGTGGGCCGGCGCTTCATCCCCGTCTATGGCCCCCTGGGGGCCGGGACCCAGGCGGTGCCGCTGGCCGACGTGGCCGGCGCCGAGCCGGGGGTCGCCGATCTCACCGGCGAGACCGACAGCGGCACCATCCACACCAGCGGGGCCCGCTTCATCCCGCTGCCCCTGGTGCACAAGGACTTCCAGATCCCCTGGCGCAACGTGGCCGCCACGGAACAGGGCCTGCCGCTGGACATGGCACCGGCCGCGGCCGCGGCGGCCTTCGCCGCGCGCCGGGAAGACGAGCTGATCTTTCACGGCGATGCCGCGCTGGGGCTCGACGGCCTGCTCACCGTCGACGGCCGGGAAACCCTGCCGCTGGGCGACTGGAGCGAGGTGGGCAGTGCCTTCGAGGGCGTCTCGCGGGCCATTGCCCATCTCGGCGAGCGCGGTTTCTTCGGGCCCTACGCCCTGGCGGTCTCGCCCACCCTCTACGCCAACATGCACGGCGTGCACGAGCGCACGGGCGTGCTCGAGATCCGCAACGTGGAGGAACTCACCACCGCGGGCGTCTTCCGCTCGCCGGTGATTCCCGCCGACCGGGCGCTGGTGGTCTCCGTGGGCGCGCAGAACATGGACCTGGCCATCGGCCAGGACATCGTGGTCGGTGCCCTCGGCCCGGAGAACATGAACCTGCGCCTGCGGGTGCTGGAATCGCTGGCGTTGCGGATCAAGCGTCCGGGCGCCGTGGTCACCCTCGAACCCGCCTAGCCCGGGCCGCGCATGGAAGAAGCGATTTCCCCGGCCATCCCGGTGCTCGGCGGTCTGGGGCTGTTTCTCATCGGCATGGCGCTGATGACCGACGGCCTCAAGCTCGCCGCCGGTCGCGCGCTGGAACGCGTCCTCGCGCGCTGGACCTCGACACCCGCGCGCGCCCTGCTCACGGGGCTGATCAGCACGGCGGCGGTCCAGTCCTCCAGCGGCATCACCCTGGCCACCATCGGCTTCGTCAACGCCGGGTTGCTGACGCTGAACCAGGCCCTCTGGGCGATCTTCGGCAGCAACCTGGGCACCACGCTGACCGGCTGGCTGGTGGCCGGGCTGGGTTTCAGGGTCGAGATCGACGCGCTGGCCCTGCCCCTGATCGGTATCGGTGCCCTGATGCGCATTCTCGCCCCCGGCGTGCGCCTGCGGGCCCTGGGGACCGCCCTGGCCGGATTCGGCCTGCTGTTCGCCGGCATCGACATGCTGCGCGAGGGCTTCGTCGGCGCCGGGCCGATGCTCGAGGGCGCCGTGACCGCCCTCCCCGGGATCGCCGGCATGCTGGCCATGCTCGCCCTGGGGTTCGCGATGACCGTGGTCATGCAGTCGTCGAGTGCCGCGATCGCGGTGGTGATCACCGCCGCCGGTGGCGGGGTGTTGCCCCTGGAATCCGCCGCCGCGGCCGTGATCGGCGCCAACGTGGGCACCACGTCGACCGCGGTACTGGGCGCGCTGGGGGCCACCGCCAACGCCCGTCGCGTGGCCACGGGGCACGTCGCCTTCAACCTCGTCGCCGCGGCGGTGGCCCTGGCACTGATGCCCCTGTGGGCCTGGGGGCTGGGGATGTTCCGGCTGGAGGGGGCCGAGGGCCTGACCGCGGCCGTGGCCCTGGCGCTGTTTCACACGCTCTTCAACGGCCTCGGGATCTTGCTGATGGTGCCGCTCGCGCCGCACCTGGAGCGTTGGCTCGCGGGGCGGTTCGTGGTGCCCGGCGAGGCCCTGGCCCGGCTGCGCCACCTCGACGACAACGTGCTCGCCGTGCCCGACCTGGCGCTCGATGCCCTCGCCGCCGAGTTGCGGCGGCTGGCCGAGGCCGCCGTCGGCACCGGCCGCGAGGCGTTCGGCGGGGGCTCCCTGGAAGCCGGTTGCCGCACGGCCGAAGGGGCCGAGGGCCTGGCGCGGGCCATCACCCGCCAGGTCGGGCGGCTGGGTCGCCAGTCCCTGCCCGGGCCGGTGGCCGAGGGCATCGGCGAGGCCCTGGGCGCGGTGGAGGACTACCGTGCCATGCTGGCCATGATCGGGGACGCGGCCCGCCTCAGGGGCGCCAGCCTGGACCTGGGCGATGGCGTGCTGGAGCGCCGGCTGCGGGCCTGGCGGGAAGACCTCGACGAGATCCTGTTGCGCTCCCTGCCCGGCGACGGCGGGTTCGATCCCGAGGCCGCGGGCAACCGGCTTGCCGGTTTCGAGGAGAACACCCGGGAACTGCGGGCCATGGTGTTGCGCGTGGGTGCCGAGCAGGACCTCGATCTGGCCGGCCTCGAGTCGGCCATGGACCTGATGGCCCTGGGACGCCGCATCGCCCGGCGCGCCGTGCGTTCGGCGCGGGTCCTGGGAGACCTGTCGAGCCGCCATCCGCAGCCACCGGGGATCTCGCCCGATTCATGAACGCCATCGAAAAGGAGGCATTTCGATGCCCGCGCATCAGCCGTTGAAGGCCACCGAGCTCTACACCCCCTGTGATCTCGACGCGCTCGGCTTCGAGACCACCGACGACCTCGAGCCCCTCGACGAGGTCCTCGGCCAGGAGCGCGCGGTGGAGGCGGTCCATTTCGGGGCCGGCATTCCCCTGGAGGGCTACAACCTGTTCGTCCTGGGACCACCGGGCTCGGGCCGCCACAGCTTCGTGCGCCAGTTCCTCGAGCGCCGCGCGGCGGCCGAATCCCGGCCCCGCGACTGGTGTTACGTCAACAACTTCGAGCAATCGCGAGCCCCGCGGGCCCTGTCCCTGCCGGCCGGCATGGGACGGGCGTTCCGCGAGGACATCGAGCACCTGATCGAGGAGGCCCGTTCGGCCATCCCCGCCGCTTTCGAGAGCGAGGACTACCAGACACGCCGGTCAGCCATCGAGGAGGAGCTCAAGGAGGAGCAGCAGAACGCGATCAACGAGATCCAGGAACATGCCCGGGAAAAGAACATCGGCATCATCCCCACGCCCACGGGTTTCGCCTTCGCGCCGATCCGCGACGGCGAGACGCTCTCGCCCAAGGAGTTCCAGGAGCTGCCCGAGGACGAGCGGGAGCGCATCGAGAAGGAGACCGAGAAGCTGGGCGAGGAACTGCGCCAGGTGATGCGCGAGGCCCCCAAGCGCACCCGGGCGGTGCGCAAGAAGATCCGCGAGCTCAACCGGGAGGTGACGGTCTTCGCCGTGGGCAGCCTGATCGACGAGCTGCGTGAGCGCTACCAGGACCTCGCGCCGGTGGTCGAGCACCTCGAGGCCATGCAGCAGGACATCGTCGACAACGTGAAGCTGTTCATCGGCCAGGGCGAGGGCAGCGAGGAGGAGCAGGAGCAGCTGCAGGCGCTTGCGGGCGCCGACGGCTCTCCCGCGGCCCAGCGCTACGCCGTCAACCTGATCGTCGACCACGCCGACAACGGCGGTGCGCCGGTGGTGTTCGAGGACCACCCGACGCACAACTACCTGGTCGGCCAGGTCGAGCACATCTCCCACATGGGCACGCTGATCACCGACTTCAGCCTGATCAAGGCCGGCGCCCTGCACCAGGCCAACGGCGGTTACCTGGTCCTCGACGCCCGCCGCGTGCTCACCGAGCCCTTCTCGTGGGACGCCCTCAAGCGCATCCTCAAGGCCGGCGAGCTGCGCATCCAGTCACCCGGGCAGGCCTACAGCCTGATTTCCACGGTCTCGCTGGAGCCCGAGGCGATCCCGCTCGACGTCAAGATCGTGCTGATCGGTGACCGCTGGCTCTACTACCTGCTCCAGGCGCTCGATCCCGAGTTCGACAAGCTGTTCAAGGTCGCCGCGGACTTCGACGACCAGATGGATCGCAACCCGGACAACGTCCACGGTTTCGCCCGCCTTCTGGGCAATATCGCCCGCGAGGAGAAACTGCTGCCCCTGACGCGGGATGCCGTCGCCCGGGTCGTGGAACACAGCGCCCGGCATGCCGGTGATGCCGCGAAACTCAGCGCCGAGGTCCGGCACGCCGCGGACGTGGTTCGCGAGGCCCATTTCTGGGCGGCCGAGGCCGGCCATGACCGGGTCTCGGCGGACGACGTCCAGGCCGCCATCGACGCCCGTCTGCGCCGCTCGGGACGGATCCGCGACCGCCTGCACGAGGAGATCCTGCGCGAGACCATCCTGGTGGACACCGACGGCAAGGCCACGGGCCAGGTCAACGGGCTCTCGGTGCTGATGCTCGGGGACTCCGCCTTCGGCAAGCCCAGCCGGATTACCGCCCGCATCGCCATGGGGTCCGGCCAGGTGGTGGACATCGAGCGCGAGGTGGAGCTCGGTGGCCCGATCCATTCCAAGGGGGTGATGATCCTGGCCGGTTTCCTCGCCGCCAACTACGTCACCGACCGCCCGCTGTCGCTGTCGGCGACCCTGGTGTTCGAGCAGTCCTACGGCGGGATCGAGGGTGACAGCGCCTCCACCGCCGAGCTTTGCGCGCTGCTCTCGGCGATCGCCGACACCCCGCTGCGCCAGGACCTGGCCATTACCGGCTCGGTCAACCAGCGCGGCCGGGTGCAGGCCATCGGCGGCGTGAACGAGAAGATCGAGGGCTTCTTCGACATCTGCCAGGCACGGGGGCTCACCGGCGACCAGGGCGTTCTCGTCCCAAGGGCCAACGTCAAGCACCTGATGCTTCGGCGCGACGTGCGCGAGGCCGCCGACCGGGGCGCGTTCCACGTCTACGCGGTGGACACGGTGGACGATGCCCTGGAACTGCTCACCGGCCTGCCGGCCGGCGAGCGCGACGCACGAGGCGGGTTTCCCGAGGGCAGCATCAACCGGCGAATCGCCGATCGCCTCGTGCAGCTGGCCGAGCAGCGCCAGGCCTTCTCTTCCAGCGACGAGCACGAGGCCGATTGATGGGCGAGCGACCCCCGGCGGAAATCCGTCTGCGCATCTCCATCGTCCTCGGCGGCACGCGCGCCGACCGGGCCATGCTGGCCCTGATCACCCGGCTGGCCATGGACCTGCCGGCCGAGTTCACCGGCCTCTACGTGGAGGATCCCGGGCTCGCGCGGGCGCTCGGGCTGCCCTTCACCCGGGAGTTCTCGCGGCTGACCCACAGCCCGCGGCGCCTGGAGCCCGCGGACCTGGCCATGGAAAGGCGGGTCCGGGCCCGCCGCGCCGAACATGCCCTCGCCGAGGCGGCCCGCGAGCTGGGCGCCGATTGGCGATTCCGCCGAGTCGAGGCGGATGCCGTGGGCCTGATCCACCAGGAAAGCCCGGCGGCCGACATCCTGGTGATCGGTGCCGCCCCGGCCAACCTCTCCAGCCTGCTGGGAACGGCGAGCCCCCCGCGGCTCTCGGGCATCGCCGTGGTCTTCGACGGCTCGCCCTCGGCCCGCCAGGCGCTGGCGACCGCGCTGCGACTGGCCGAGGCCGTCGACGACTGGCTGATCGTGCTGCAGGTCGGCGACGCGCCCGCCGAAGGCCTGGCCGGACGCGGCCGGGTCGATATCCACCACCTGGGACCGTCGGACTTCGGCGAGGTCTGGCAGGTCGCGCGGGAGACCGCCCCGCGGGCCCTGCTGGTGGGCGCCAACGAGGACATCATCGAGGATCGCAGCCTGCGCGCCCTCCAGGCCGCCGCCCTGCCCTGTCCCACGCTGATCGTTCGGGGTCGGCCGGCAGGTGACGATGGCTGATCGGCTGCGCCGACGGATACCCGGTGACTGGGCCGAGCGTCTCCAGCTCGGCCTGGTCCTGGTGCTCCAGCTCGCCATCGCCGCGGTGCTGGCCGGGGCGCTGTTCGAGGGCCGCTGGCTACTGGCCTTCGTCGCCGCCCTGGTGCTCGGCCTGACCTTCCTGCCGGCCGTGCTGGAGCGGCAGCTGGGCGTCCAGTTGCCGGTGGAGCTGACGCTGTTCAACACCGTCTTTCTCTACGCCGCCTTCGGGCTCGGCGAGGTGCGCCAGTTCTACGAACGCTTCTGGTGGTGGGACCTGATGCTCCACAGCCTCTCCGCCGTGGTCCTGGGACTGACCGGCTTCGTGCTCACCTACATCTTCCACATGACCCAGCGCATCCACATGTCGCCATCGCTGGTGGCGCTGGTCTCCTTCGGCTTCGCCGTCACCCTGGGGACCCTCTGGGAGCTGTTCGAGTACTTCATGGACCTGCTGTTCGGCCTGCACATGCAGCGCGGCAGCCTCAACGACACCATGACCGACCTGCTCGTGGACACCATCGGTGCCCTGGCCGCCGCCTCCGTGGGCTATTTCTACGTCAAGGACGGCGATTCACTGATCGGGGCGCGGGTCATCCGTGCCTTCGTCGACAAGAACCCGCACATCTTTCGGCACCGACGATGACCCTGCAGAACACCGAGATCGCCGACCGCTTCGAGGAACTCGCCGATCTGCTCGAGATCGAGGGCGCCAATCCCTTCCGGGTGCGTGCCTACCGCAACGCCGCCCAGCTGGTCCGGGGCCAGACCCGCGCCATGGCCGACCGCATCGAGGCCGGCGAGGACCTGACCGAACTCCCCGGAATCGGTGACGACCTGGCCGACAAGATCGCCGAAATGGTGGCCAAAGGCGATCTCGAACTGCTCCAGGAGGTCCGCGGGCGCACCCCGCCGGCCCTGGTGGAGATCATGCACCTGAAGGGGCTGGGGCCCAAGCGGGTCAAGGCACTGCACGAGGCCCTCGACGTGGACAGCCTGGAGGATCTCCGCCAGGCCGCCGAGGCCGGGCGCATCCGCGAGCTCGAGGGCTTCGGCGAAAAGACCGAGGCCAGCATCCTGCGCCACATCGAGCAGCGCCAGGGCGAGGAAAAGCGCACCGGGCTGGCCCGCGCCGAGGCACTGGCCGCTCCGCTGGTCGAGGCCCTCGGCGCGGTGGAGGGCGTGGAGCAGGTCGAGATCGCCGGCAGCTACCGCCGCTGCAAGGAGACCGTCGGCGACATCGACATCCTGGTGCGCGCGGCCGCCGATTCGCCGGTGATGCAGGCCTTCGTGGGCTTCGAGGCGGTCGCCGAGGTGGTCTCGCAGGGCGACACCCGGTCCACGGTCATCCTGCGCTCGGGCCTGCAGGTGGACCTGCGGCGGGTGGACACCGCCGCGTTCGGCGCCGCGCTGGTCTACTTCACCGGGTCCCGGGCCCACAACATCGCCATTCGCCGGATCGCCAACGGCAAGGGCTACAAGATCAACGAGTACGGGGTGTTCGAGGACGACGAACGGATCGCCGGGGAAACGGAGGCCGGGGTCTACGGGACCATCGACCTCGCCTGGATCCCCCCGGAGTTGCGCGAGAACCGCGGCGAAGTGGACGCCGCCCGGGAAGGCCGCCTGCCCGAGCTGGTGACCCTGGACGACATCCGCGGCGACCTGCACTGTCATACCGATGCCACCGACGGCCGCCATGGCCTCGCGGAAATGGCCGAGGCCGCCGCCGGGCGCGGTTACGATTACCTGGCCATCACCGACCATTCGCGGCGGGTGTCCATGGCCAACGGCCTGGACCCCGAGCGGCTGGCCCGGCAGATCGACGCCATCGATGCCCTCAACGACGAGCTCGACGGGATCACGCTGCTCAAGGGCATCGAGGTGGACATCCTCGAGGACGGCAGCCTGGACCTGCCCGACGCCATCCTCGAACGGCTCGACCTGCGTGTCTGCGCGGTCCACTACGGCCAGGACCGGTCGCGGGAGCAGCAGACCACGCGCATCCTGAAGGCCATGGACAATCCGCTGTTCAACATCCTCGCCCACCCCACCGGTCGGCTGCTGAACAAGCGCGGCCCCTACCCCCTCGATCTGCAGGCCGTCCTCGAGGGCGCCGCCGAGCGCGGCTGTTTCGTCGAGCTCAACGCCAACCCCAACCGCCTCGACCTCGACGACGATGGCTGCATGCAGGCCCGCGAGCTGGGGCTGAAGGTGCCCGTCTCCACCGACGCCCACCAGGCCGGCCACCTCGACTTCATGCGCTTCGGCATCAACCAGGCCCGGCGCGGCTGGCTGGAGGCAGCAGACGTGCTCAACACCCTGTCGCTGAAGGATCTCGTGAGCGCGCTGGCACGTTGAGCGAGACCATCCACACTTGCCAGCCGGCCTGTCGCCGACTACACCCTGTTGGGTAACCAGACAGGCGACCCGAGCATGTCGATATACGGCTTCCTCCACCGGAGCGCGCTCAAGCAGCTGCCCGAGTGCCTGAACGAGGCGGGCTACCGCTGTATCGGGCCCCGCGTGCGGGAGGGTGCGGTGACCTTCGGCGAGCTGACCTCGATCGACGACCTCCCCCGCGGGGTCGGGGACGAGCAGCGGCCCGCGCACTACCGGCTGGGGGAGCGGGAGGACGAGCGGCTGTTCGCCTGGGCGGTGGGCCCCCAGGGGCTCAAGTCCTGGCTCTTCACGCCCCGCGAGACCCTCTGGCGCAGCCGGCGGGACGACGATGGCCGGCTGTATTTCGAGACCGGTTCGCCCGCCGATGACCGGCCGCTGGCGGCCATCGGGGTCCGGGCCTGCGACCTGGCTGCCCTGCGGTTGCAGGACGCCCACTTTCTCGAGCGCGAACCCGATCCCGGCTACCGGAAACGGCGCGCGGGGCTTTTCCTGGTGGCCGTGGACTGCACCCATCCCGCCGAGACCTGTTTCTGCCACTCGACCGGTGACGGGCCGGCCTGCGAGTCGGGCTTCGACCTGGCCCTGCACGAGCTCGACGACGGTTTCATCGTCCATGCCGGCAGCGAGGCCGGCGAGCGGGTCGCCGCGCGCCTGCCCCTCCTGCCGGTCGGCGAGGAGCAGGAGGCGGCCCGTCGCGACCAGCAGCGGGCGGCCATCGACGCCCAGCAACGCGCCCTCCCCGGGCGCAACCTGCGCGACGCCCTGTTCGCCAACCTCGACCACGAACGCTGGCAGGCGGTGGCCGAACGCTGCCTGTCCTGCGCCAACTGCACCTCGGTGTGTCCCACCTGCTTCTGTCATTCCCACGAGGAGGTGCCCGACCTCGACGGTCGCACCAGCGAACACCTGCGCCAGTGGGATTCCTGTTTCACCGAGGGTCACAGCTACATCCACGGCATCGTCATCCGCGCGGAGACACCGGAGCGCTATCGCCAGTGGCTCACGCACAAGCTGGGTTCCTGGCACGACCAGTACGGGCGCAGCGGCTGCGTGGGCTGCGGGCGCTGCATCACCTGGTGCCCGGTGGGCATCGACCTCACCGAGGAAGCCACCGTGATCTGCGCGGAGGCCGGCGATGACTGATCCCTACCTCCCCCGGGAGGCCGAGATCCTCGAGCGGGTGGACGAGGCCGGCTCGATCTTCAGCCTGCGCCTGGCGCTCACCGATCCCCGGGCCCGGGCGGACTACGCCTTCGCCCCCGGGCAGTTCAACATGGTCTACCTGTTCGGGGTGGGCGAGGTACCCATCTCGGTGGTCCGGCTGCGCGGGGAAGATGCCGATTTCGCCCACACCATCCGTCCCGTGGGCCGGGTGACCCGGGCGATGGCCGAGCTCCGGGCGGGCGACCGCCTGGGCATCCGCGGCCCGTTCGGCCGGGGCTGGCCACTGGAGCTGGCCGAGGGCGGCGACGTGGTCGTGATCACCGGCGGGCTCGGCTGCGCGCCCGCCGTGACCGTGGTTCACCACGTGCTCGCCAACCGCGAACGTTTCGGGCGGCTGGTGATCATGCAGGGTGTCAAGCACAGCGACGATCTCATCTGGGCCGAGCAGTACGCCCGCTGGCGCGAGGCGCCGGACACCCGGGTCCTGCTCGCCGCCGACCAGGCCCGCCCCGGCTGGACCGGCCAGCAGGGCCTGATCACCACCCTGTTCGACCAGGCCGAGTTCGACCGCGGGCGGGCCACGGTGATGATGTGCGGCCCGGAGCCGATGATGGTGGCCAGCGCCCGCCGTCTGGTGGACGACGGCGTCGAGGCCGGCCGGATCTGGCTGAGCATGGAGCGCAACATGCAGTGCGCGGCCGGCCATTGCGGCCACTGCCAGTTCGGCCCGCGTTTCGTCTGCCGGGACGGTCCGGTCTTCCACTATCCCGAGGTCGCCGGGCTGCTCGGTGTCCGGGGCTTCTAGCCCCCTGTTTCACGGGCCCGTGCGCAAGGGCCCGACCGCTCGGCGAGCCCCCGGGCCATCCCGGCTCACCGGCACACGATACAAAGCGAGGTCCCCGATGACCGACGAACGCAAGCCGCGGGTGGCGGTCCACAAGTTCAGTTCCTGCGACGGCTGCCAGCTGGCCTTTCTCAACCTGGGCCCGGACCTGCTCCGGCTCGCCGAGCTGGTGGAGATCGTCCATTTTGCCGAGGCGGGCCCCTCGAACCCCGATGCCGACGTGGACATCGCCTTCATCGAGGGCTCGGTATCCACGCCCGACGAGCGTGAACGGCTCCGGCGCATCCGGGCCCACAGCGGTTTCCTGGTCACCATCGGTGCCTGCGCCACCTCGGGCGGCCTGCAGGCCCTGCGCAACCTGCGCGACTCGGAGAGCGAGTGGCGCGAGGCCATCTACGCCCGGCCGGAGTACATCGACTCGCTGGCCCATGCCACCGCCATCCGCGAGCACGCCCGTGTCGATCTCGAGCTCTGGGGCTGCCCGGTCGACGGTCGCCAGGTCCTTGCCGCGGTCCGTGCCCTGCTGTTCGGGGTGCCGCCGGTGGAGGAACGCGACAAGGTGTGCCTGGAATGCAAGCGCCACCAGACCGTCTGCGTGATGGTCGCCCGTGGCGAGCCCTGCATGGGTCCCGTCACGCGCACCGGCTGCGGCGCGCTCTGTCCCCGTTTCGGGCGGGACTGCTACGCCTGTTACGGCCCGGCGGAGGGGGCCAACACCACCAGCCTGGCCCACCGGTTCGAAGGTCTGGGCCTGGCCCCCGAGGCCGTCGCCCGTCGCTTCCACTTCATCCACAGCGGCCAGGAACCGTTCACCGGTGCCGGCAACGAGGCCGCCGGCATCATCCCGGGGAAAGCGCGATGAGCGAGCGACGCATCCGCATCGAGACCCCCGCGCTCACGCGGGTCGAGGGCGAGGGCCGGCTGGACGTCGACATCCGCGGTGATCGCATCCACCGGCTCCACCTCGACATCTTCGAGCCGCCCCGCTACTTCGAGAAATTCCTCGAGGGCCGCCACTACAGCGAGGTACCCGACACGGTGGCGCGGATCTGCGGCATCTGCCCGGTGGCCTACCAGATGAGCGCGGTCCAGGCCCTGGAGAGCGCCTTCGGCATCCGGCCGAGCCCGTGGGTCGAGGCGATGCGCCGGGTCTTCTACTGCGGCGAGTGGATCCAGAGCCATGCCCTGCACATCCACCTGCTCGCCGCCCCCGACTTTCTCGGTTTCGACGACGTGATGGCCATGGCCCGCGAACACCCGGCGACCGTGAACCGCGGCCTGTCCCTCCAGGGCCTCGGCAACGCGCTGATCGCCCTGTTCGGTGCGCGCTCGGTCCATCCCGTGGGCGCCCGCGTGGGGGGATTCCACCATGCCCCCACCCCGGCCGAGGTGGCTGCCCTGGTGGAGCGCCTGGAGGCCGCCATCCCCGAGGCCGAGGCACTGGTTCGCTGGACCGCCGAACTGCCCCTGCCCGACGAGGCCCAGGAGTTCACCAGCGTGGCCCTGCGCCACGAGCGCGAATACCCCATGGTTGCCGGGCGGATCGTCTCCAGCGCCGGGCTGGACGTGGCCGCCGAGGCCTTCGACGAGCACATGCAAGAGCGCCACGAGCCCCATTCCACGGCGCTGTTCGCGGCCATCGACGGCGAGCCCTACCTGGTGGGGCCGCTGGCCCGTCTCAACCTCAACCGCGACCGACTGCCCGCAGCGGTCGCCGCGGTACTCTCGGAGACCGGCATCGGCTTTCCCAGCGCCAACATGTACCACAGCGTGGTGGCCCGGGCCGTGGAGATCCTGTTCGCCGTCCGCGAGGCCCGCGACCTGCTGGCCGGCTACCGGGAACCGGACTCCCCCTGGGTCGCCGCCAGCCCCCGGGCCGGGGACGCCGCCGGTGCCACCGAGGCCCCGCGGGGCCTGCTCTGGCACCGCTACCGCACCGACGACGCGGGCCTGATCCGCCATGCCCGGATCGTGCCCCCCACCAGCCAGAACCAGGCCCGGATCGAGCAGGACCTCCACGCCGCACTGCGGGCCGGCGGGCTGGACCGGCCGGACGATGCCCTGCGCCGGCACGCCGAGACGGTGATCCGCAACTACGACCCCTGCATCTCCTGCGCCACCCACTTCATCGACCTGCGGGTGGAGCGCGGGTCTTGAGCGGCCTGCGCCTGCTGGCCGTGGGTTCGCCCCTGGGGGCCGACCGCATCGCCTGGCGGGTGGCGGAACGGATCCAGGCCCCGCTCGCGCAACGGCTCGACGGACCCGTGCGCTACCTGGACCGACCCGGCGCGGCGCTGGTGGAACACCTCAGGGGCGCGACCGAGGTGGTGATCATCGATGCCCTGCTCGACGGCGGCACCCCCGGCGAGGTCCGCTGGCTGTCCCCCGGATCCCTGCCGACCGGGGGGCGTACCTGTTCCAGCCACGGCTTCGGCCTGGCCCAGGCCCTCGCGCTGGCCGAGAGCCTGGGGGCCCTGCCCGGGCGGTTGCGCATCGCCGGCATCCGGGTCTCCGGCGACGCGTCGGGAAGCGCCGGGCCACCGCCCGGGGAGGCGGAGATCCGGGCCGCGGCGAAGGCGATCCTGGCCGGACTAGCCCAGGAGCAGGAGTAGCCCGGTGCCCATCACCGGGAGGCCGGTCCAGCGGGCCCGCTCGGCGGAGAGCAGGCGGGCCAGGCCGATGCCCCCGAGGTGCAGGCCCAGGGTGGTGACGCCGAGCCCCGCGAGGTAGACGCCCGTCCCGGTCCCGGCCGGCATCTCCGCACCGTGGGCCCAGCCGTGGAAGGCGGCCGCCGCCGCCACCAGCAGGATGCCCGCCAGCGAGGACACCTGCCGTCCGGCCAGCAGCAGCCCGCCCAGGACCAGCAGGGAGAGCACCAGCCCCGTCTCGGCCACCGGGATCCCGGCGCCGACGGCGATGGTCGCCGTGGCCAGCATGACGACCACGAAGGCCAGTGGCGCGAACGCCGGGTGCGGCCCCCTCCCGGCCCCGGCCCACAGGCCCACGGCCAGCGCCGCGAGCCAGTGGTCGATGCCCGTGAGGGGATGAAGCAGCCCGGCATCCACGCCATGACCGCCGTGGGCCCAGGCGGTCGCGGGAAGCAACAACACGGTGAGCAGGGCCAGGCGTAAGGGGGAAAAGGCCATGGTTCTCCTCCAGCAGTGCGGCAAGGGTAATCGAACTGGGCTAGATTCCATGCAGTATAGACACCGTCAGGATCGCCCCGCGCATGTGCCTCGCCATCCCCATGGAAATCCTCGGCATCGAGGGCCACGAGGCCCGCTGCCGCCACCAGGGCGTGGAGCGCACGGTCAATCTCTTTCTGCTCGCCGACGATCCGCCGGCCCCCGGTGACCGCGTGCTGGTGCACGTCGGCTATGCCATCCAGCGGCTGCGGCCCGACGAGGCCGAGGCCATGGAGGCGACCTGGCGGGCCATGACCCGGGCCGGCACCGATGCATGAGCTCTCGGTCTGCCGGGGGATGCTGCGGCGGGTGGAGGCAATCGCCCGCGAGCGGGGCGCCGCGCGGGTGACCCGGGTGGTGATCCGCATCGGCCCGCTCTCGGGCGTGGTGCCCGAGCTGGTCGAGCGTGCCTTCCCGGTGGCCCGGGCCGGCACCCTGGCCGCGGATGCCGGGCTGACCGTCGAACGGGTGCCGATCCGGGTCGACTGCCCCGCCTGCGGCCATACCGGGGAGGCCAGCCTCGAGCGGCTCGCCTGCCCGTCCTGCAACAGCCCGGATACCCGGGTCGCCGGCGGCGACGAACTCCTGCTCACCGAGATCGAGGTGGAAGACGATGTGTGACACCTGCGGCTGCAACCTGACCCCCGGCAACCGCGCGCTGGTGGAGCCCGGCGGGCATTTGCATCGCACGCCCGGCGGCCACGAGTCCGTGCACGTGCTGGAGGGCCTGCTGGCCGAGAACGATCACCAGGCCGCCCACAACCGCGAGCACTTCGCCCGCCACCGGGTGCTGGCCGTCAACCTGATGTCCTCGCCGGGCGCCGGCAAGACCGCCCTGGTGGAGGCCAGCGCCCGGGCCATGGCCGACGGGTTGCGGGTGGCGGCGGTGGTGGGTGACCTGGCCACCGAGAACGACGCCCGGCGCATCCGCGAAGCCGGCATCGAGGCCGTGCAGATCTGCACCGACACCGCCTGCCACCTCGATGCCCACATGGTCCACGACGCCCTGCACGCCATGGACCTCGAGGCGGTCGACGTGCTGTTCATCGAGAACGTGGGCAACCTGGTCTGCCCGGCGAGTTTCGATCTCGGCCAGCAGCTCGACGTCGCCCTGCTCTCGGTCACCGAGGGCGACGACAAGCCCGCCAAGTACCCGGTGCTCTTCCGCGCCGCCGACCGGGTACTGGTCACCAAGGCCGACCTGGCCGAGCACTTCCCCGAGTTCGACCGCGGCCGGGTCGAGCACCGGCTCGCCGAGCTGGCCAACGCCGTCCCGGTGGACGCGGTGAGCAGCCGGGAGCCCGCCACCCTGGGGCCCTGGATCGACTGGCTGCGGGCGCACTGGAGCGCCCTGCCCGCCGCCGGGGAGCGGTTCGCCGCCCGATGAGCCAGCGGGCCCGCGAACGACTGGCACGCATCCACGCGCTGGCCCCGCGCCGGCGGGTACGGATTCTCAATGTCTGCGGGGGCCACGAGCGCAGCATCACCCGTGCCGGGCTGCGCGACGTGCTCCCCGAGACCGTCGAGCTGATCCCCGGGCCGGGCTGCCCGGTCTGCGTCTGTCCCGAGAACGTCCTGGCCACCGCCATCGACCGGGCGCTCGGCGATCCCGGGGTGATCCTAGCGAGCTTCGGCGACATGCTCCGCGTGCCCGTCCTCGGATCGAACCCGCGCACCCTGGAAGGGGCCCGTGCGGCCGGCGCCGACGTCCGCCCCGTGGCCTCGCCGGTCGAGGTACGGGCGCTGGCGGAGGGGACCGACCGGCCGGTGGTCTTTCTCGCCGCGGGTTTCGAGACCACCATGGCCCCGGTGGCCGCCATGCTCGCCGAGGGTGTGCCGGAGAACCTGGCGCTGCTGCTGGCCGGCCGGCTGACCTGGCCGGCGGTGGCCCACCTGCTGGATGGCGGCGAGGCGGGCTTCGAGGGGCTGATCGCCCCCGGGCACGTGGCCACCGTCATGGGCAGCGAACAATGGCGTTTCGTCGCCGAGGAACACGGCATCCCCACCGCGGTGGCGGGTTTTTCCACCGGGGACCTGCTGGCCGGTATCGAGGCGGTCCTGGCGCAGATGCGGGCCGGCGAGGCCCGCCTGGAGAACGCCTACCCGGCGGCCGTGCGCCCGTTGGGCAACCGGCACGCGAGGACCTTGCTGGACACGGTGTTTTCCGTGGCCGACGCCGACTGGCGGGGCATCGGCCGCCTGCCGGGGTCCGGGTACGCGCTTGCCGGCGAACACGCCCGCCGGGCGCTGCACCCGGCGGACGGGCCCGGGACGGGGGCGTCCACCACGGCCATGCCGCCTGGCTGCCAGTGCAGCGAGGTGGTCCTGGGACGGCGGCGGCCCGACGGCTGCCCCCTCTACGGTCGCGCCTGCCGGCCCGATCGACCCGTGGGGCCGTGCATGGTCTCCGACGAGGGGGCCTGTCGCATCTGGTGGGAGGCCGGCATCCGCGCAGGGAGGCAGGCCCGTGCCGTGGACTGAGGGCGTCGAGGCCCGCGAATGGCACCTCCGCGGCCGGGTCCAGGGCGTGGGATTCCGCCCCTTCACCTACCGGTTGGCCCATCGCCTCGGCCTGGCCGGCTGGGTGCGCAATCACGGGGGCTGGCTGCAGGTCTTCGCCCAGGGCGACCCGCAGCGCCTGGCGAGCTACGGCGAGAAACTGCTGGAAGAGGCCCCGCCCCTGGCACGACCCCGGATCGCGGCCAGCCAGGCCCGCGTGCCGCGCCCCATCGAGGGTTTCCACATCCTCGGCAGCGAGTGCAGCGACCGTGGCCACGTGCACGTCCCGCCCGACCAGTTCGTCTGCGACGACTGCCTCGCCGAGCTGCGCGATCCCACCGCCCGTCGTCACGGCTACCCGTTCATCAACTGCACCCAGTGCGGCCCGCGCTATTCCATCCTCGATGCCCTGCCCTGGGACCGGTCGCAGACCGCCATGGCGGGCTTCGCCCTCTGCCCGGCGTGCCGGGCCGAGTACCGGGACCCGCTCGACCGGCGCTTCCACGCCCAGCCACTGGCCTGCCCCGACTGCGGCCCGGTTTTGTCCTTTACCGGGCCGGGTGCGACCACCCGGGGCAACGCCGAGGCCCTCGAGCTTGCCGGCCGGGCGCTGGCGCAGGGCGGCATCCTCGCGGTCCGTAGCGTGGGCGGCTACCACCTGGCCTGTGACGCCCGCGACGGGGCCGCGGTAGACGCCCTGCGACAACGCAAGCGCCGCCCGCACAAGCCGTTGGCCGTCCTCTTCCCCGAGGCGGGCGAGGACGGGCTGGCGGCCGTGGCCCGCCACTGCGAGATCGACGCCCCCGCCGCCGAGGCCCTGCAGGATCCGGCGCGTCCCATCGTCCTGCTGCCCCAATCGGCCCGGAGCGAGCTGGCGACGGGCATCGCCCCGGGGCTCGACCGGGTGGGGGCCCTGCTCCCGGGCAACCCCCTCCATCACCTGCTGGCCGAGGCGGTGGACGGGCCCCTGGTCCTCACCTCCGCCAACCTCGGCGGCGACCCGTTGATCCACGAGCGGGCTACCCTGGAGACGGAACTGGGCGATTGCCTCGACGGCGTACTCGACCACGACCGGCCCATCCGCCGCCCGGTGGACGATTCCGTGGTCCAGGTGGTGGCCGGCCATGCCCGCCCCCTGCGCCTGGCCCGGGGGATCGCGCCGCTGGAGCTGGGCCTGCCCTGGAGCGTCGACTGCCCCGTCCTGGCCGTGGGCGGCCACCTCAAGAACACCGTCGCGCTGGCCTGGGACGAGCGCGTGGTGGTCTCGCCCCACGTCGGCGACCTGGAGGCCCCCCGCAGCCTGGACGCCTTCCGGGCCACGATCGACACGCTCGAGGCCCTCTACGGCGTGCGTGCCCGGTCGCTGATCGCCGATCGCCACCCGGACTACGCCAGCACCCGCTGGGCGGCCGATGCCGGCCTGCCCTCGGTCACCGTGGGCCATCACCGGGCCCATGCCAGCGCGCTTGCCGGCGAGGTCGATCCCGAGGGCGACTGGCTGATGTTCGTCTGGGACGGTTTCGGCCTGGGCGACGACGGCCGCCTCTGGGGCGGCGAGACCTTCACCGGCCGTCCGGGCCACTGGCGACGGGCCGCTCATCTGCGGCCGTTTCGCATCCCGGGCACCGGCAAGGCCTCGGAACAGCCCTGGCGCTCGGCGCGCGGGCTTCGCTGGACCCTGGGCGAAGGGCCCTCCGGGGCGGACGATGCCCTGCTCCACCAGGCCTGGGAACGCGGTGTGAACAGCCTGGAGACCACCTCCATCGGCCGGCTTTTCGACGCCGCCGCCGGCCTCTGCGGCCTGCTCCGCCAGGCCAGTTTCGAGGGCCAGGCCGCCCAATGGCTGGAATCGGTCGCCAACGTCCCGGGACGGGCCGATGCCCTGCCCCTCCACGCGGACGAGAGCGGTGGCCTGGTGATCGACTGGGCGCCCCTGGTGCCCATGCTCGGCGATGGTCGCCGCCCGGTCGCCGAGCGCGCGGGGGCATTCCACGCCGCCCTGGCGGCGAGCATCGTCGCGCTGGCCCGGCGGCTGGGGCAGCGGACGGGAATCCGGCGCGTGGGACTCACCGGCGGCGTGTTCCAGAACCGGCGACTGGCCGAGCTCGCCGTCCGCCAGCTCGCGGAGGCCGGCTTCGAGCCGGTCCTGCCGGCCCGGTTGCCGGTCAACGACGGCGGGCTGGCCTTCGGCCAGGTCATCGAGGCCACGGCACCATGATCGACGACGATTCCCGCGACCCGCACGACGCCATCACCCTCGCCCACGGCAACGGCGGACGCCGCAGCCGCCGGCTGGTGGACTCGGTCTTCGCCGCCCGGCTGGGCAACGACACCGGCGCGGACGCCGCGCGGCTCCCGGCGGGCGGCCCGATCGCCTTCACCAGCGACAGCTTCACCGTGCGACCGCTGTTCTTCCCCGGCGGCGACATCGGCAGCCTGGCGGTGAACGGGACCGTCAACGACCTCGCCGTGAGTGGCGCCCGGCCCCGCTGGCTGAGCCTCAACGCCATCGTCGAGGAGGGTTTCGCCCTGGCCGACCTGGAACGCGTGGCGGCATCCGTCGCCGCGGCGGCGGATGCCGCCGGGGTCGCGGTGGTCACCGGCGACACCAAGGTGGTGGGTCGCGGGGAGGTCCCCGGGCTGTTCCTGGCGAGCAGCGGCGTGGGCGAGTGCCAGCGCCCCCTGCCGGGCATGGCGGGCATCGAGCCGGGGGACCGCGTGCTGGTCAGCGGCCCCGTGGGGGACCACGGGGCGGCGGTGATGCTCGCCCGCGAGGCCTTCGGCATCCGCGGCGATCTCGCCTCGGACTGTGCCGGGGTCTGGCCGCTGTGCGCGGCGGCCCTGGAATCGGCCGGCCTGCGCTTCATGCGCGACCCCACCCGCGGCGGGCTGGCCACCGTCGCCCACGAGATCGCCGCCGGCTGCGGGCGGACGGTTCGGCTCGACGAATCGGCCATCCCCGTCTCCCCCGCGGCGCGCGGGGTCTGCGAGCTGCTGGGTTTCGACCCGCTCTACCTGGCCTGCGAGGGGCGGGTGGTGGCCGTCGCCGCGCCCGGGGCCGCCGCGGCGGTCCTCGCGGCCTGGCGCGCGCTGCCGGCCGGCGAGGCCGCGGCCGAGATCGGCGCGGTGCACCCGGGGCCGGCGCGGGTGGAGCTGGTCACCGAGCTGGGCGGGCGCCGGGTCCTGCCCGAACTCGAAGACGATCCCCTGCCGCGGATCTGCTAGCCGCCCCCGGGCCGGTCCCGGTCCGGCTATTCCCGGCCGGGGGTGCGGTCCACGCCGCGCATCATCGTCGCCACGATCACCGCGCCGCCGAAGGCGAAGGCGGCGGCGAGGTCGAAGGTGAGCGCCGGGCCGAGGCCGTCCCAGGTCAGCCCGCTCAGGTAGGTGCCGGCCGCCCCGCCGAGGCCGAAACTCAGGCTGGAATAGAGGGCCTGGCCGCGGCCCTGGTGGGGGCCGGTGAAGAAGCGGTGGATCAGGTCGATGGCCACGGCGTGGTAGACGCCGAAGCTGAAGGCGTGCAGCGTCTGGGCGAACAGCAGCACCGGCACGGACTGGATGAAATAGGCGGTCAGGACCCAGCGCAGGCCGGTGAGCAGGAGCGTGACCAGCAGCAGGCGAAAGGCACCGAATCGCGGGATCAGCCGGTGCATGACCAGAAAGACCAGGATCTCGGCGACCACGCCCAGCGCCCAGAGCCCGCCGGTGGCCGCCTTGCTGTAGCCGTTGTCCTCCAGGTAGATGGAGAAGAAGGCGTAGTACGGCCCGTGGCTGGCCTGGATCAGGAAACAGACCGCGAACAGCGCGATCACCTCCGGCCGGCGCAGGACCCCCAGGATCGAGCCCGAGGCCCGCTGGCGCCGCTGGCCGTCGTGGTCGGGGGCCGCCAGGCTGGCGAGAAAGATCCCCAGAAACAGCACCATCACGCCCCAGGGCATCGCGCCGTGGCCGAACAGGTCCATCAGCCAGCCCATGCCCACCACCGTGACGATAAAACCCACCGAGCCCCATAGCCGGATCATGGAATAACGGTGGGTGTCGCGGCCCAGGTGGTTCATGGTCAGGGCCTCGAACTGCGGCAGGGTGGCGTTCCAGAAAAACGAGAACACCACCATCACCGCCGCCAGGCTCCAGAAACCGTCGGCGAGAAACACGCCGGGGAAGGTGACGAAGGCCAGCAGGCTGGCGGCGCGGATCAGGCGACTGCGCTGGCCCACGTGGTCGGTGATCCAGCCCAGCGTGTTGGGCCCGATCAGCTTGGTGAGGACCAGGATCGCCAGCAGGGCGCCGATCTCGGCGGAGGCGAAGCCCTCCTGGCGCAGGTAGACACCCCAGTAGGGCATCATCGCCCCGAGGATGGCGAAGAAGAAGAAGTAGAAGCCGGAGAGGCGCCAGTACGGCACCCTCGCGTCGACTACCATGGAGGCCTCAATCCTCCGGGGCGGCGGGGATCACGGGCGTGGGGGTCGCCACGTCCGCGTTCTGCGCCCGCTGGCGCAGCAGGTGATCCATCAGCACCAGGGCCATCATCGCCTCGGCGATGGGCGTGGCGCGGATGCCCACGCAGGGGTCGTGGCGCCCCTTGGTGACCACCTCCGCCGGTTCGCCCTCGGTGGTCACCGAGCGCCCGGGCAGGCGGATGCTGGAGGTGGGCTTGAGGGCGATGTGGGCCACCAGGTCCTGGCCGGTGCTGATCCCGCCCAGCACCCCGCCGGCGTGGTTGGCGAGAAAGCCCTCGGGGGTGAGTTCGTCGCGGAACTCGGTGCCCCGCGCCTCGACGCAGCCGAAGCCGTCGCCGATCTCCACGCCCTTGACGGCGTTGATCCCCATCAGGGCCTTGGCGAGGTCGGCATCCAGGCGGTCGAAGACCGGCTCCCCCCACCCCGGCGGACAGCCCTCGGCCACCACCGAGACGCGGGCGCCGATGGAATCCCCGGACTTTCGCAGGGCGTCCATGAACGATTCCAGCTCGGGCACCTTGTCGGGATCCGGGCAGAAGAAGGGGTTGTTGCCCACCTCTTCCCAGACATGGCGCTGCGGGCGGATGGGGCCCAGCTGGGAGAGGTAGCCGCGGATGCGCACGCCCTGGCTGGCCAGGTACTTGCGGGCGATGGCGCCGGCGGCCACCCGCATGGCCGTCTCCCGCGCCGAGGAGCGCCCGCCGCCACGGTAGTCGCGCCGGCCGTACTTCTGCTGGTAGCTGTAGTCGGCATGCCCGGGACGGAAACGGGCGGCGATCTCGGAATAGTCCTTGGAACGCTGGTCGACGTTCTCGATCAGCAGCCCGATGGGCGTGCCGGTGGTCTCGCCCTCGAACACCCCGGACAGGATCCGTACCCGGTCGGGCTCGCGCCGCTGGGTGGTGTGGCGGCTGGTGCCCGGCCGGCGCCGGTCGAGATCGTGCTGGAGATCCTCCTCGGTGAGCCCCAGGCCCGGCGGACAGCCGTCCACGATCGCGCCGAGGGCCGGACCATGGCTCTCGCCGAAGGTGGTCACCGTGAACAGCTTGCCGAAGGTATTGCCCGCCATGGATGCCTCACCGACTTGGGATTGCGCGATTCTAACAGCTTGTCCCCGGCCCGGCAGCCGGGAGGGCGGCCGACCGGCCGATACCCGCGCGCGCGACCGGCCAATGCGAACGATTCCGGTTTACTGATGCCGCATAAGATGGGATTATCCAGAAACACGCAACCCGAGGACTCGCCATGAACCCGCACATCCGCCGACTCTACATCGCCGCCCTGCTGGACGGTGTCGCCCTGCTCGCCCTGTTCGCCCTCGGCCTGCCCCTCAAGTACCTGGCCGGCATGCCCGTCGCCGTCTCCGTGCTCGGCCCGCTGCACGGTGTCCTCTTCCTCTGGCTGCTGGTCAACCTGGCACTCGCCGTCACGCGGGGCGGCCTGCGACCCGTACACGGCCTGATGATGTTCGTCGCCTCGCTCTTTCCCCTGGGCGCCTTCATCGCCGACCACCAGCTCAAGAAGGTCTACGCCTGAGGCCCGTCCCTCTCCCCGGGGGCGGGGGTCTGCCGCGCCCGCCCCCGCTCTCGGTTACAATGCCGCCCATGCCGAGACTGATCCACGAACTCCCGGGGTTCGTCGCCGACGCCCGGCCCGGGGCCGAGGCCCTGGTCGACAAGCACGAGCGCCTGGACTATGCCGAGCTGGATCGCCGTGTCGCCCGCGTGGCCGCGGGGCTGGCCCGGCTGGGCGTGCAGCGCGGCGAGCGCGTGGCGGTGATGCTGCCCAAGGTGAACGCGGCGGTGGTGGCCCTGCTGGCCGCCAGCCGCGCCGGGGCGATCTTCGTGCCCGTCAACCCGGTCCTGAAACCCCGCCAGGTACGCCACATCCTGCGCGACTGCGGCGTCCGGCTGCTGGTGACCACCCGCGCGCGGGCCGAGGAGCTGGCCGGGGATCTCGCCGACTGCCACGACCTGCGCTGGCTGGTCACGCTGGAGGACGAGACACCGGCCCCGGCCACCGATCATCGCGCCCCGGAATGGGTCGCCTGGACGGAGCTCGCCGGGACCGGCGACGTGCCCGCCCCCGCGCCGGTGATCGACCAGGACCCCGCGGCCATCCTCTACACCTCCGGCAGCACCGGCCGCCCCAAGGGCGTGGTGCTGACCCATGCCAACCTGGTCAGCGGGGCGGAGAGCGTCATCGACTACCTGGGCAACGAACCGGGGGACCGGATCCTCTGCCTGCTGCCGCTGTCCTTCGATTACGGGCTGAGCCAGGTAACCACCGCCTTCCGGGCCGGGGCCACCGCGGTGCTGCGGGACTACCTGTTGCCCACCGACGTCCGCCGCGCCCTGGAGGACGAGGCCATCACCGGCCTTGCCGGGGTGCCCACGCTCTGGCACCAGCTCGCCGCCCAGGACTGGCTGGGGGCCTTCGACGGCCGGCTGCGCTACATCACCAATTCCGGGGGCACGCTCGCCCCCGCCCTGGTCCGCGACCTGCGGGCGCGCCTGCCCAACACCGATCTCTACCTGATGTACGGGCTCACCGAGGCCTTCCGCTCCACCTACCTGCCCCCCGCGGAGGTGGATCGCCGGCCCGATTCCATCGGCCGTCCCATTCCCGGTGCCGAGGTCCTGGTGGTCAATGCCGACGGCGAGCCCTGCGCCGACGGCGAACCGGGCGAGCTGGTCCACCGCGGCTGCCACGTGGCCCGGGGCTACTGGGGCGACCCGGCGCGGACCGCCGAGCGCTTCCGGCCCCTGCCCGCCGCCCTCTCGCGCACGCCGCTGCCCGAGGTCGCCGTGTGGTCCGGCGACCGGGTCCGGCGCGACGCCGAGGGCTACCTGTACTTCCTCGGCCGCGACGACGACATGATCAAGGCCAGCGGCTACCGGGTGAGCCCGGCCGAGATCGAGGAACCCGTCTACGCCAGCGGGCACGTGCGCGAGGCGGCGGCCTACGGCGTGCCCGATCCGGTCAACGGCGAGGCCATCGCCCTGGCCGTCCAGCCGGCCACCGGCGAGGCGGAGGTCGAGGCGGCCCTGCGCGCGGTCTGCCGCGAACAGCTGCCCAACTACATGCAGCCCCGCGAGATCCGCGTGCTGGACTCGCTGCCCCACACCCACCACGGCAAGATCGACCGCCACCGCCTGCGGGCCGGGCACGGCGGGGAAGGCCCGGCATCATGACCCGGGCCTTCCACCCCCGGACCCGTTTCCGGCAGGCCGACAACCGCCTGTGGATCGGCGGGCGGCCCGCGGTCGACTGGGCCGACGCGCTGGGCACGCCGGCCTTCGTCTACGACCGGCAGATGGTGGCGCGGCGGGTGGACCGGTTGCGGGCCGCCCTGCCCGAACGCGTCGCGCTCCACTACGCGGTCAAGGCCAATCCCTTCGGCCCCCTGCTCGCCCACCTCGCCGGACTCGTGGACGGGTTCGACGTGGCCTCGGCCGGGGAGCTGGAACGCGTCCTCCCCCACCGCCGTCCCGGGCAACCGGTGAGCTTTGCCGGACCCGGCAAGCGCGATGCCGAGATCGCCGCGGGCATCCGCGCGGGGATCGCCTTCAACGCCGAGTCCGAGGGCGAGATCCTGCGCATCCACCGCATCGGTGCCGGGCTCGGCCGCCGACCACGGGTCGCCCTGCGCCTCAACCCCGATTTCGTCCTCAAGGCCTCCGGCATGCAGATGGGGGGCGGCCCGCAGCCCTTCGGCATCGACGCCGAGCGCGCCGGGGCCGCCCTCGGCCTGGTCGAGCGGCTCGAACTCGAATTCGCCGGCATCCACGTCTTCGCGGGCTCGCAGAACCTCGATGCCGGGGCCATCGCCGAGGCCCTCGACGCGACCTTCGAGCTGGGACGGCGCCTGGTGGAGGAAAACGGGCGCAGCCTGCCCGAATTCAACCTGGGCGGCGGCCTGGGTATCCCCTATTTCCCCGGCCAGGCGCCGCTGGAACCGGAAGCCGTGGGGAATCCTCTCCGGCATCTGATCGAGCGGCATGCCGACTGGCTCGCCGACACCCGCATCGTGATGGAGCTGGGACGCTTCCTGGTGGGCGAGGCGGGCGTCTATCTCACCCGGGTCGTGGACCGGAAGGTCTCCCGGGGACACACCATCCTGGTCACCGACGGCGGCATGCATCACCACCTCGCCCTGTCGGGCAACCTCGGCCAGGTCCTGCGCAAGAACTACTTCCTGGCACTCGCCGACCGCCTGGAGGGACCGGTCGAGACCGTCGACATCCATGGCCCGCTGTGTACCCCGCTGGATATCGTCGGCAAGGGCGTCGAGCTGCCCTGGGCCGGGCCGGGGGATGTCCTCGCGGTGTTCCAGTCCGGCGCCTACGGCGCCACGGCCAGTCCCCAGCAGTTCCTCTCCCACCCCGCCCCGGTCGAGCGGCTGGTCTGACCGCGCCGGGCTTCGGGCTTCAGTACGTCCCGAAGCCGTAGATGGTCATCTTGGACATGAGCTCGGGCGCGTCGCGGTAGGGGACGGTGCCGGCCTTGCGCAGGATGGCGCGGCCCTCGCGGGACTGGGCGAAGCGCACGAAGTGGTCCACCACCGGTGTCATGTTGCGTGGCGTGACCAGGTAGAGCGGCCGGTACATCTTGTAGTTGCCGTTCTTGATCGACTCGAAGTTCGGGTCGTGGCCGTCGAGCTCGAGCATCTTGATGTCGCGCTTCTGGGCACTGGAGTAGCCGGTCACGCCCATGGCGAAACGGTTGAACTCCACTGCCTCCTCCAGCGGGCCGCTCGAGGGGACGCGTCGCTCGGAGGCGAATTCCACCCCGGTGTCCTCGAACAAGTACTGGCGCAGGGCGAAGCCGACCCCGGAAATGGGGCTGTTGCGCACGTAGAGCTCGATGGGGGCATCCGGGCCACCCAGCTCGCGCCAGTTGGTGATCTCGCCGAGATAGACCCGCCGCAGGCGGTCACTGGTGATGTGGTCCACGGGGTTGTCCGGGTGGACGATGACCGTCAGGGCATCCCAGGCCACGGGATGGACGGCCACCCGGTCCTCGCGGGGATCGCTCATGGGCAGGGGCATCCGGCAGGAACCGCCCATGTCGATTTCCTTGTCCGCCACGCCGCGGATGCCGAAGGTGGCCCCGCCGCCCTGGAGATTGATGTGGACGCCGGTCTCCTGCTCGTAGGCCGACGCCAGCTCGGCCATGAAGGCCTTCTTGGTGATCCCGCAGCCGCCCCAGTCGAGTTCCTTGTCGGCCGCGGCAACCTGCATTGGCGCCGCCATTCCTGCCAGCAGCGCCAGGACGGCGGCCAGCGACCGGTGGATGTTTCGCCGCATGGGCCTTCCTCCGATTGGTTGCGAATGACGGGAGTGTAACGCCGCCCCGACCGGTGCCCGGAACAAATCGGTTTATGCGGTCATGAATCGTCCCGGGAGCGGACCCCGGCGGCCTTCTGCACCGAGGAGAGGATGCCGCGCAGGATGTTGAGCTCCATGGCCTCGGGACGGGCCCGGTTGAACAGCCTTCGCAGGCGCACCATCAGCTCGCCCGGGTGCTGGCGGATGAGAAAGCCGGTGTCGCGCAGGGTCTGTTCGAGGTGGGCGTAGAAATGCTCCATGGCCTCGCTGCTCGGGTACTCCGGGAGCTCGCCCGTCGCGTCCCCGCTTCCCTTGCCTTCCAGGGCCAGGTGGGCCTGGCGGATCTCGTAGGTCAGTATCTGTACCGCGGCGGCCAGGTTGAGCGAGCTGTATTCGGGATTGGCGGCGATTTCCACCCGGTGGGTACAGGACTGCAACTGTTCGTTGGACAGCCCCATCCGCTCGGGCCCGAACACCAGGGCCGCCGGGGCCTGCCGGGCCTCGGCCACCATCTGCCTGCCGCAGCCGGCGGCGTCCAGCAGCGGCCACTCGTGGCCCCGGCGCCGGGCGCTGGCCGCCACCGCCAGCCGACAGTCGGCGATGGCCTCTGCCAGGCTCTCCACGACCCGGGCGCTTTCCAGGATGTCCGCGGCACCGACCGCAAGCCGGGTGGCGGTCTCGCTGGGAAACACCCGGGGGCTCACCAGCACCAGGTCGTGCAGCCCCATGGTCTTCATGGCCCGGGCCACGGAACCGATATTGCCGGGGTGGAAGGTTTCCACCAGGACGACGCGGATATTGCCGAGCACGCGATTCCCCTGTGTTGACCGATCCCCGCCTGGGCGTGGGCAGGGCAATCCTATCACGTGGCCTGAACGAGGGGATGACGCGCCCGGCGGATCGCCTTCTGCAGCTCGGAGGCCACCAGCACCAGCGATGCCAGGCCAAAGCACATGGCCAGTTCTGACGCGGTCAGCGGACGGGTGTGGAAGATGGCGTTGAAAGCGGGGGTGTAGATCACCATCAGCTGCAGGCCCACGGTCAGGAGCACCGCCCAGAAAAGGAATCGGTTGCTGAGGATGCCGATGGTGAACAGGGATTCGCGCTCGGAGCGGATGCCCATCACGTTGAACATCTGCGCCAGGGTCAGCGTGGTGAAGACCATGGTCTGCCAGCGCTCGGAGCCGGTCTCGATGGCCCAGGCCTGGGCAAGGAGCGACAGGCCGCCGATCAGGGCGCCGATGAACAGGACCTGCCACCACAGCCCGCGCGCGAACACGCTCTCCTCCGGCGGCCGCGGCGGGCGGTGCATGGAACCCCGTTCGCCGGGCTCCACGGACAGGGCCAGCCCCGGCAGGCCGTCGGTGACCAGGTTGATCCACAGGATCTGGATGGGCAGCAGCGGCAGGGGCATGCCCAGCAAGGGCGCGAGAAACAGGGTGAGGATCTCGCCGAAGTTGCTGGTGAGGGTATAGCGGATGAACTTGCGGATGTTGTCGTAGATTCGCCGGCCCTCGCGCACGGCGCGCACGATGGAGGCGAAGTTGTCGTCCAGCAGCACCATGTCGCCGGCCTCGCGGGCCACGTCGGTCCCCTTCTCGCCCATGGCGACACCGATATCGGCGCGCTTGAGCGCCGGCGCGTCGTTGACCCCGTCGCCGGTCATGGCGACGAAGTCGCCCCGGGCCTGGAGGATCTCCACGATCCGCAGCTTCTGCTCCGGGGCCACCCGGGCGAAGACCCGGGTCGCGGGCACGACCTCGGCGAGCCGCGCGTCGTCCATGGTGCCCAGCTCGCGGCCGGTGAGCACGCCGTCGTCCGCGGGAATGCCGAGCCGGCCGGCGATCGCCCGGGCGGTCCCGGGGTGGTCGCCGGTGATCATCACCGGCCGGATGCCGGCGGCGATGCAGTCGGCCACCGCGCCGGGGACCGCTTCGCGCGGCGGGTCGATCAGGGCGACCAGGCCCAGCAGGCCGAGGTCGGTCTCGATGGCCTCGACGGTCAGTGCCGGCTCGACCTCGAAGTGCCGGCAGGCCAGGGCCAGCACCCGGTACCCCTGGTCGGCCAGGGACTCGGCCTCGGCCATCAGCCCTGCCCGGTCCAGCTCGACGGCCCCCTCGCCCTCCAGGCGATCGCGGCAACACGGCAACAGTTCCTCCGGCGCCCCCTTCACCAGGGCCAGGTAGCGGTCGTCGTCGGCATGCAGGGTGGTCATGCGCTTGCGGTCGGCGTCGAAGGGCAACTCGCCGACGCGGGGGTATTCCGCCTCGAGCGCCCGGCGATCCATGCCGAATGCCTCGGCGGCCTCCACCAGGGCGATCTCGGTGGGATCGCCCTGCCAGCCGCCGTCGCGACCCCGGGTGGCATCGTTGCTCTGGGCCAGTGCCTGGGCGAAGCGCAGCCCCGCGTGATCGAGGTCGGGCTCCTCCTCCGCGCCGCGCTGGCGGCCTCCCAGCCAGTAGCGCTCCAGGCGCATGCGGTTCTGGGTCAGCGTGCCGGTCTTGTCGGCGCAGATCACCGACACCGAGCCCAGGGTCTCCACCGCCGGCAGCCGGCGCATCAGGGCATGGTGGCGGCTCATGCGCCGCGCCCCGAGCGCCAGCGCGATGGTCACCACCGCCGGCAGGGCCTCGGGAACGGCGGCCACCGCCAGGCTCACCGCCGTGAGAAACATCAGCAGCAGGGGTTCGCCGCGGGCCAGGCCCGCCACCAGCAGCACGGCGGCGATGACCAGTACCACCCCGCCCAGCCGCCGGCCGAAGCGGGCCAGGCGCCTTTGCAGCGGCGTCTGACCGATGCCACCCCCGAGCATGGCGGCGATCCGCCCCAGCTCGGTGTCCATGCCCGTCTCCACGACCACCCCGAGGCCGCGTCCGTGGGCCACCAGGGTCCCCCTGTAGGCCATGTTCAGCCGGTCGCCGATGACTGCCCCGGGATCCTCCAGGGCATGGGTGAGCTTGGCGACCACCTGCGACTCGCCGGTCAGGGCCGACTCGTCCACGCGCAGGTCGCGGGTCTCCACCAGCCGCAGGTCGGCGGGCACCCCGTTGCCCGCCTCGAGGAGGACCACGTCCCCGGGTACCAGCTCGGAGGCGGGGATCTCGCGGAGCCCGCCCTCCCGGCGCACCCGGGCCGAGGGCGCGGCCATCTGCCTGAGGGCGGCCACGGCCTTCTCGGCGCGGTACTCCTGGATGGTGCCGATGACGGCATTGAGGGCGACGATCACCAGGATGGTGATCGCATCGGCGACCTCCCCCACGGCCCCGGAGACGGCGGCCGCGACCAGCAGGATGGCGACCAGGAAATCCCGGAACTGGCCGGCGAACATGGGGAGCAGCCCCCGCCGGCGGCCCTCGCGGATGGCGTTGGCGCCGTGGCTCGCCAGGCGGCCGGCCGCATCCGCCTCGCCGAGCCCCTGCTCGAGGTCCGTCGCCAGGGCCGCGACGACCGCGTCGATCCCGCGGGTGTGCCAGGCCGTTCTCTCTTGGGTGTCCATCCGACGGGCTCCGGGGCGGCTTCGGGACCATTAAACCACGGATGCCGGCCGCCGGAACGATCCCGGTCGGCGGCGGGCCCTTACGCGCCCCCTTCGGCCTCCAGCGTCTCCCAGCGGTCGAAGGCGGTCGCCAGCTCGGCCTCGACGGTCTCCATGCGGGCCATGTGCTCGCGAATGGTTTCCGCGTCCTGCCGGTAGAAGTCCGGCTCCCCGGATTGCCGCTGCAGGGCGTCGAGCTCGTTCTCCAGGCGCTCGATCTCGGCCGGCAGCGCCTCCAGTTCGCGCTGTTCCCGGTAGCCGAGCTTCTTCGGCCGGGCCTTGCCCGGTCCCCGGGACGCGGACGCCTTCTTCGCCGTTGCCCGCTGGGCCGACCGGGCCTGCTCCGCCTCGCGTTCGCGGCGCTGTCGCAGCCAGTCGTCCACGCCGCCGACGTAATCGCGCACCCGGCCCCCGCCCTCGAAGGCCCAGACCCCGGTGACGGTGTTCTCCAGGAAGGCCCGGTCGTGGCTGACGATGAGCACCGTGCCGGTATAGTCGGCCAGCAGCGACTCGAGCACCTCCAGGGTCTCGAGATCGAGGTCGTTGGTGGGCTCGTCGAGGATCAGCAGGTTGGCCGGCCGGGTGAACAGCCGCGCCAGCAGCAGCCGGTTGCGCTCGCCGCCGGAGAGGACCCGCACCGGCGTGCGCGCCCGCTCGGGCGTGAAGAGGAAGTCCTGCAGGTAGCCCATGACGTGGCGGCGCCGGCCGCCAACGTCGACGTGCTCGGCCCCCTCGGCGACCACGTCCACGGGGGTCTTTTCGGGATCGAGCTGTTCGCGGTGCTGGTCGAAGTAGGCCACTTCGAGGTGGGTACCCCGCCGCACCCGCCCGCGGTCGGGGTCGAGATCGCCGAGCAGCACGCGCAGGAGCGTGGTCTTGCCCGCGCCGTTGGGTCCGATCAGCCCCACCCGGTCGCCGCGCAGCAGGCGCAGGGAGACGTCGGCGAGGATGGGCTTTCCGCCCAGCCGCTTGTCCACGTGCTCGGCCTCGAAGACCCGCTTGCCGGAGGTGTCGGCCGCCTCGATCCGCATGCGGGCGTTGCCCTGGCGTTCCACCCGCTGGCGCCGCTGCTCGCGCAGGGCGTGCAGGGCCCGCACCCGGCCCTGGTTGCGCTTGCGCCGGGCCTTGATGCCCTGGCGGATCCAGGCCTCCTCCTGGGCCAGCTTGCGGTCCAGGGCGGCCGCGTGGCGGGCCTCCTCGGCCTCGCGGGCCTCCTTGAGCTCGAGGTAACGGCTGTAGTTGCCCGGCCAGCGGGTGAGCGCTCCCCGGTCGAGCTCCCAGATCTCGGTGGCCACGGCATCCAGGAAACGCCGGTCATGGCTGATGAACAGCAGCGTGATCCCGGCCTCGACCAGGAATTGCTCGAGCCAGGCCACCGACTCCATGTCCAGGTGGTTGGTCGGCTCGTCGAGCAGCAGGAGATCGGGCTCGGCCACCAGCGCCCGGCCCAGGGCCACGCGCCGCTGCCAGCCCCCGGACAGCGTGTCCACCCGGGCGTCCGCGGGCAGCTCCAGGCGCGAGACCACGCTCTCCACCTGCTGCTCCAGGCGCCAGCCGTCGCGGGCCTCCAACTCCTGCTGCAGGCGCTGGAGGGCGTCGAGGTTGGCCTCGGAGGGGTCGGTGGCGACCGCGGCCGCCCGGCGGTGGTAGTCGGTCACCAGCGAACCCAGTTCGCCGATGCCCTCGGCCACGGCGTCGAAGACCGAGAGCGCGCCGGGCAGCTCGGGTTCCTGGGGCAGGTAGGCCACCTGGCGGCCGGCCTCCAGGCGCATTTCGCCGCCCTCGGGCACGATCTCGCCGGCGATCACCTTGAGCAGGGTGGACTTGCCCTCGCCGTTACGGCCCAGCAGACAGGCCCGGCTGCCCGCCTCCAGGCCCAGGGTGACGCCGTCGAACAGGGTGCGTTCACCGATCTGCAGGGAAATGTCGGAGAGGTTCAGGAGGGCCAAGGGGCGTGTTCTGTCGTTGGGAGTGTCAGGAGAGACGCTCGACGAAGCGCTGGAGTTCCCCCAGGGTGGCAAAGGCCTCGGCGTCGATCGCGTCGTCCGGGATGGTGATGCCGAGGTGCTGCTCGATGCCGGTGAGCACGGCCACCACGCCCATGGAGTCCAGTTCCGCCACTTCGCCGAGGAGCGCGGTACCGGGCTCCGCGGGCAGGCGATCGGCCTCCACCTGCAGGGCCTCGGCGAGGATGTCGCGCAGGGTCTCCAGCGTCACTTGCCCGGCCATCGTCAGTCGCCGAGCCGCGCCGGGTGACCCATGTAGGGCTTGAGCGCCTCGGGGATCCGGATGCGGCCGTCGGCGTCCTGGTAGTTCTCCATGATCGCCAGCAGCGCCCGGCCCACGGCCACCCCGGAACCGTTGAGGGTGTGCAGCAGCTCCGGTTTGCCGGTCTCGGGGTTGCGCCAGCGGGCCTGCATCCGGCGTGCCTGGAAATCCTCGAAGTTGGAGCACGAGGAGATCTCGCGGTACTGGCCCTGTCCCGGCAGCCAGACCTCGAGGTCATAGGTCTTGGCCGCGGAAAAGCCCAGGTCGCCACCGCAGAGGTTGACCCGCCGATACGGCAGCCCGAGGTGTTCGAGCACGGTCTCGGCATGGCGCGTGAGGCCCTCGAGCGCATCGTAGGAGGCCTCCGGGCGGACCAGCTGGACCAGCTCCACCTTCTCGAACTGGTGCTGGCGGATCAGCCCGCGGGTGTCCTTGCCGTAGGCCCCCGCCTCGGAGCGGAAGCACGGGGTATGCGCGGTGAAGCGCAGCGGCAGGGCATCGGCCTCGACGATCTCCTCGCGCAGCATGTTGGTCACCGGGACCTCGGCCGTGGGGATCAGGTAGAGACCGCGCTCGTCGTCGGTCTTGAACAGGTCCTCCTCGAACTTGGGCAGCTGGCCGGTGCCCTCCAGCGACTCGGCGTTGACCAGGTAGGGGACGTAGGTCTCCTCGTAGCCATGCTCCTGGGTGTGCAGGTCGAGCATGAACTGGATCAGCGCGCGATGCATCCGGGCCAGCGGCCCCTTGAGCACCGCGAAGCGCGAGCCACTCAGCTTGGCGGCGGTGGGGAAGTCCATCCAGCCGTTGCGCTCGCCCAGGGCCACGTGGTCGCGCGGCTCGAAATCGAACTCGGGCGGTTCGCCCCAGCGATCGATCTCGACGTTGTCGGCCTCGTCGCTGCCCGCCGGCACGCTCTCGTGGGGCGTGTTGGGGATCTCCAGCAGGAAGGCCGAGAGCGCCTGCTGGAGCTCGTCGAGCTCGACCTTGGCACGGTCGAGCGCGTCGCCCATGGCGGCGACCTCGTCGAGCAGCGGCTGGATGTCCTCGCCACGGCCCTTGGCCTTGCCGATCTCCCTGGAGCGGGCCTTGCGCTCGTGCTGGAGCTCCTCGGTCCGGACCTGGAGGGCCTTGCGGCGCTCCTCGAGTTCGGCGTAGTGGTCGCGGTCGAGCTCGAAGCCGCGCTTGGCCAGGGCCGCGGCCACGTCATCCAGTTCGCTTCGCAGGCGTTTCGGGTCGAGCATGGGTCGGGGTTCCTCGCGGGATTACTCGTAGCGGACTTCGAGGATCTCGTAGACCCGGGTCCCCCCGGGCGCCTGGAAATCGACCACGTCGCCCTCTTCCTTGCCGATCAGGGCGCGGGCGATGGGCGAGTTCACCGAGACCAGGCGGTTCTTGATGTCGGCCTCGTCGTCGCCGACGATCCGGTAGGTGAACTCCTCCTCGGTGTCCTCGTCGAGCAGGTCCACCGTGGCGCCGAAGATCACCTTGCCGGTATTGGGCATCTGGGTGACGTCGATCACCTGGGCGTGCGAGAGCTTGGCCTCGATCTCCTTGATCCGGCCCTCGATGAAGCTCTGCTCTTCGCGCGCGGCGTGGTACTCGGCGTTCTCCTTGAGGTCGCCGTGCTCGCGGGCCTCGGAGATCGCCGCGATCACCCGCGGACGGTCCTCGGTCTTCAGGCGCTTGAGCTCTTCCTCGAGCTGCGCGGCGCCCTCGACGGTCATGGGGGTCTTGCTCACTTGACCAACTCCTCGTGCAGTTCCTGAAGACTCTTCACTTCCAGGTCGTGCAGATGATCCAGCGCCAGGCACGTGGCCCGTGCCCCGGCGATGGTCGTGGTGTAGGTGACCTTGTGGTCCAGGGCCTCGCGGCGGATCAGGAAGGAGTCCGCCACGGCCTTCTTGCTGCCGGTGGTGTTGACGATCAGGTCGATCTCGCCGTTCTTGATCATGTCGACGATGTTGGGCCGGCCTTCCTCGACCTTGTTGACCTCCTCGCATTCCACGCCGGCCTCGGCGAGGGCCCTGGCGGTGCCGCGGGTGGCGACGATGGCGAAGCCCCGGGCCCGCAGGTCGGTGGCGATGCTGATGGCCGCCGGGTAGTCGGCCTTGCGCACGGAGACGAAGGCCCGGCCGCCGTCGGGGATCTCCACCCCGGCGCCGAACTGCGACTTGGCGAAGGCCTCGCCGAAGGACGAGCCGATGCCCATCACCTCGCCGGTGGACTTCATCTCCGGTCCCAGGATGGTGTCCACGTTGAGGAACTTCACGAACGGGAACACCGCCTCCTTGACCGAGAAATAGCGCGGGATGCGCTCGCGGGTCACACCCTGCTCGGCCAGCGAGCGGCCGGTCATGCAGCGCGCGGCCACCTTGGCCAGGGGCAGGCCCACCGCCTTGGAGACGAACGGCACGGTGCGCGAGGCCCGCGGGTTGACCTCCAGGACGTAGATGTCCTCGCCCTGGACGGCGAACTGGGTGTTCATCAGGCCCACGACGTTGAGCTCGAGCGCCATCTGGCGGACCTGCTCGCGCAGCGCGTCCTGGATGGCCGGGGCGATGCTGTAGGGCGGCAACGAGCAGGCGGAGTCGCCGGAATGCACGCCCGCCTGCTCGATGTGCTCCATCAGCCCGCCGATGACCACGTCCTTGCCGTCGGAGACGGCGTCGATATCGAGCTCGATGGCGTCGTCGAGGAAGCGGTCGAGCAGTACCGGCGAGTCGTTGGAGACCAGCACGGCCTCGCGCATGTAGCGCTTGAGGTCGTCCTCGGTGTGCACCACCTCCATGGCCCGGCCGCCGAGCACGTAGGAAGGACGCACCACCAGCGGATAGCCGATCTCGGCGGCCAGCCGCAGGGCCTCGTCCTGGGTGCGCGCCGTGCGGTTGGGCGGCTGCTTGAGCCCCAGCTTCTCGAGCATCGCCTGGAAGCGTTCGCGGTCTTCGGCGAGATCGATGGAGTCGGGCGTGGTGCCGATGATTGGCGCGCCGGCCGCCTCCAGGTCGCGGGCGAGCTTGAGCGGGGTCTGGCCGCCGTACTGGACGATCACGCCCACGGGGTTCTCCCGGTGGATGATCTCCAGCGTGTCCTCCAGGGTCAGCGACTCGAAGTAGAGCCGGTCGGAGGTGTCGTAGTCGGTGGAGACCGTCTCCGGGTTGCAGTTGACCATGATGGTCTCATAGCCGTCGTCCCGGCAGGCCTGGGCGGCGTGCACGCAGCAGTAGTCGAACTCGATGCCCTGGCCGATGCGGTTGGGCCCGCCGCCCAGCACCAGGATCTTGTCGCGCTGCGACGGTTCGGCCTCGCACTCCTGCTCGTAGGTGGAGTACATGTAGGCGGTGGTGGTGGCGAACTCGGCGGCACAGGTATCCACCCGCTTGAACACCGGCCGCACCTCCAGCTGGTGGCGGTACTCGCGCACGCCCCGCTCGGTGTCGTCGAGCAGCACGGCCAGGCGCCGGTCGGAGAAGCCCTTGCGCTTGAGCTCGAGCAGCTCGGCCTCGTCGACGTCGGAGAGGTTGCGCTCGCGCAGGCCGTTCTCGGTCTCCACCAGGTCGGCGATCTGGACCAGGAACCAGGGGTCGATGGCGGAGAGCTCGTGGACCTCCTCGATGTCCAGGCCGAAGCGGAAGGCATCGGCCACGAACCACAGCCGCTCGGGCCCGGGCTGGCGCAGTTCCCGGCGGATGCGGTTGAGGGCCTCTTCCGCCTCCAGGGACCCGAAGACCATCTCGTTGAGGCCGTCCTTGCCGGTCTCCAGGCCGCGCAGGGCCTTCTGCATGGACTCCTGGAAGGTGCGGCCGATGGCCATCACCTCGCCCACCGATTTCATCTGGGTGGAGAGCAGCGCCTCGGCCTTGGCGAACTTCTCGAAGGTGAAGCGCGGCACCTTGGTGACCACGTAGTCGATGGAGGGCTCGAAGGAGGCCGGCGTGGCGCCGCCGGTGATCTCGTTTTGCAGCTCGTCGAGCGTGTAGCCCACGGCCAGCTTGGCGGCCACCTTGGCGATGGGGAAGCCGGTGGCCTTGGAGGCCAGCGCCGAGGAACGCGACACGCGCGGGTTCATCTCGATGATGATCATCCGCCCGTTGTCGGGATTGATGGCGAACTGGACGTTGGAGCCGCCGGTATCCACCCCGATCTTGCGCAGCACCGCCAGCGAGGCGTCGCGCATGATCTGGTATTCCTTGTCGGTGAGCGTCTGCGCCGGGGCGACGGTGATCGAGTCGCCGGTGTGCACGCCCATGGGATCGAGGTTCTCGATCGAGCAGATGATGATGCAGTTGTCCTCGTGGTCCCGCACCACCTCCATCTCGTATTCCTTCCACCCGA
Source organism: Halothiobacillus sp. (assembly GCA_018623495.1). Taxonomy (GTDB): domain Bacteria; phylum Pseudomonadota; class Gammaproteobacteria; order JAAZVP01; family JAAZVP01; genus JAAZVP01. Next base: position 7,469 of record JAAZVP010000017.1, on the reverse strand, counting down.
GCACCGACTCCTCGAGCAGCAGCTCGCGGGTGGGCGAGAGATCCAGCCCGCGGCGGACGATCCCCTCGAACTCCTCGCGGTTGTAGGCGATGCCCCCGCCGCTGCCGCCGAGGGTGAACGACGGCCGGATGATCACCGGGAAGCCGATCTGGTCGAGGACCTGCTCGGCCTCTTCCTCGCTGTGGGCGATGTGCGAGGCCGGGGTGTCGAGGCCGATCTCGTGCATGGCCGCGCGGAAACGGTCGCGGTCCTCGGCCATGTCGATGGCCTCGTGGGAGGCGCCGATCATCTCCACGCCGTAGGCTTCCAGCACGCCCTCGCGGTAGAGGTCCAGGGCGCAGTTGAGCGCGGTCTGCCCGCCCATGGTGGGCAGCAGGGCGCCGGGCCGCTCCTTGTCGATGATCCGGGCGACCGTCTGCCAGTTGATCGGTTCGACGTAGGTGGCGTCGGCCGTCTCCGGGTCGGTCATGATGGTCGCGGGGTTGGAGTTGACCAGGATGACCCGGTAACCCTCTTCCTTGAGCGCCTTGCAGGCCTGGGCGCCGGAATAGTCGAACTCGCAGGCCTGGCCGATGATGATGGGACCGGCGCCGATGATCAGGATGCTTTCGATGTCGGTACGCTTGGGCATGGCGTGTCCGTCGTGTCCTCTGCTGGGCCGCTGGCGGGCGGACTTATGACCGGTGTTCGCGGATCATGTCGATGAAACGGTCGAACAGCGGTCCGACGTCGTGGGGGCCGGGACTGGCCTCGGGGTGGCCCTGGAAGCCGAAGGCCGGGCAGTCGGTACGCTCGATCCCCTGGGAGCTGCCGTCGAACAGCGACTTGTGCGTGGCCCGCAGGTTGTCCGGCAGGCTGTCCGCGTCGATGGCGAAGCCGTGGTTCTGGCTGGAGATCATCACCTGCCCGGAGTCGAGGTCCTGCACCGGGTGGTTGGCACCGTGGTGACCGAACTTCATCTTCACCGACCGGGCGCCGGAGGCCAGGCCCAGGATCTGGTGACCGAGGCAGATGCCGAACAGCGGGACGTCGGCCGCCATCACCTCGCGGGCCGCCTGCTGGGCGTAGTCGCAGGGCTCGGGGTCACCGGGGCCGTTGGAGAGAAAGACCCCGTCGGGCTTTTTCGCCAGCACCTCGCTGGCCGGGGTCCGGGCCGGCACCACGGTGACCCGGCAGCCCCGGTCGGCGAGCATGCGCAGGATGTTGCGCTTGATGCCGTAGTCGAAGGCCACGACGTGGTAGGGAAGCTGGTCGTCGGCGAAGGTCGGGTGCCCCTCGCCCAGCCGCCAGCTGCCCTCGCGCCACTCGTAGGCCTCGGCGACCGTGACCTCGCGGGCCAGGTCCATGCCCGCCAGGCCGGGGAACTGGCGCGCGGCCTCCAGGGCCTCCTGCTCGGAGGTGCCGTCGCCGGCGGCGATGCAGCCGGCCATGGCACCCTTCTCGCGCAGGATGCGGGTCAGGCGGCGGGTGTCGATGTCGGCGATGGCCACCACCTTGTGGCGCTCGAGGTACTCGGGCAGGGACTCCTTCGCCCGCCAGTTGCTGACCACCGGCGAGAGCGAGCGGATGATCAGCCCGCCGGCCCGCACGCCGCCGGATTCCTCGTCCTCGGGCGTCACGCCCGCGTTGCCCACGTGGGGATAGGTCAGCGTCACCAGCTGGCGAGTGTAGGACGGATCGGTCAGGATCTCCTGGTAGCCGGTCATGGCGGTATTGAACACCACCTCACCGGTCGTCTGGCCGGTAAAGCCGATGGACGTACCGTGGAAGACGCTGCCGTCTTCGAGAGCGAGGACCGCGGGTATCTTCAAGGCTGCCTCCAAGGATTCGGGTCCGGTCGGCCGGCTCAATCCGGAAAACCCCGTTCAGACATGCAAAAAGGGCGGAACACGTCGGCTCCACCCCTCCGGTCTGCCAGCTCCGGAATCGCTGCTGTCAACGGCGCGCAATAATAACCGAGCCGGCCCTTGGCTGTCTATCGGGAAGCGCGCGCAAACGGCGGCCCCGCGCCTTTTTTCCTCGGGCCGTGCGGGGGCGTCGCGTTCACCGCAGCCCGAGCACGTCCTGCATGTCGAAAAGCCCCTTTTCGTGGCGCGCCAGCCACTCGGCGGCGCGCACTGCGCCGGAGGCGAAGGTCATCCGGCTGGAGGCCTTGTGGGTGATCTCCACCCGCTCGCCGGTGGTGGCGAACATCACCGTGTGCTCGCCGACGATGTCGCCGGCACGGATGGTCTCGAAGCCGATGGTTTCGGGTTCGCGCTCGCCCGTGTGCCCCTCGCGGCCGTAGACGGCGCATTGCTCCAGGTCCCGGTCGAGCGCCTCGGCCACCACCTCGCCCATGCGCAGGGCGGTACCCGAGGGGGCATCCACCTTGTGCCGGTGGTGGGCCTCGACGATCTCCACGTCGTAACCGTCGCCCAGCGCCCGGGCCGCGGTATCCAGCAGCTTGAGACAGAGGTTGACCCCCACGCTCATGTTGGGGGCGAAGACCACCGGGATCTCGCCGGCGGCCGCGACGATCTGCTGGCGCTGATCGCTGGACAGGCCGGTGGTACCGATGATGATCCCCTTGCCCTGGCGCCGGCAGATGGCGAGGTTCTCCAGCGTGACCTCGGGGCGGGTGAAGTCGATGAGCATGTCGAAGTCGTCGGCCACCGCCTCCAGGTCGGCGACCACCTTCACCTCCAGGCGCCCCACCCCGGCCAGCTCGCCGGCGTCCGCGCCCAGCAGCGAGCTCTCGGGGTGCTCGATGGCTGCGCCGAGTTCCACCGCCTCGTTGGCGCAGGCGGCCTCGATCAGCGTCTTGCCCATGCGACCGGCCGCGCCGGTGACTGCCACTCTGGTCATCGTTTCTCTCCCTCGCTGGAAATGCAGCGATTGTACCCAACACGACGTCCGGCTGTGGGCCCGGAAGAGGCCGCCGGAATCACCGGACGGCCCTGGCGGTTAACAGCGCCACCGGCGTTGATAGGATGGCGCCAACGCCCAAACGAGGTTGCCAGAACCATGAGCCGCTCCACGCCCCTGCCCCGCCTCGTCGACCCCGGGACGCTCGAGACCCTCCTCGAGGATCCGCGCCTGGTGGTGGTGGACCTGTCCGAGACCGACGCCTATCGGCGCGGCCACGTTCCGGGTGCCGTTGCCCTGGATTACGACGCGATCGTCGGCGAGGACGCTCCCAGGGCGGGCCTGCTGCCCGATCGGCAGGCCTTCGGCGAGCGAATGGCCCGGCTGGGGATCGGCCGGGACAGCCGGGTGGTGGCCTACGACGACAGTGCCGGGCTCAAGGCAGGGCGCCTGCTCTGGACCCTGGATGCCTTCGGCCTGCACGACTGGGCCCTGCTGGACGGCGGGATGGGCGCCTGGCAGGCCGCCGGGGCCGAACGGGAAACGGCCCCGGCCGACCCCGAGCCGGCGACCCGGCCACTGGCCTTCACCGGCGAGGGCGTCGCCACCGCGGAGGACATCCGGGCGGAACTGGACGATCCCGACCTGGTGATCCTGGATACCCGCTCCGAGGCGGAATACCGCGGATTCGACCGGCGCTCGCGCCACGGCGGCCACATTCCCGGGGCGCTCCACTACGACTGGACCGCCCTGCTCGATCCCGCCGACCCGCGCCACCTGCGGCCGCTGGAATCGATCCGCGCCGACCTGGCCGCGCTCGGCGTGACCGGCGAGCGGCGGCTGGTGGCCTACTGCCAGAGCCACCGCCGGTCGTCGCTGGTCTACGTGGTCCTGCGGGCCCTGGGCTTCGAGTCCGTGCGCGGCTACCCCGGCGCCTGGTCCGACTGGGGCAACCGCGACGACACCCCGATCGAGACCTGAGCCCTCAGATGGTCAACACGTGTTCGCGGTAGTAGCGCATCTCCGCGATGGAGTCGCGGATGTCGTCGAGGGCGCGGTGGCTGCTGCCCTTCCCGACCCCCTCGGCGATCTCCGGCCGCCAGCGGCGCACCAGCTCCTTGAGGGTGGACACATCCAGGTTGCGATAATGGAAGAAGGCCTCGAGCTCGGGCATCCAGCGCGCCATGAAACGCCGGTCCTGGCAGATGGTGTTGCCGCACATGGGCGAGGTTCGGCCGGGCACCCACTCGCGCAGGAAGGCGAGGGTCTCGCGTTCGGCCTCCCGCTCGTCGATCCCGCTCTCGCGGACCCGGCGGGTGAGGCCCGATTCGCCGTGCTGGCGGGTGTTCCACTCGTCCATGCCGGACAGCGTCGCGTCCGGTTGGTGGATGGCCATCACCGGCCCCTCGGCGAGGATCTCGAGTTCACTGTCGGTGACGATGGTGGCGATCTCGATGATCCGGTCGTTGTCGGGGTCGAGGCCGGTCATCTCCAGGTCCAGCCACACCAGGTTGCCCTTGTCCCGGGCCATGGCACACCTCCGTTCGGTGAATGTCGAAAGCCCCCATACTGCCACCGCGAGGGAATCCTACAATGCCCCCCGACCGCCTGACCCTCCTGCTCGTCCTCGTCCTGCTCGCCGGACTCGGCTGGGAGCTCTGGCTGCTGCGCCGCCAGGCCCGTCACGTCCTTACCCACCGCGACCGCGTCCCGCCGGCCTTCGAGGGCCGGATCGGCCTCGCCCAGCACCGCAAGGCGGCCGACTACACCGCCGACCGGGCGCGCGTGGCGGCGGTATCGGCAACGCTGTCCACCCTGCTGTTGCTGGGCTGGTCGGTGGGCGGCGGTCTCGACGCGCTGAACGGGATGCTGGTGGGCGCGGGCATCGACGGAATCGCGGGCGGGGTGGCGCTGCTGCTGGCCGTGCTCGCCATCGGCGGGCTGGTCCGACTCCCCGTCACCGCCTGGCGGACCTTCGGGGTGGAGGCACGGCACGGCTTCAACCGCACCACGCCGGGGCTCTTTTTCGCCGACCTGCTGCGTACCGCGCTGCTGGTCGCCGTTCTCGCCGCACCCGTGTTCGCCGCCATCCTCTGGCTGGAATCGGCCGGCGGTGGCCTGTGGTGGCTCTGGGCCTGGGCCACCTGGATGGGCTTCACCCTGTTGGTCGGCTGGGCGTTCCCCCGCTTCATCGCCCCGCTGTTCAACCGCTTCCGGCCGCTGGCCGACCCGGAACTGCGCCGGCGTATCGAACGGCTGCTGCAGCGGTGCGGCTTTTCCAGCCGCGGCGTCTACGTGATGGACGGCTCGCGTCGCTCGAGCCACGGCAACGCCTACTTCACCGGCCTCGGACGCAACAAGCGGATCGTCTTCTTCGACACCCTCCTCGAGCACCTGGACGCCGACCAGGTGGAGGCCGTGCTGGCCCACGAGCTCGGCCACTTCCACCACCGCCACATCCTCAAGCGGCTCCTGCTGAGCGGGCTCATCGGCCTCGCCGCCTTCGCCCTGTTCGCCTGGCTGCTGGACAGGCCCGCCGTGCTGGCCGGCCTCGGCCTGGACCATCCCGGCCCGGCCACCGGCATCATCCTGCTGGGCATGCTCGCGCCCGCCGTCACCTTTCCCCTCGAACCCGTGGGGAATTGGCTCTCCCGCCGGGACGAGTTCCAGGCCGACGACTATGCCGTGGCCCACGCCGACGGCCAGCAGCTGATCGCCGCCCTGCTCGCGCTCTACCGGGAGAACGCCGCCACGCTGACCCCCGATCCGCTCTACTCCGCCGTGCACCACTCGCATCCGCCGGCCGCGGTGCGCATCGACCATATTTCGTCTAGTCTCGGTAACTGACCAATTCAGTCGGAAAACGCGGAGACAAGGCCATGAAGACCCTGATTCCCACCGTCAGCCTCGGGTGCCTGTTGTTCGCCGGGGCCGCGAGCGCCAACAGCGAGACGTTCGAACTGGGCAAGGAACTCCACGACAACAACTGCGTGCGCTGCCACGACAGTTCCATGTACACTCGCGAAGAAAGCCGGATCGACGACATCGACAGCCTGCGGACCATGGTGCGGGGCTGCCAGAACAACTTCGATCTGGCCTGGTTCGACGACGAGGTCAACGCCGTCGCCCATTACCTGAACCAGAAGTACTACCACTTCGACTGACGCGGATTGCCCGCCCCCTGCATGGCCCGGAGACGACTGAGCAAGCAGCAGAAGCGCCGCATCCAGCATCGCAGCCGGGCCCTCCTGGAAACCCCCGCCGACTCCGGCAACCGCCTCCCCGAGGGGCGGGTGGTCGCCCACCACGGCAAGCAATTCCTCGTCGAGGACGCCGACGGGGCGACGCATCCCTGCGTGGCCCGCGGGCGCGTGGGGCAGGTGCTCACCGGCGACCGCGTGCGCTGGCAGGCCGGTGACGGCGAGAGCCCCGGGCGCATCATGGCCGTGGCCGACCGCGAGACCATCCTCCAGCGCCCGGATGCCTACGGCAAGCCGAGGGCCGTCGCCGCCAACATCGACCAGCTGGCGGTGGTCATCGCCCCGCGCCCCGCGCCCAACGACTACCTCGTCGACCGCTACCTGGTAGCGGCCGAGATCAGCGGCATCCATCCCCTGATCGTGATCAACAAGACCGACCTCCCGGCCGCCGGCGAACCGCCGATGACCGATCTCGAGACCCGCTATGCCGGGATCGGCTATCCCGTCTTGCGCGTCAGCGCGAGAACCGCCCACGGCCTCGACCCGCTGACCGGGCACCTTGCCGCCCACTGCAGCGTGCTCGTGGGTCAGTCGGGGGTGGGCAAATCCGCCATCGTCCGCGCACTGCTGCCCCGGGCCGAAGTCCGCGTGGGCGAGCTTTCCGAGGCCACCGACGAGGGCCGGCACACCACCCGGACCAGCACCCTCTATCACCTCGCCACCGGCGGCGACCTGATCGACTCCCCCGGGGTGCGCGACTTCGGACTGTGGAACGCCGAGCCCCGCCAGGTGGAACGCGCCTTTCCCGAATTCGCCCGCCCCCGCCAGACCTGCAAGTTCGCCAACTGCAGCCACCGCCACGAGCCGCGTTGCGGCGTCAAGGCCGCCATGGACGCCGGCGAGATCGCACCCGAACGCTACGCCAACTACCTGCGCATGCTCGACGAACTGGAGACCGGCCCGCGGCAGCTGGGGGAGCCGGGGTCGTAGCAGACGGCATACCGTTCAGACGCCCCACCGCCGGCCCGAGCGCCACCCGCTCCCCGCCGCGGAACGGCCCGGGGTGAGGGGGCGCAGTCCCGGCTTGGCGGCGGGAACCTCCCCCGGTGCGGGGTTCCGGCCCGAACAGCACCCTCTCCCCGCCGGGGAGCGGGTCGGGGTGAGGGGCGCAGTCCCGGCTTGGCGTTGGGAACCTCCCCCGGCGCGTGGTCCCGGCCCGAACAGCACCCTCTCCCCGCCGGGGAACGGCCCGGGGTGAGGGGGCGCAGTCCCGGCCTGGCGGCGGGAAGCTTCCCCGGCGCGTGGTCCCGGCCCGAACAGCACCCGCTCCCCGGCGGGGAGAGGGTCGGGGTGAGGGGGCGCAGTCCCGGCCTGGCGGCGGGAACCTCCCCCGGTGCGGGGTTCCGGCCCGAACAGCACCCT
>JAAZVP010000089.1 GCA_018623495.1 Halothiobacillus sp. | reverse complement strand
GAAGAGAAGTGGCAGTGCAGACCATCCGCCGGCACCGGATCGTGGAACTGTTTCTGGTGGAATCCCTGGGGTTCACCTGGGACGAGGTGGACGAGGAAGCCGAGATCCTGGAACACGCGGTATCGGAAAAGGTGGTGGACCGCATGTGGGAAGTCCTGGGCCGCCCACTCTCCGACCCGCACGGCTCCCCGATCCCCTCGGCCGAAGGGGTGATCGAGAAGACCGAAAACCTCCAGGCCCTGGCAGAATTGCCCCCCGGGGAACAGGCCCGAGTGGCACGCATCAAGAATTGCACGCCCGACGAACTGCGCTATCTGTCCTCACTGTCGCTGGAGATGGGGGCCGAGCTGGTCGTGGAGGAGAAGGCACCCTTCAACGGCCCCCTGCTGATCCGGGTGGACACGTCGCTACATCCTCTCGATCACCGGATGGCCGAATCCATACTGGTAGAACCCACATAAAAAGGCCGCCCTGGGGCGGCCTCTGCACAATCGTCGGCGGGAGCCGAGACCCTAGCCCCGCGCCTCGATGTAGGCGCGCTCGGAGATGTCGTGCCAGGCGCGGGCCTGGTCACGGAACTTGCGGAACGACTCGTAGACCTCGCGGGCCAGCGGGTCCTTTTCGGCCAGCTCGCCCACCACCTCGTGGGAGAGCTCGCGCAGCCGCCCGAGCACGCCGTCGGGCAGGCGCCGCAGCTCGACGCCGTGATCGTCGACCAGGGTCTGCAGGGCGTCGTTGTTGCGCGCCGTGTACTCGGCCAGCATGTCGGCGTTGGCGGCCCGGGCCGCGCCGCGGACGATGGCCTTGAGATCGTCCGGCAGCTCGTCGAAGGCCTCCCTGTTGACCATGCATTCGAGCGTGGTGCCCGGCTCGTGCCAGCCCGGGTAGTAGTAGTACTGGGCCGCCTTGTAGAGGCCGAAAGCGAGGTCGTTGTAGGGGCCGACCCACTCGGTGGCGTCGATGGCGCCCGACTTGAGCGAGGTGAACAGCTCGCCGCCGGGCATGTTCACCGGTGTCCCGCCGGCGCGCCGCAGCACCTCGCCGCCCAGGCCCGGGATGCGCATCTTCAGCCCCTCGAGGTCCTCCACCGAGTTGATCTCGGTGTTGAACCAGCCGGCCATCTGCACGCCGGTGTTGCCGCCGGCCAGCGGCACCAGGCCGAAGGGGGCATAGACCTTCTCCCAGAGCTCCAGGCCGCCGCCGAAGTAGAGCCAGCCGTTCATCTCCTGGGCGGTCATGCCGAAGGGCACGGCGGAGAAGAACTGCGCCGCCTCGGACTTGCCCTTCCAGTAGTAGGCGCCGCTGTGGCCCATCTGCGCCACGCCCTCGGAGACCGCGTCGAACACGCCCAACGCCGGCACCAGCTCGCCGGCGGCATAGATCTTGACCGTCAGCCGTCCACCGCTCATCTCGGTGATCAGCTCCGCCAGGCGCGCCGCGCCGGTGCCCAGGCCGGGGAAGTTCTTGGGCCAGGAGGTGACCATCTTCCACTCGAAGCTGCGCCGGTCGGCGGACGAACCGGCGACCGCCTTCGGGGCCTTCTCCTCGCCGCAGCCGGCGAGCGCGGCCGAGCCCGCGGCCAGCGTGCCCAGCCCCGCCCGGCGGATGAAATCACGACGTTTCATTCCGTGCTCTCCCTGTTGTCACTGAACGCGGCGCGAACCCGGCAGGCTATGCCGCCCAGGTTTCACGCGGATGAAACCTCACACCGGCTCGAGCCGGGCGTAGGCCAGCACCAGCCACTTGCTGCCCTCGGCACCGAAGTTGACGTGCACGCGGGCGGTGGCGCCGGCGCCCTCGGTGTCCAGGACCACCCCCTCGCCGAAGCGGGCGTGGCGGACGGTCTGGCCCAGGCGCAGGCCGAAGTCCTCCTCGGCCACCTGCGGCTCGCGGGCCAGCGGCCGGGAGACGCTGGCCCGGGGGCGCACCTCGTGGACCAGCTCGCCGGGCAGCTCGCCGAGAAACCGCGACGGCTGGGGATAGACCTCCTTGCCGTAGAGGCGGCGCTGCTCGGCGCTGGTGAGGATCAGCTGCTGGCGGGCGCGGGTGATGCCCACGTAGCAGAGCCGACGTTCCTCCTCCAGCCGACCGGGTTCGTCGATCGACATCTGGTGGGGGAAGAGCCCCTCCTCCATGCCCACCATGAAGACCACGGGGAACTCCAAGCCCTTGGCCGAGTGCAGGGTCATCAGCTGGACGCAGTCCTCCCAGGCATCCCCCTGGCCCTCGCCGGCCTCCAGCGCGGCATGGGCGAGAAAGGCCTCCAGCGGGGTCATGCCCTCGTGGACCTCCTCGTCGAAGCGAAAGCCGCGCGCCGCGCTCACCAGCTCCTCGAGGTTCTCCACCCGCGACTGGGCCTTTTCCGAGCGCTCCTTGCCGTAGAACTCGATCAGCCCGCTGCGGTGGACGACGTGTTCCACCTGCTCGTGGATGGGGATCTCGCGGATGCCCTCGGCCAGGGTCTCGAGCAGTTGCAGGAAGGCCCGCACGGCATTGGCCGCCCGCGCCGACAGCCCGCCGCCGCTGCTCGCCGTCAGGGTGGCGGCCTGCCACAGCGAGGTGCCGGCATCGCGGGCCTTCTCCCGCAGCACGGCGAGGGTCTTGTCGCCGATGCCGCGGGCCGGGCGGTTGATCACCCGTTCCAGCGAGGCGTCGTCCTCGCGGTTGACCAGCAGGCGCAGGTAGGCGAGCGCGTCCTTGATCTCGGCGCGCTCGAAGAACCGCAGCCCGCCGTAGACCCGGTAGGGCACCTGGTAGCCGATCAGGGTCTCCTCCAGCAGCCGCGACTGGGCGTTGGACCGGTAGAGCACGGCCACCTCGCTGCGGGCATGGCCGTTCTCCACCGCCTGCTGGATGCGCTCGACCACGAAGCGGGCCTCGTCCTGGTCGTTGAAGGCGCTGTAGAGCAGGATGGGGTCGCCGTCCTCGCCCTCGGTCCACAGTTCCTTGCCCATCCGCCCCTGGTTGTTGGCGATCAGCCGGTTGGCGGCGGAGAGAATGGTACCGGTGGAGCGGTAGTTGCGCTCGAGGCGGACCACGCGGGCGGCGGGGAAGTCGCGGGAGAAGTCGTGCAGGTTCTCCACCCGCGCCCCGCGCCAGCCATAGATGGACTGGTCGTCGTCGCCCACGGCGAAGATCGGCGCGCGGTCGCCGGCCAGCAGCCGCAGCCAGGCGTACTGCAGGGCGTTGGTGTCCTGGAACTCGTCCACCAGCAGGTGGCGGAAGCGGTCGTGGTAGTGGCGGCGGATGGTCTCGTTGTCGCGCACCAGCTCCAGCGAGCGCAGCAGGAGTTCGGCGAAGTCCACCAGCCCCGAGCGGTCGCAGGTCTGCTGGTAGGCGGCGTACAGGGCCACCAGCTGGCGCTGGACGGGATCGCCGCCGTCGTCGACGTGCGCCGGGCGCACGCCTTCCTCCTTGCGGGCGTTGATGAAGCCGGTGACCTGCTTGGCCGGCCAGCGGGACTCGTCAAGCCCCTCGTTGCGGATGATGCGCTTGACCAGCCGCTTCTGGTCCTCGGCATCGAGGATCTGGAAGGCCTGGGGCAGGCCCGCCTCCTGCCAGTGGGCGCGCAGCATGCGGTGGGCCAGCCCGTGGAAGGTACCCACCCACATGCCGTTGGCCGAGATCCCCAGCAGCGACTCGGCGCGCGCCCGCATCTCGCGGGCCGCCTTGTTGGTGAAGGTGACCGCCAGGAGGGAGAAGGGCGAGCAGCCCTCCACGCGGATCAGCCAGGCGATGCGGTGTACCAGCACCCGCGTCTTGCCGCTGCCCGCGCCCGCGAGCACCAGGGCGGGCGCCGCCGGCCCGGTGACCGCGTCGCGCTGCTCGTCGTTGAGGGGATCGAGAATCGGGGTTACATCCATAACCGCGCGATTCTACCAAACTTCGTCCCGCGCGTTGCCCGTCGCGCGCCGCCCTCGTATAATCCCGCGGCTTTTCCCGAACCGGCCTTCCCATGCGCATCATCAGCTTCAACGCCAACGGCATCCGGGCCACGGCCCGCAAGGGCTTCTTCGACTGGCTGGCCAGCCAGGACGCCGACGTGGTCTGCATCCAGGAGACCAAGGCCCAGAAACACCAGCTGACCGCCCCGGAATTCGACCCCGACGGCTACCACAGCTTCTACTTCGACGCCGAGCGCAAGGGCTATTCCGGGGTGGCCATCTACAGCCGGGTCGAGCCGGACACCGTGGTCCGCGGGCTGGGCGAGGGCTTCGAGGAGTTCGACGCGGAAGGACGCTACATCGAGGCCCGTTTCGGCCGGCTGTCGGTGGCCTCGCTCTACCTGCCCTCCGGCTCCTCCGGCGAGCACCGGCAGGACTCCAAGTGGCGGTTTTTGGACGCCTTCATGCCGCGCCTGCGGGCGATGCGGGGCGAGGGGCGGGAATACGTGCTCTGCGGCGACTGGAACATCGCCCACACCCGGGCCGACCTGAAGAACTGGCGGGGCAACCAGAAGAACTCCGGCTTTCTGCCCGAGGAACGGGCCTGGCTGGACGAACTGTTCGGCGATGCCGGCTGGGTGGATGCCTTCCGCCAGCTCGACCAGCCCGAGCACAGCTACACCTGGTGGTCCCACCGCGGCCAGGCCTGGGCCAACAACACGGGCTGGCGGATCGACTACCACGTGGTCACGCCCGGTATCGGCGAGACCGTGGAGCGCACCGCGATCTACACCGGCGAGCGCCTCTCCGACCACGCCCCGCTGACCATCGACTACGCCGCCGCGATCGACGACTTCCGCTGACCGACCCCGTTCGCGGCCGGGAGGTCGCTCCCACCGGCCTCGACCGAGATCACCGGGCCGCGGAGAGCGCAGGCCGACCCCGCGGAGCCGGGCGAGGTCGCGGGTCATGGGAGCGGCGTCCCCGCCGCGAATGTCCCCGGCCGACCGGCAGACCCAACCCGTTCGTGACCGGGAGGTCGCTCCCACCGGCCTCGACCGAGATCACCGGGCCGCGGAGAGCGCAGGCCGACCCCGCGG
>JAAZVP010000088.1 GCA_018623495.1 Halothiobacillus sp. | reverse complement strand
TGGGCGCCGCCGGCCAGGGCGGCGAGGATGGCGGAGGTCAGGGCGGTGGAAACGGGGCGGTTGTGTCTCACGGTCTCGGTCCCTGGGTCAATGGTTGCGAATGCAGGCGCGAATGAGAAGCGTTTACGAACCAAAAAAAGACGCATTCCGTTCACTTGGTCATGTCCTTGCAAACGGGAATCAATCTCGTTTGGTGAAGCGAATGATAACGGTTCTCGCTCGCATTGCAAGAGCGGACCGCGAGGGTCCGGGTCGATCGTCGGGTTTCTCGTCGGGCGGGGCGGGCAGGCCGAGGGGCGTGGCGCTGCCCGGGGAAGGGCGGGCGGAGATCAGGCGCGGTCGGGGTAACGCTCGGAGATCATGCGCTCGATGCCCTGGAAGACCTCCTCGCTGGCGTCCTCCGAGGCGCGGTAGGTATCGAGTATCTGCTGCTGGATGTCGGGGTCGGTCTCCCAGTCCTCTTCCATCAGGTCGAGGACCTCGGCCATGCGCTGGTGAACCCGCCGGTGGGGCTCGTCGAGGGCGTCGAAGGCGGCCAGGCCGCGGTACTTCTCGCTGGCCTGGTTGTCGTACCACTGGCCGAGGCGGCACTGGTGGTGGTCGACGCGCACTGCCTCGGCGGCCTCGGACTGGTCCCCTTCGCGGAAGGCCTGGTAGCCGTTCTGCTTGTAGATCAGGTGGTCGACCTTGATCAGCGAGGTGAAGGCCACGGTGGCGGCGAACTCGACCGCCGAGTGGGTCCTTTCGGCGGTCTCGGAGAACTCGCGGAAGCGGTCGCGCAGCCCGCGGGTCTCGTTGGCCACCTCCTCGGTCATGCCGGCGATGGACTCGGAGTTCTCCATCATCTCGGCGCTGTCGTCGCGGAAGCGGGCCACCACGCCGTCGATCTCCTCGGTGGCCTCCTTGGTGTTCTGCGCCAGCTTCTTGACCTCGTCGGCCACCACCGCGAACCCGCGGCCGTGCTCGCCGGCACGGGCGGCCTCGATGGAGGCGTTGAGGGCCAGCAGGTTGGTCTTCTCGGCGATCTGCTTGATCAGCTCGAGCACGCCGGTGATCTTCTCGCCCATGCGGTTCATCTCGGCGATGGAGGCGTTGCCCTGCTGGACGCGCTCGCGGGTGGTCTCCAGTGAATCGGTGAGCCGTTCCACCAGCGAGGCGCTGGCATGGGCCTTCTCGGCGTTGTCCTGGGAGATCTCGTCGACGCCGTGGAGCTCCTCGTTGATCCGCGCGAGGTCCGACTGCGACAGGCGCAGGTGCTTGAGCATGTGCTCGGTGTTGAGCCCCTGCATCTCGGAGGTCAGGCGGTTGCGCACGATGAAGCGGTTGTTGCGCTCGATGGTTTCGAGGGCCTCGTCGATCTGTTCGAGCACGGTGGCGAACTCGCCGCGCAGACCCTGGCGCAGGGGGCGGCGGTAGTACTGCTCGTGGGAGACGTGCTCGAACGCGCTGCGGACCTCGCGCATGTAAGGTCTCGATCTGGTCGAACATCTCGTTGGTCTCCCAGGCCAGCTGGCCCACCTCGCCCATCAGGCGCACGTTGGTCACCCGCTGGTGGAAGCGCCCCTGGTAGCCGGCGGTGACCATCGCCTTGATGTCTTCGAGCGCCTGGAAGGGGCGGGCGATCTTGTGGACCAGCCAGGCCGTGAGCCCCAGCGAGGCCAGCAGGATCAGCCACAGGATGGCCCGGCTCTCGAACAGGTAGGCGCCGCTGATGGTGCCCAGGATCAGCAGGTTGTAGCCGGCCAGGTAGAGCTTAAGCCTGGAGGCCAAAAACAAACGGTTCATAGCCCGCGTGCTCCTCTCGCAGTTGTTCCTGGAGGTAGGTCAGCGAGGCCGCCGCGGCGCCGGCGCCCCCGGTCCTGCGCTCGATGTCGAGCATGTGCTCGTAGAGAGGGGTGATGCGCTCCACGGCCCCGGCGGCCGGCCGGCGGCGCACCGAGAAATAGCCCTCGATGCGCCCGCGGGCGTCGAAGTCCGGGGTCACGGTGGCGAACACCCAGTAGTGATCGCCGGTCTTGCACAGGTTCTTGACGAAGCCGAAGAACTCGCCGCCCTGGCTGATGGTGTCCCAGAAGAGCTTGTAGACGCCCTTGGGCATGTCCGGGTGGCGCAGGATGTTGTGGTTGGCCCCCAGCAGTTCGGCCTCGGTATAACCCGAAAGGCGCATGAATACCCGGTTGGCGTAGGTGATCCGGCCCTGGGTGTCCGTCTTGGAGACGATGAACTCGTCGGGCTGGAGCTCCATGGCGCGGTTGGTCGGCGTGACACGATTGGTGGTCATGGTTCGCGGATCCGGCTTGGCGGTGACGAAAGGTTCGGGGTGCGCCGTCCCGGTCGAACGGCTGCGCGGCGCTTCGGGCTTCTCGGCGGCCCGGTTCCGCCCGCGCCTCTCTTTTCGGCCCCTCGCGACCGGACTTTAATCGGCCGCCGGGTCGCGGGACAGCCGAATTTCCACAAGACGGGAAGGGGAATGCAGACAGATTCGGCAAGCGGCGCCCCAGGCCCTATAATGCCCGCCTGTTTTGTTTCTGGAGTGACCCCGTGAGCGTCAAACGCCGCAATATCGCCATCATCGCCCACGTCGACCACGGCAAGACCACCCTGGTCGACCAGCTGCTGCGCCAGTCCGGCACCCTCGGTGAACGGGCCGACGCCCCCGAGCGGGTGATGGATTCCAACGACCTCGAGCGCGAGCGGGGCATCACCATCCTGGCGAAGAACACCGCCATCGACTGGAACGACTACCGGATCAACATCGTCGACACCCCCGGCCACGCCGACTTCGGCGGCGAAGTGGAGCGGGTGCTGTCGATGGTGGACTCGGTGCTGCTGCTGGTGGATGCCGTCGACGGCCCCATGCCGCAGACCCGCTTCGTCACCCAGAAGGCCTTCGACATGGGCTTCAAGCCCATCGTGGTGGTCAACAAGATCGACCGCCCCGGCTCGCGGCCGGACTGGGTGATCGACCAGGTCTTCGACCTCTTCGACCGCCTCGGCGCCAGCGACGAGCAGCTGGACTTCCCGATCATCTACGCCTCCGCGCTCAACGGCTACGCCAGCGAGGACGACACGGTCCGCGAGGGCGACATGACGCCGCTGTTCCAGGCCATCGTGGACCGCGTCTCGCCGCCGGACGTGGACCGCGAGGCGCCGTTCCAGATGCAGGTGAGCTCGCTGGACTACAACACCTACCTGGGCGTGCTGGGCGTGGGCCGGATCAAGCGCGGCATGGCCCACCGCAACATGTCGGTCACCGTGGTCGACCGCGAGGGCGAGACGCGCTCGGCGCGCATCGGCCAGATTCTGGGCTTTGACGGCCTCGAGCGCGTGGAGGTGGAGTCCGCCGAGGCCGGCGACATCGTCGCCATCTCCGGCGTGGGCGACCTGCGCATCTCCGACACCCTCTGCGATCCCGAGAACGCCGAGGCCCTGCCGGCCCTGTCGGTGGACGAGCCCACCGTCTCCATGACCTTCCAGGTCAACGACTCGCCCTTCGCCGGCCGCGAGGGCAAGTACCTCACCTCGCGCCAGATCCGCGACCGCCTGGAACGCGAACTGCTGCACAACGTGGCCCTGCGGGTGGAGGACACCGAGGACCCCGAGAAGCTGCGCGTCTCCGGCCGCGGCGAGCTGCACCTGTCGGTGCTGATCGAGAACATGCGCCGCGAGGGCTTCGAGCTCGCCGTCTCCCGCCCGCAGGTGATCGTCATCGAGGACGAGAACGGCCAGAAGCAGGAGCCCTACGAGCAGCTGGTGGTGGACGTCGAGGAACAGCACCAGGGCTCGGTGATGGAGAAGCTCGGCCTGCGCAAGGGCGAGATGACCAACATGGACACCGACGGCCAGGGACGCGTGCGCCTGGACTTCATCATCCCTGCCCGCGGGCTGATCGGTTTCCGCACCGAGTTCCTCTCCGCCACCCAGGGCACCGGCCTGATGTTCTCGGTCTTCGACCACTACGGTCCGAGCAAGGAAGGCCCCATCGGCAACCGCATCAACGGCGCGATCATCTCCGCCGAGACCGGCAAGGCCCTCGCCTACGCCCTGTTCAACCTCCAGGAACGCGGCCAGCTGATGATCGGTCCGGGCGACGAGGTCTACCAGGGCCAGGTGATCGGCATCCACGCCCGCGAGAACGACCTCACGGTCAACCCGCTGAAGGCCAAGAAACTCACCAACGTGCGGGCCGCCGGCTCCGACGAGAACATCCAGCTCACCCCGCCCCTGCGGCTCACCCTGGAGCAGGCGCTGGAGTTCATCGACGACGACGAGCTGGTGGAGATCACCCCCGAGAACGTGCGCGTGCGCAAGCGCGAGCTCACCGAGTCCGGCCGCAAGCGCGCGGCGCGCAAGGCCGGGTGACCCCAGCCCCGGCCCGGCCGCGGCGCCGGGCTTTTCCTATACTTCGTTGCATCCAGTCATTCCCTCGAGGCATCGATGCCTGAAGCGGGCGGCGACACCCTGCAACTCCTGCTGATCGGACTGTTGGCGGTCTCGGGGCTCGTCGCGGGCACGGCCGTGGCGGCATGGCTCAACCTGCCCCGGGTCGTGGCCTACATCCTGGTGGGCCTGGTCTTCTCTCCGGACCTCCTTGGAGGGTGGCTGGGGGTGACCGATCTCGACTGGACCCGGCCGCTGGTGAGCGTGGCCCTCGGGGTGATTGCCTATCTGATCGGCGGTTCCATCACCGTCGGCCAGTTGCGCCGACTGGGGTGGACCATCGTGGGGGCCACGCTGGGGGAGGTCAGCGGCGCCTTTCTGGCGGTTTTCGCTGCCGTGCTGGTGGCCGGCATCACGGTAGCCGACCTGCCGGTCTGGCTTTTCGCCCTGGTGCTCGGGGCCATAGCCCCGGCGACCGCGCCGGCGGCAATCGTCGCCGTGCTCCACCAGTATCGTGCCCGTGGGCCGTTGACGACCACTCTGCTGGGCATGGTGGCCATCGACGATGCCCTGGGCATCCTGATCTTCGCCCTGGTGATGGCCGTGGCCGGCAGTGCGTCGCTGGGATCGGCGC
>JAAZVP010000001.1 GCA_018623495.1 Halothiobacillus sp. | reverse complement strand
TGCCAAATGGTGCGGAGTGCGGAGTGCGGAGTGCGGAGTGCGGAGTGCGGAGTGCGGAGTGCGGAGTGCGGAGTGCGGAGTGCGGAGTGCTACGCCTTGCGGCGGTAGACGATGCCGCCCCCGGGCACCCGCACCATCTCGAAGGAGGACGACATGGCACCCAGCGACTCGGAGGCCCCGAGAACCAGGTAGCCGCCCGCGTTCATCTGCGCGGTCAGGCGCCGCAGGATATCCTGGCGGACCTCCTGGGAGAAGTAGATCAGGACGTTGCGCAAAAAGACCACGTCGAAACGCCCCAGGCCGGTGAAGCTCTCGAGCAGGTTCTGGCGACGGAATTCCACCCGCCGGCGCACCGCGTCCCTGACGCGCCAGCGCTTGGCATCCACGGGGGTGAAGAAGCGGTCACGCTGGGCCCGGTCGAGGCCGCGGAGAATGGAGAACTGGTCGTAGATCCCTTCCCGGGCCTGGTGCAGGGCGGTCTCCGAGAGATCGGTGGCGACGATCCGGGCATCGACGCGCTGCGCCGACTGCTGCCGGTAGGCCTCGAGGATCATGCTCAGCGAGTACGGCTCCTGGCCCGTGGAGCAGGCCGCGGACCAGATGCGCAGGCTGCCCGTCCGGCCGCCCAGTTCGGGCAGGATGATCTGGCGCAGTGCCTCGAAGGGATAGCGGTCGCGAAACCACTGGGTCTCGTTGGTGGTCATGACGTCGATGACCCGGGTCTTGAACTCCCGGCCCCCGGCCGACGTCATTTTTTTGACCACATCCTCGAGACCATCCAGGCCCTCGTCGACAATCAGTCGCCCGAGGCGGTTCTCGACGAGGTAGCGCTTGCTCTCGTCGATGACGATCCCCGTCTCCCGCGCCAGGAGCTCGCGGAAACGCTCGAACGCCTGGCGGGAGGACGCGTCGGGTGTGGCGCCGCGCGTCGTCAACCGCGCTCCGCCTGCTGGTCACGGATGCGGTCGAGGACGACCTCCGCCAGCTCGTCGGGATGGAACTTGGGCAGAAACAGGTCAGCACCCACCTTCTTGACCATGTTCTCGTTGAACACGCCGGACAGCGACGAGTGCAGCAGCACGAACAGGTGCCCGAGCTCCTTGTCGGCGCGAATCGCCTGGGTGAGCGTGTAGCCGTCCATGTTGGGCATCTCGATGTCCGAGACCACCATGCTCAGCTTGTCGAGCAGTTCCGGCGAATTCTCCTTCCAGCGCTTGAGCTGGTTGAGACACTCCTGCCCGTCCTTGGCCAGCACGCTCTTGATCCCCAGGCGGTCGAGGGTACGCTTGACCTGGTTGCGGGCGACGAAGGAATCGTCGGCCACCAGCACCAGGCTCTGCTTGGTGTCGATGCTGCTGGCGTGCTGCTCGACGTCCTCGGAGAGCTCCGAGGAAATGCCCATGACGTTGGCGAACACCTGCTCCACGTCGATGATCTCCACCAGCTCCTTGTCGACGTGGGTCACCGCGGTCAGGTAGTTCTTCTGCGCCGTCGTACCCGTGGGGGGCGACTTGATGTCCTCCCAGCTGAGATTGACGATGCGGTCCACCGAGTCCACGAGAAAGCCCTGGACGTTGGCGTTGTACTCGGTGACGACCACGAAGGAGTCGGCGATATCCTCGTCCTTCGTGCCGGGCAGACCCACCGCCCGGCCCAGGTCGATCACGGTGATGGTGCTGCCGCGAATGTCGGCGATCCCCTTGATCGACGGACCCGACTCGGGCACCGGCGAGAGGTCCGGGCAACGGATCACCTCGCGGACCTTGAAGACGTTGATGCCGTATTTCTGGCCGGTGCCCAGCCCGAACAGCAGCAGCTCCATCCGGTTGTGCCCCGCGAGCTGTGTGCGGGAATCCACCGAAGCGAGGACATCAGACATGGTCGATTACTCCAACTCTTCCTGCCGAGCGTTAACGGCCGCCCGCGAGCAAACTTGAACCGCTTTTCCGGCAATCGCTGGCCCGAACCTTGCTAACCACTGGGCGGGGCATCGCGCCCCGCCGATCCACAGTGCCGAGCAGGTCGACCCATGAAAAAGACGTCTCATTCACGGCCACGACGCCGCCGCACCGGGATTGCGCGCATCCCCGCCATGCTACTGGCCCTGTGTTGCAGCGTCCACGCGCATGATAGCCGGTCTGCCGACTGGCAACCACTGGAAGGCGTGGTGAGTGCCGCCGAGACGGCCCTCGAGCGGGCCTTTTCGGAGGCCGACGGACGCAACCTCGAGATCGTCGTCAACCCGCCGGACCCGCGCCTGCGCCTGCCCCGCTGTGACACGGAACTCGCCGTCGACGTCCCCGGTCGAAGCCGCGAGAGCGCTCGACCGGTGGTCCAGGTACGCTGCCCCGGCAGCCAACGCTGGCAGCTCTACGTCTCTGCCCGGGTCTCGCTGGAACGGCCGGTCCTGGTGGCCAGCCGCGCCCTCGCCCGCGGGCAGGTGCTGACCGAGGCCGACGTGGAGGTGCAACACCGGCGGATCCGGCGCATGGGCGAGCGTCATCTCACCGACGCCCGGAGCGTGCTCGGCCAGGAACTGCGTCGTTCCATCGACGCCGGCGAGGCGCTGCGGACCAGCTATGTGCGCCCCCACGAGGTCATCTCCCGGGGCGACCGGGTGACGATCCGGGCCGGCAGCGGCGCCATCGTGGTGTCCACGGAGGGCAAGGCGCTCCGGGACGGCGCCGTGGGCAGCCGCATCGGCGTGGAGAACCTGGCCTCGGGCAAACGTATCGAGGGCGAGGTCACCGGGCCCGGCGAGGTCCGGGTGCGGTGAATGCGACTGGCTACCCCAGTCTGCTAAAGTTGGTGGCCAGGGTGCCGATAGAGAACGCAAAGACAAGCCAATTGGGAGACGACAATGGCCAGCCCAATCGACGGCGGTTACGGTAACATCCGCCCGGACCGGGGAACACGCCAGCCGCTCGAGAACGAGGCACGCGGGGGCACGGGAGTGCCGGCCGGCGACAATGCCGGCAAGCGCGTGCAGGCAGGTGACGACCAGGTGTCCCTCACCCGGGATGCAGAGAGGATCCGCAACATGGAAGGGCAACTCGCGCAGGAGCCCGCGATCGACCAGGCCAAGGTGGATCGCATCAAGGAAATGATCAGCTCCGGTGAATACAGCGTCGACCCGGACAAGGTCGCCGAGAAATTCATCGCGCTCGAACTTTCCGCAGGGCTGCGTTAAGTGAGCACCTCGCTCGCCGAACTGTTCGACCGGCTCGAGCCGCTGCTCGCCGATCTCGAGAACGCCATGACCGAGATCCGCGGGGCCATGGCGGAGAACGAGCCCGAGCGCGTGCAGAAGGAATCCGAGCGGCTCCAGGCCCTGCTCGCCTCCCTCGATCACCTCGAGGGCGAGCGGCTCCGCATGGTCCGCGCCGAGGGCGGCGAACCGGCCGAAATGACGGCCTTCGTCGAGGGTCTCGGCGACACGCCCCTTCAGCAGCGCTGGCGGTCGATCCACGAACGCCTCGGGCGGATCGCCGAACTCAACAGCGGCAATGCCGAACTCGCCCGCCGCGGTGCCCGCACCGCCCAGAACACCCTCCGCATCCTCACCGGCGGCCCCGGTGACGGCGACACCTACGACAACCACGGCACCACCGGCCCGGCCCAGGGGCGACGCAGCATCGCCCGCGCCTGACACCCGTCAGACGACGGCTGCAGGGCGCCGGATTGCCGTCACCCTCCCCCTTCGACAGCGCATCGCGGTCCCGGAAACGCGAGACCCACCCGGGCCGACCGCCAGCGAACCGTCACCGGATCGAGACCGCCCGGCGCGGGGCTGGTCGGGTGCCTCCAGAAGCCGCTGCGAACCTGCGCTGGCGAAACCAGCCGAGGCACAGGCCGGAACGCGGCCCGGACGGGGGAACGAGCGGATCGACCGGGAAAACGACAAGCCCGCACGACGGCCGATGTCGGAGCCGGCCTCGCCGGCACGCACCAGGGCGACGGCAGCGCCAGCCAACGCCACCTTCGGCGCACCCGCCCACATGCGCTCGATCCATGATTCGGAGTCCGCTACCGTCCCGTCGCGCCCCGGTCAGGACGGGTGTGCGCGACAAGGGGGTTTCCCGAGGCGCCCCGGCGCCGGCTCAGTCGCCGCCGAGCAGTACCCAGACCGTCAGCGAAGCAAAGGTGAAGAGGAAACCGAACGGCACGAGCATCAGGAACTTGAAGGCGAAGTCGCCGAAATCGAAGAGCATGCCACCGAGTCCGACGACCAGCCCGACCGCGGTCACGGCGATGCTGAGGATCAGAACCAGCTTGGCGGCTTGTTTCATCAAGGGGAAAAAAGGGGGAGGGAAGGAAAAGGTGGTGGAGCCAGGCGGGATCGAACCGCCGACCTCCTGCATGCCATGCAGGCGCTCTCCCAGCTGAGCTATGGCCCCATCGCGTCGATGTGGTGCGTATCCTACGCACCACCCCGGGGAGCGTCAACCCCCCTGTTGCGATTTCATGAAATCGATCGCCCGGCCCAGGCGTGCGAGGGTTTTCTCCCGGCCGATCAGTTCCAGGGTGAGATCGATCGAGGGCGAGAACGAGGTCCCCGTCACCGCCACCCGCAGCGGCAGGGCCACCTTGGGCATCTTGAGCTCGAGCTCCTCGCAGACCGCCTTCACCACGTCACCGAGGATCCCGGCCTGCCAGTCCTCGACCGCCGCCAGGCGCTCGTAGAGGTGCTCCAGGGCATTCAGCGCGGGGCCGCGGAAGTGCTTCTTGGCCGCCTTCTCGTCGTAGGCCTCGAAATCCCGGAAGAAGTAGGCCCCCGACTCCGCGAGCTCCTTGAGCGTCTTGCTGCGCTCGCGCAGCGTCTCGGCCACCCTGGCCGCCGACGGCCCCTCGCGCTCGGGATCGATGCCCAGGTTGCCCAGGTGCCAGCTCAAGTGACGGGCGAGGTGCTCGGGGCGACTGCGCATCATGTGCTGCTGGTTGAGCCACAACAGCTTCTCGGTGTTGAAGGTCGAGGCCGCCCGGTTCACCGCCTCGAGCTCGAAGTGCTCGACCATCTCGTCGAGGTCGAAGACCTCCTGGTCGCCGTGGGACCAGCCCAGGCGCACCAGGTAGTTGAGCACCGCCTCCGGCAGAAAGCCCTCGTTGTGGTATTCCATCACGCTCATGGCGCCGTGGCGCTTGGAGAGGCGCTTGCCGTCCGGCCCCAGGATCATCGGCACGTGGCCGTAGATGGGCGGCTGCTCGCCCAGGGCGCGCAGGATATTGATCTGGCGCGGGGTGTTGTTGAGGTGATCGTCGCCGCGGATGACGTGGGTCATGCCCATGTCCAGGTCGTCCACCACCACCGTGAGGTTGTAGGTGGGCGTGCCGTCGGAGCGGGCGATGATCAGGTCATCGAGTTCCTGGTTGGCGAAGGTCACCGTGCCGCGGACCGCGTCCTCGACCACGACCTCCCCTTCCTGCGGGTTCTTGAACCGCACCACCGGGTCGACCCCCGCCGGCGGCGGACCCTTGCGGTGCCGGCAGCGGCCGTCGTAACGCGGCTTCTCGCCCCGCGCGCGTTGCTCTTCGCGCATCGCGTCCAGCCGTTCCTTGCTGCAATAGCAGTAGTAGGCCTTGCCCTCGTCCAGCAGGCGCTCGATGACCTCCTTGTAGCGGCCCATGCGCTCGGTCTGGTGGATGGGGCCCTCGTCGTAGTCCAGCCCCAGCCAGTTCATGCCCTCGAGGATGGCGTTGACCGACTCGATGGTCGAGCGCTGGATGTCGGTGTCCTCGATGCGCAGCACGAAGTCGCCCCCGTGCTTGCGGGCGAAAAGCCAGGAAAAGAGCGCCGTGCGGGCGCCGCCGATGTGGAGAAACCCGGTCGGGCTGGGGGCAAAGCGCGTGCGAACCTTCATCGATCTCAACTGCCCTGCTGCTGGTTGGCGGAAAGGGCGGACATCATAGCATCCGCCGCCGCCCCGCCGGGTCACGGCGAGGGGTAGGGATAGCGGTCATGCACGTCCTCGATGGCCTCGAGGGCCGCCTCGTCGAGCTTGACCTCGATGCTGTCGATGTTCTCGGCCAACTGCTCGAGAGTCGTGGCACCGATGATGTTGGCGCCCAGCCACGGACGCGAGTTGATGAAGGCGAGCGCCAACTGGGCCGGCGACAGGCCGTGCTCGCGGGCGATCTCCGCGTAGGCCTCGGTGGCGGCGACCGCCTGCGGTCCCGAGTAGCGGGTATAGTGCTCGAAGCGGGTCAGTCGTGCCCCCCGGGGACGCCGGCCGTGGAGGTACTTGCCGCTGAGAACGCCGAAACCCAGTGGCGAATAGGCCAGCAGGTCGACGCGTTCACGATGGGCCATCTCCGCCAGACCCACCTCGAAGCTGCGGTTGAGCAGGTTGTAGGGGTTCTGGATACTCTCGATGCGCGGCCAGCCCCGCTCCCGGGCCAGGCGCAGGTACTCCATCACCCCCCAGGGCGTCTCGTTGGAGATGCCGATGGCGCGCACCTTGCCGGCGCGCACGAAGTCGTCGAGCACCGCCAGCGTCTCCTCGATGGGGACCACGTCCGCCTCCTCGGCCACCCGGTAACCGAGGCGACCGAAGAAGTTGGTGGAACGTTCCGGCCAGTGGATCTGGTAGAGGTCCAGGTAGTCCGTGCCCAGGCGCCGCAGGCTGCCCTCCAGGGCCTTCTCCAGGTGGGTGCGGTCGAGCCGCGGGCCGCCGCGGATGTGCTCGACGAATCCCCCGGGGCCGGTGGCCTTGGAGGCGATCACCAGGTCGTCTCGCCGACCCCGGCGAGCGAGCCAGCTGCCGATGTATTCCTCGGTCCGGCCGAAGGTCTCGGCCCGCGGCGGGATCGCGTAGAGCTCCGCGGTGTCGATGAAGTTGATACCGCGATCCACGGCCATGTCGAGCTGGTCGTGGGCCTCGGATTCACTGTTCTGCTCGCCGAAGGTCATGGTCCCCAGGGCGATCCGGCTCACCCGGATGCCGCTGCGCCCCAGTTCACGGTATTGCATCGCCATATTGCTTGCGCCTTTTCGCTTGCTGACTGTTATCTTTGGTCGCAGGGCTAGAAACGAGCCCGCCGGTGGCTGCCGGTCGGCTTGCGAGCGGAACCGGCACACCGTTTCATCAGCCATTTACAGTGGCCTGTTCAACTGCGGTCCATCAACCCGCGATTCGTCCGAGGAAACGAGCATGCCCGGCACACGCTATTCTCTGGAGGCCCGCCCGCGGATCCCCGAGCGCCTGAAACAACTCAAGACCCTGGCCAACGACCTGCTGTTCTCCTGGGACCGCGACACCCGCGGCCTGTTCTGGCGGCTGGACGAGGCGCTCTGGGAGGCGTGTCGACACAATCCCAAGGTCTTTTTGCGCCGCATTGCCCAGGACAAGCTCGACGCCGCGGCCGAGGACCGGCTGTTCGTCGAGGACTACGAGCGCGTGCTGCAGAAATACGCGCTCTACCACAGCGACGAGATCTCCTCGCCGGTGGCCGACGAACTCGACCCCGGCACCGACCTGATCGCCTACTTCTGTGCCGAGTTCGGCTTCACCGAGGCCGTGCCGCTCTACTCCGGCGGGCTGGGCATCCTCGCCGGCGACCACTGCAAGGCCGCCTCGGACCTGCGCCTGCCCTTCGTCGGCGTGGGCCTGCTCTACCGCCAGGGCTACTTCACCCAGACCATCGACGGCCACGGCAACCAGGTCGCGCACTACTGCCCCACCGACTTCGGCAACCTGCCCATCAGTCGCGCCGAAAACGCCGACGGCGAGCCGCTCGCGGTGCGCGTCCCGCTGGAGGACCGCGAGATCACCGCGCAGGTCTGGCAGGCCAAGGCCGGGCACATTTCCCTCTACCTGCTGGATACCGATATCCCGGAGAACGGCGACCATGACCGGGGCATCACCTACCAGCTCTACGGCGGCGACACCGCCATGCGCATCCAGCAGGAGATCGTGCTGGGTATCGGCGGCGTGCGGGCCCTGGCGGCACTGGGGCTGGAGCCGAGCGTCTGGCACATCAACGAGGGACATTCCGCCTTCCAGGTGCTCGAGCGCTGCTTTCACGAGGTCGAGTCGGGCCGGGAATTCGACGTCGCCCTCGAGCTCACCGCGGCAGGCACGGTCTTCACCACCCACACCCCGGTCGAGGCCGGTCACGATCGTTTCCACGTCTCGCTCATGGACCGCTACCTCGGCCCCTACCTCGACCGGGTGGGCATCGATCGCGGCCGGGTCTATGCCCTCGGAGGCTCGCCCAACCACTCCGACCACTTCAACATGACCGCCCTGGCCATGCGCGGCTCGCGCTTCCAGAACGGCGTGAGCGCCATCCACGGGCGCATCGCCTCCCAGATGGAGGCCTATATCTGGCCCGAGATCCCGCCCGAGGAGAACCCGGTGGGCTTCGTGACCAACGGCGTGCACGTGCCCACCTTCCTGGCCCGCGAATGGACCAACCTGTTCGAGTCGCAGTTCCGTGACTGGCGCGACGAACTGCGCAACCCGGACTTCTGGCAATCGGCCATCGAGCACATCCCCGATCACCGCTACTGGAGCCTGCGCCAGTCGCTCAAGACCGAGATGCTCAGCGACATCCACGAGCGGGTGGTGAAACAGCACCGTCGCAACGGTTCCTCCGAGGCCCTGATCCGCCGCCTCTGCGAGCACGTCGGCAAGCCCGAGCGGGACATGCTCGTCATCGGCTTCGCGCGGCGCTTCGCCACCTACAAGCGGGCCACCCTGCTGTTCTCCGACCCCGACCGCCTCGCGCGCCTGGTCAACGACCCACAACGGCCGGTACTGCTGGTCTTCGCCGGCAAGGCCCATCCCAAGGACGAGCCCGGCCAGGCCCTGATTCGCCGCATCCACCAGCTGAGCATGGAGCCGCGTTTCCAGGGCAAGCTGCTGCTGCTCGAGGGCTACGACCTGTCCATGGCCCGCAAGCTGGTCACCGGTTGCGACGTCTGGCTCAACACCCCCGTGCACCCGCTGGAGGCCTCCGGCACCTCGGGCGAGAAGGCGGCCATCAATGGCGGCATCAACCTCTCGGTGCTCGACGGCTGGTGGGCCGAGGGCTACAACGGCGAGAACGGCTGGGCCATCACGCCCCACGACGGCGACTTCGACCCCGAGCAGCGTGACTTCGAGGAGGCATCCGACCTCCTCGACATCATCGAGCAGCAGGTCATCCCGCAGTACTACTCGCCCAACCGCAACGGCTACTCCAAGGAGTGGGTGCGGATGTCGAAGGCCTCGCTCGCCTCGATCCTGCCGCATTTCAATGCCGAGCGGATGCTGATGGACTACATCCGCGGCTACTACCTGCCGTCGATCCGCAAGCACCGCCAACTGCGGGCCGACGCGGCCGCGCCGGCCGAGGAACTGGCGGCGTGGAAACGCAAGATCCACGAGCGCTGGGACGGCGTGCATGCCGAGCGCACCGATCCCGCCCCCGACGCCCTCTACGCCGACCAGGAACTCGAGATCCGCGTGCGCATCGACCTCAACGGGCTGACACCGGACGACATCCTGGTGGAATGCCAGGTGAGCCGGGAGAACGGCGAATTCCGCACCCTCTCCTGTTACCACCTCGACCCCATCGAGGAATGCGGCGACGGCTGCTGGCTGTTCGGGCTGAACGTCCACCCGGACTTCTCCGGGCTCCAGTACTACCGGCTGCGCTTCGCACCCAACCACCGGCTGCTGTCCCACCCCTACGAGCTGGGCCTGATGCGCTGGCTCTGACGAATGCCGGGGGCCGGGGTCTCAGCCCCGGCCGTAGAGGGCATTGAGCCGGGCCAGGTACCCGGCCAGGCCATCGCCCACCTGCGACCACTGGAAACGCCAGCGCCAGTTGCCCGCCTCGGTGCCCGGGGTGTTCATGCGTGCCTCGCCGCCCAGGGCCAGCACGTCCTGCATGGGCACCACCGCCAGCCGGGCCACCGAGGCGAGCGCGGCGCGCACCAGCGGCCAGGGCATCGCCTCCCCCGGTTCACCGAGGTAGTCGGCCACCCGCGCGGCCGTCGCCGCATCCAGCCCCTCCGCCCAGGAGCGGGTGGTGTCGTTGTCGTGGGTGCCCGTGTAGACCACGGTGTTGGCCGCGTGGTTGTGCGGAAGGTAGGGATTGCGGGCGTCGGAATCGAAGGCGAACTGCAGGATGCGCATGCCCGGCAGGTCGAAGGCCTCGCGCAGGGCGTCCACGGCGGGGGTGATCACGCCGAGATCCTCGGCCACCAGCGGCAGGGCGTCGAAATGCGCGTGCAGCGCCTCGAGCAGCGCCCGTCCGGGGGCCTCCACCCACCGACCCCGGGTGGCATCCTCCGATTCCGCCGGGATCTCCCAGGCCGACTCGAGGCCGCGGAAATGGTCGATGCGCACCAGGTCGAAACGCGCCAGCTGGGTAGCCATGCGCGCCTTCCACCAGCCAAAGTCGTCGGCCTCGAGGCGGTCCCAGCGATAGACCGGGTTGCCCCAGCGCTGGCCGGTGGCGGAGAAGTAGTCCGGCGGCACGCCGGCCACCACCCGGCATTGCCCGTGGGCGTCGAGCTTGAAATAGCCGGGTTCGCTCCAGACCTCGGCACTGTCGCGGGCCACGAAGATGGGCAGGTCGCCGAACAGGGCGACACCCCGCTCCCGGGCGTGCCCCCGGAGCGCCTGCCACTGGCACTCGAAGACGTACTGCTCGAAGACCACCTGGTCGATGGCGGCCGCGTGGGTGTCGCGGGCCGCCGCCAGGGCGTCCGGGTCGCGCAGTCGCAGCGGCTCGGGCCATTCGAACCAGGGCCGCCCGGAAAAGTGCTGTTTCAGGGCGGAGAAGAGCGCGAAATCCTCCAGCCAGCGGGCGTGGCGCTCGCGGAATGCCGCCAGCCCCTCGCGCTCGGCCCCGGCGTCGAAGAAACGGCCACCGGCGAGCTGGAGGCATCGGCGCCGGAAGGCGGCATCTCCTCCCGGGGCCTCGGCCTCCGCCGGGAGCAGCCAGCCCATTTCCACCAGCCCCCCGATGTCGATCAGCTCGGGGTTGCCGGCATGGGTGGAGAAGGCGGAGTACGGCGAGCCCGCCCCGTCCGCCGGCCCCACCGGCAGCATCTGCCAGACGCGAAAGCCCGCGGCAGCCAGAAAGTCGACGAAGTTGCGCGCCTCGACGCCGATGTCGCCCTGGGCATAGGGGCCGGGCAGCGAGGTGGGGTGGAGCAGCAGACCGGCCCGGCGATCGCCGAGGGGGGAGGCATCCGCCATGGTCACCCGCCTCCCCGGCCGGCCCGCATGGCCCCGCCCCGGCTGCCGTCCCCGCCCCCGCGGGTGAACACCCGCGAGAGCTCGTCCGGCGGGGTCTCGCCGATCAACTGGTAGAGGCTGGTGAGCTGGAGGCGGTAGAGGCGCTCGAACTCGCTGACCACGGACGGCAGGTTGTCGTCCCCGAACCACCAGAACCAGTCCGAGCCCTCGCAGATCGCCAGCTGGTGCTCGGCCCGCCGCAACCGGTCCCCCTGCAGGCGACCCTCGGCCACGGCGGCGTCGAAGGCCTGCTTGGCCGCGCCGAGCAGGTCCCAGCCGCGGTTCTTGTCGCGCTCGCCGATCCAGGTGGAGAACGTGCCGTAGACCCAGCTGCCGGCCACCAGCCGTTCGAGCTCCACGGATTCCCCGCCCGCCTCGACCACGCGGCCGAAAGTGGTGAGCTCGATGCCGGGATGCTCCACCAGCCGGGCATAGAGCGCACCGAGAAAGGCGCGGCCGTTCTCGGGGTAGTGCTCCCAGGCATTCTCGCCGTCGAGGATGATGGAGACCACCGCGTCGGAATGGTCGTCGCAGGCCCCGTGGATGTTCTCCAGGTGGCCCACCAGGTTGGCCACCGCGTCGTGGGCCGACCAGTCGGCGAACTCGAAGCCGATCAGGTCGGAGAGGCCGTCGTCGCGGAAAAACAGCCGCACGCCCGGGGATTCGACATGGCCGTACTGGCGGTGCAGGCAGTGCCCGTCGCGGGGCGGCCTTCCCGAGGCGGCCAGGCTGTTGCGCAGCACCCCCTCGCCCGAGGCCAGCCAGCGACAGCCGTGCTCGGCGAACACCCGCACTGCGGCCTCGGAAACCCCGCCCTCGGCGGGCCAGCAACCCGCGGGCTCGAAACCGAAATGCCGGCGAAAGGTTTCCAGCCCGCGGCGCACGTGCCAATGGGCGCGGTCCTCGCCACCGGGATAGGCGGACAACAGCGGCAACGGCATCGTCGGCAGGGCCTCGCGGCCGGCCTGCAGGTCGATCAGCAACGGGAGGATCGGGTGGGCGTAGGGGGTACAGGAGAGCTCCACCTGCCCCGCCTCGGCCAGCGAACGGTAGCGCGGCACGATGCCCGCCAGGGCCTCGCCGATCACCCGCAGGAGCGTGACCCGATCCTGCAGACCGTACCGGCGCTCCTTGTCCACCAGCCGCTGCACGCGCGCATCGTCGCGCAGGCTCTCGCCCAGCCAGGCCAGGTGGTACCAGACCAGCAGGTCGGCCAGGAACTGGGGGTCGAGATAGTCGAGGGCATGGCCGTGCTCGCAGACCCATTCGGCGATGGTGACCAGCTCCTCGAGCGGCCGGAAACGCTCGATCATCCGCCGCCTGTTGGCCCGCAGGCAGGCCTGGATCAGGTGGTGACGGTCGTCGCTGTCCACCGGCGGGACCGGCTGCACCAGGGCGTTGAGCAGCGGGTCGCTGATGGTTTCGCCGTCCTCGAGAAAGGCCCCGATCTGGCCCACGTAGTCGTCGAGCTGCTCGAGCAGGGTGGGCGCGAAGTTGACCACCGCCCGGGCCTCCGGTTCGGCCTCGAGGTGGGCGGCCATGTCGGTGTAGTCCTTGATGCCGTGGAGGTAGGTCCAGGGCAGCTGGTAGGCACCCGATCCCGGCTCGCGGTAGTCCGGCTGGTGCATGTGCCAGACGAGCACCACCTTGAGCGGATCAGACGACATGGGAGTTTTCCTGGCCCAGCATCTCCGGTGTGACGAGAACGACGCCCTTGGGCGTCACGTGGAAGCGGGCGCGGTCCTGCTCGGCATCCTCGCCGATCACCATGCCATCCGGGACCACGCAGCCCCGATCGAGCACTGCCCGGCGCACCCGGGCGCGCCGCCCGATGGTCACCTCCGGCAGCACCACCGAATCCTCCACCTCGGCGAAGGATTCGACACAGACCTGCGAGAACAGCAACGAGTGGCGAACCACGCCCCCCGTGATGATGCAGCCTCCCGAGACCATGGAATCCACCGCCATCCCCCGGCGGTCGTCGTCGTCGAAGACGAACTTGGCCGGCGGCAGCTGCTCCTGGTAGGTCCAGATGGGCCACTCCCGGTCGTAGAGATTGAGCTCGGGGGTGACCCCGATCAGCTCCAGGTTGGCCGCCCAGAAGGCATCCACGGTGCCCACGTCGCGCCAGTACTGCTGGCGCCCGCTCTGCACGTCGCGGAAACGGTAGGCCTGGACGTGATGCTCCTCGATGATCGAGGGGATGATGTCCTTGCCGAAGTCGCGATCGGAGGTACCGGAGGCGGCGTCGCGACGCAGCTGCTCGAAGAGGAACTCGCGACTGAACACGTAGATCCCCATGGAGGCGAGCGCGATGCCCTCCTGGCCGGGAATGGCCTTGGGCCGGGCGGGCTTTTCCTGGAACTCCACCACCCGGTCGTGCTCGTCGACAGCCATCACGCCGAAGCCGGTGGCCTCCTCCACCGGCACCTCGATGCAACCCACCGTGGCGTCGGCCCCGCTGGCCACGTGCTCGCCGATCATCACCCCGTAGTCCATCTTGTAGATGTGGTCGCCGGCGAGGATCATCACGTACTCGGGGGCGTGGTGGGCGACGATGTCGAGGTTCTGGTAGATGGCATCGGCGGTGCCCACGTACCAGTTGCCCTCCTCGAGACGCTGCTGGGCCGGGAGGAGCTCGACGAACTCGTTGAACTCGCCGCGCAAAAACCCCCAGCCCTGCTGGATGTGGGTGATCAGGGGATGGGCCTTGTACTGGGTCAGCACGCCGATGCGGCGGATGCCCGAGTTCATGCAGTTGGAGAGCGGGAAGTCGATGATGCGGAACTTGCCGCCGAAGGGCACGGCCGGCTTGGCCCGGCCCTTGGTCAGGTCCTTGAGGCGCGACCCGCGCCCGCCGGCGAGAATCAGCGCCAGGGTCTCGCGGGTGAGCCGACTGACGAAACGCGGATTCTGCTGCTCATCGGACATCGCTGCGGTTTCCTCTTGCTCGAGCTGAAATTGGGGCGATACGGCTTCATGCCGCTGCGGCCACCGTCCACGGGACCGGGGCGACCATCCGTACCTGAATATAGAAGCTTGTAACGCCGCCGTGTTACAGGAGAATGGAACGCCGCCCCAACCCGAAGGGCCAAAACCATGGAGCGTATCCTCTTCGCCACCAGCGAAGCCACCCCGCTCGTCAAGACGGGCGGACTCGCCGACGTCAGCGGCAGCCTGCCCCCGGCCATCGCCGCCCGGGGGCACGACATCCGCCTGTGCCTGCCCGCCTATGCCGACCTGCTCGCGGGCCTGGAGACGCCGGCCGTTCCCGTCGAGGGGGTGGCACTCGACGAGCCGGACACGCGCCTGCTGGAAACCCGCCTGCCGGGTAGCGACATCCCCGTCTACCTGGTCGACCATCCCGGCTTCTCCCGGCGCCCCGGCAACCCCTACATGGGGCCCGACGGGCAGCCCTGGGCCGACAATGCCGAGCGTTTCGCCGGCCTGTGCCGGAGTGTCGCCACCCTGGCCGACCGGGGCATCGGCGACTGGCGACCCGACCTCCTCCACTGCAACGACTGGCAGACCGGGCTCGCCCCCGCCCTGCTCCACGACCGGCCCGGCCGGCCGGGGATGGTGTTCACCATCCACAACCTGGCCTACCAGGGGATCTTCGACCGGGCCACCTTCGAGGCCCTCGGGCTGCCGGAGTCGCTCTGGCACTGGCAGGCCCTGGAATTCTTCGGCCAGCTGTCGTTCATCAAGGGCGGACTGGTCCATGCCGACCGCATCACCACCGTCAGCCCCACCTACGCCCGCGAGATCCAGACCCCCGAATTCGGCTGGGGCCTGGACGGCCTGCTGCGCTCGCGGGCCGGCGAGCTGCACGGCATCCTCAACGGCATCGACACCGACACCTGGGACCCGGCCCGCGACCCCCATCTGCCGGCCCATTTCCAGCGGGACGATCTCGCCGGCAAGGCCGCCAACAAGCGGGCCCTGCAGGCCCAGATCGGCCTGCCGCAGGCCGACGACATCCCGCTGTTCGGCTTCATCGGCCGGCTGGTGGAACAGAAGGGGGTGGACCTGATCCTCGAGGCACTCGACGCCCTCGACGACCAACCGCTGCAGCTGGCCGTGCTGGGCAGCGGCGAGGCCCGGTTCGAACACGCCCTGCGGGAACGGGCGCAACGGCGACCCGGGCGGGTGGCGGTGCGGATCGGCTACGACGAGGCCCTGGCCCACCGAATCGAGGCCGGCGCGGATGCCTTCCTGATGCCCTCGCGCTTCGAGCCCTGCGGCCTCAACCAGCTCTACAGCCTGCGCTATGGCACCCCGCCGGTGGCCCACGCGGTGGGCGGACTCAACGACACGGTGGTGGACGCCACCCCGGCGAATCTCGCGGCCGGCACCGCCAACGGCTTCACCTTCGACGCACCCCGGGCCGGGGCGCTGGCGGAGGCCATGCGCCGGGCCATCGCCACGCGCGAGGACGCCGACGCCTGGCGGGCACTGCAGCGCGCCGGCATGGGACAGGACTTCAGCTGGTCACGCAGCGCGGAGCAGTACCTGGCGCTCTATGCCGATTTGAAGACCAGGTAGAGGTCCATCACGTTGGTGCCCGTGGGTCCGGTGGCGAACCGGTCCCCGCTGGCATCGAGAAATCGCCCGGAATCGGCCGCCGCCAGCGCCTGGCGGGCGTCCAGCCCCGCCGCCTCGCCCCGCTCGACGGTGCCCCCGTCCACCAGGCCCCCGGCCCATGCCGTGGGCCCGTCCGAGCCGTCGGTTCCGGCGGCCAGCACCAGCAGGTCATCGCGCCCGCGGATGGCATCGGCGGCGGCCAGGGCGAAATGCTGGTTGCGCCCGCCCTCCCCGGGTGCCGCGGGCAGGGTCACGGTGGTCTCCCCGCCCCGGAGGTACAGCCCGGGGGGTCCCCCGGCGGCCTCGGCCACCAGGGCACGGGCGGCTTGCCGGGCGTCCCCTTCGACCAGCGCCCCGCGAGCATGGACCGGCCAACCCGTTTCCCGGGCCCGCTCGGCCGCTGCCGAGCGGGCCCGGGCGTTGCTCGCCACCACCGCCAGGTCGATCCCGCCACCCCGCACGGCGGACGGTCCCGGCAGCCGGGCCGCCAGCCAGTCGGGCACTCCGGGAAGCGCGCCCGCGCCGGGCGCCAGGAGGCCGGAACCGATCACCGACGGGTCGTCGCCGGGGACATCGGAGATCAGCAGGCCCCGCGCCGGCCGGTCGCCGAGCAGGCCCGGCAGGCCGCCGCCCTTGATCCGGGACAGGCGCCGGCGGACGGCGTTGACGGCGCCGATGTCCAGTCCGCTGCCCAGCAGCCAGCGATTGGCGCGCACCAGCAGGTCCAGGTCCACCCCCGCCGCCGGCACCTCCACCAGGCTCGAGGCCCCGCCGGAGACCAGGATCAGCAGCGGGCGGCCCCGGGGCAGGCCGCCGATGAAGGCCAGCAGCGCCTCGCCCGCGGCCAGGCTGCGCCGGTCGGGGACCGGGTGGGCGGATTCGAGCACCTCGACAGCCTCGGCGGGGGAACGGCGGGGCCGGCCGTGGCCCGGCTTGGTGACCACCAGACCGCGGCGGGCGTCGCAGCCGGCCACGGCCCCGTCGAACATGGCACCCGCGGCCTTGCCCACGGCGAGCACGTCGACGGGCCCCGCCAGGGGCCGGGATCGGAGATGGCGGTAGACGGCCGTTTCGCCGTGCACGGCCGCCAGGGCATGATCGAAGACCGCGCGCAGCTGTCGGCGGGCGGTCGCCTCCATCAGAGCCGTTCCAGGCCCCGGCCGAGGTCGTCGAGGATGTCGCTCACGGACTCCAGGCCCACGGCCATGCGGATCAGGCCGGCGTCGATGCCGGCCTCCCGGCGCTGCTCGGCCGAAAGCCGGCCGTGGGTGGTGGTGGCGGGATGGGTGATGGTGGTCTTGGCATCGCCCAGGTTGGCCGTGAGCGAGAGCCACTCGAGGCCCTCCAGGAGCCGCCAGGCCGCCGCTTCGCCGCCGGCGACACGGAAGCTGACGATGCCGCCGTAGGCCGACTGCTGCCGCCCGGCCAGCGCGTGCTGGGGATGCTCGGGCAGGCCCGGGTAGTGGACCTGCTCGACGCCCGGCTGGTCGTCCAGCCATTGGGCCACGGCCCGGGCGTGTCGCGAATGGGCCTCCATGCGCAGGCCCAGTGTCTCCAGGCCCTTGGCGAACACCCAGGCATTGAACGGACTCATGCTCGGCCCCGCGGTGCGCAAAAAGCCCCGCACCTCGGCCATCGTCGCGGCGTCACCGACCACGGCCCCGCCCACGCAGCGCCCCTGCCCGTCGAGGTACTTGGTGGCCGAGTGCACCACCAGGTCCGCCCCCAGCTCCAGCGGCCGCTGCAACGCCGGGGTGCAGAAGCAGTTGTCCACCACCAGCCGGCAGTCGTGCGCGCGGGCCAGCTCCGCCAGCGCTCGGATGTCGGCCACCTCGGTGAGCGGGTTGGAGGGGCTCTCCAGAAACAGCATCCGGGTCTCCGGGCGGATGGCCGCCCCCCAGGCATCGAGGTCGGTGAGGTCGACGAAGTCGGTAACGATGCCGAAGCGGGCCAGGTACTTGTTGAACAGGGTCGCCGTGGTCCCGAACACCTGGCGCGCGCAGACCACGTGGTCGCCGGCCTCCAGCAGGCTCATCATCAGCGAGAGGATGGCGGCCATCCCCGAGGCCGTGCCCACCCCGGCCTCGGCGCCTTCCAGTGCCGCCAGGCGCTCCTCGAAGAGTGCCACGGTGGGATTGGTGAAGCGCGAGTAGATGTTGCCGGGTTCTTCCCCGGCGAAGCGCGCCGCGGCCTGCTCCGGGTTGTCGAAGACGAAGCTGGAGGTGGGAAAGATGGGCTCGGACTGCTCCTGCTCGCCGGTGCGGCGCTGGCCGGCACGCACCGCCCGCGTCTGGAATCCCTTGTCCCGGTAGTTGGTCATGGCGTTCCTATCGGATGATCTGGACCAGGCTGCCCCGCCCGAGCGTGTCGAAGACCTCGATCACGTCGTCGTTGCGCATGCGCACGCACCCGTGCGAGGCCGGCCGACCCACGAGCCCCTCCTCCTGGGTCCCGTGGATGTAGATGTAGCGGCGGAAGGAGTCCACCCCGGTACCCTTGTTGCGCCCCGGTTCGAGCCCCTCGAGCCAGAGCACCCGGGTGGTGACGTGATCCTCGGGCACGTCGACGGGCGCCTCGAGGATCTCGGCGATCTCGCCGGTGGGTCGGCGGGCCTTGAAGATCATGCCCCGCGGCTGGCCGTCGCCGAAGGTGCGCGCCACCCGGTGCAGCCCCAGCGGCGTGCGGTTGCTGCCCGCCTCGCTGCCGATGCCCACCGCCGAGGTGGAGACCGGGTAGGTCTTCACCCCCAGCTCGCCGCCGAAGAGATACAGGCGCTGCTCGCCCACGCTGACCACGGCAAACGGCGCGGCCTCGCCGCCCTGGCGCTCGCGGATCTCGGCCACGGCCCCCTGCACCGGGGCCGGCAGGGCCTGGACGATGCCGGGCGCCAGGGTGGTCACCAGTGCCAGCAGGAGTCCCCGGGCGGTCATGGCCGGTTGTGCAGCTCGACGTTGGAGCCGCTCTGGTTGACCGCCGCCTTGGCACTGTCGTTGCGCTGCGATTCCAGCTCGCGCAGGTAGTCGTCGGTAACGTCGCCGGTGATGTAGCGGCCGTCGAAGATCGCGGTGTCGAAATCCCCCAGCGACGGGTTGCCGTGGCGCACCGCCTCCACCAGGTCCTCGAGGTCCTGGTAGACCAGCCAGTCGGCCCCGACCACTTCGCGGATCTCCTCGACGCTGCGGCCGTGGCCGATCAGCTCGGAGGCCGCCGGCATGTCGATGCCGTAGACGTTGGGATAGCGCACCACGGGGGCCGCCGAGGCCATGTAGACCTTGTTGGCGCCGGCCTCGCGGGCCATCTGGATGATCTGGCCGGAGGTGGTACCGCGGACGATGGAGTCGTCCACCAGCAGCACGTTCTTGCCGCGGAACTCCAGGTCGATGGGGTTGAGCTTCTGGCGCACCGACTTCTTGCGCACCGTCTGGCCGGGCATGATGAAGGTGCGGCCGATGTAGCGGTTCTTGATGAAGCCCTCGCGGTATTTCACGCCCAGGTGGTTGGCCAGCTCCAGGGCCGAGGTCCGGCTGGTGTCGGGGATGGGGATCACCACGTCGATGTCGTGCTCCGGGAATTCCCGCTCGATCTTCTCGCCCAGCAGCTGGCCCATCCGCAGGCGGGCCTTGTAGACCGAGACGTCGTCGATGATGGAGTCCGGCCGGGCCAGGTAGACGTACTCGAACACGCAGGTGGCATAGCTGGGGGAATCGGCACACTGCTGGGTGTGCAGTTCGCCGTCCTGGGTGATGTAGACCGCCTCCCCGGGGGCGAGGTCGCGGATCAGCTTGAAGCCCAGCGCCTCCACCGCCACGCTCTCGGAGGCGACCATGTATTCCTTGCCTTCCGGGGTCTCGCGCATGCCGAAGACCACCGGGCGGATGCCGTGGGGATCGCGAAAGGCGATGATGCCCTTGCCCGGGATCATGGCGGTGGCCGCGTAGCCCCCGCGGCAGCGGCGATGGACACCGGCGACCGCCTGGAAAACGTCCTCGGGCCGCAGGTTCAGGTTGCCGCTCTCCTGGAGCTCGTGGGCCAGCACGTTGAGCAGGATCTCGGAGTCCGAGCGGGTGTTGATGTGGCGCCGGTCCTGGACGAACAGGTCGCGCTTGAGCTCCTCGGAGTTGGTCAGGTTGCCATTGTGCGCCAGGGCGATGCCGTAGGGCGAGTTGACGTAGAACGGCTGGGCCTCGGCGGAGGTGGAGCAGCCGGCCGTGGGATAGCGCACGTGGCCGATGCCCA
The DNA here is from genome assembly GCA_018623495.1 of Halothiobacillus sp. Taxonomy (GTDB): domain Bacteria; phylum Pseudomonadota; class Gammaproteobacteria; order JAAZVP01; family JAAZVP01; genus JAAZVP01. The sequence goes on along the minus strand of JAAZVP010000001.1, from coordinate 108,925 downwards.
TCTCCCCCTCCAGGTCGCGCATGTGGCGCGTGCGGAAGACATCCTTGACCAGGCCATTGTCCTTGCGCAGGTGCAGCTGGCCGCCTTCACACGTCATGATCCCGGCGGCGTCCTGGCCCCGGTGCTGGAGAATCGTGAGCCCGTCGTAGAGCGTCTGATTCACCGGGCTGTGACCCACGATACCGATGATCCCACACATACCTCGACCTCTTGCCTGCGCCCCCGGGGCGCCCTAGTGATACACGAAATGCCGGGCCAGGTCCGGGGGCAGCATGTCGCGCGCCCAGATGGCCAGCGTCTGGAAATGATCGATCAGCACGGACTCCTGCCACCACGGGTCCTGCGGCACGGGCGTCAGCCCGACCAGCAGCACCAGCAGGGTGATCAGCACCACGCCGCGCACGATGCCGAAGAGCACGCCCACCGCGCGGTCCGTCCCGCTCAGCCCCGTCTTCTTGACCAGCTGGTTGACCAGGAAATTCACGATCGCGCCCACCACCAGGGTGAGCAGAAACAGCACGATGAAGGCGATCGCCAGGCGCAGCGAGGGGACCTCCACCGAGGCAGGGACCAGCGGGGCGAGCGGGGACGCGAACATCAGCGCGACCCAGAAGGCCGCGACCCAGCTCGCGAGCGAGATCACCTCCTTCATGAACCCGCGGACCAGGCTGATCAGCGAGGACAGGAAGATGATCCCGATGATGACGAAATCGACCCAGGTAAGACTCATCGAAAGGCCACGGACCCGCGGGACATTCACCCGACTGGAGAAGCCGGCATTGTAGCAACCGCCAGCCTCGGGGCAACCACGCGCCCGCCATGTCCCGGCAATCCCGGGCCCGGGCAGCGCTTCCCCGGATCACTCGTGGCGGATCACCAGCCCCTCCAGCCCGTGCTCGTCGGCCAGCGTCTCGACCACCGACTCGGCCTCGCCGCGATCCAGCCACGGACCGATGCGCACCCGGTAGAGGCGCCCTTCACCCTCGCCGGTGGCCTCCACGAAGGCCGACAGCCCCGACTCGCGCAACCGGTCGCGCAGTTCCAGGGCGTTGCCCTGCTTGCCGAAACTGCCCGCCTGCACGACCCAGGGGGCGGCCTCGCCCTCCTCGCCGGCCTCGTCCTCGGCCACGCGGATCTCGCGCTCGGCCACCTCCGGCCCCGGCGGCTCCCCGGCCTCGGGGGCCGGCTCGACCACGGTGGTCGGTGGCGCCTCCATGGCTGCCCGCTGTTTCGGAGACGGCGCCTCGACCGTCAGCGAGAGCGGCTCCGGCGACGCCGGCGGCGGCGGCATCTCGCCCACCTCGGCCTGTTCCAGGCCCGAGCCGTCCAGCAAGAACGGCAAGAAGATCACCGCCAGCGCCAACAGGACCGCGGCACCCACCAGGCGATGCTTGAGCCTATTCTCCATCGGTCGTCCTCCGGTTCTGGCCGATCATCTGCGCGGCCGCCGCCGCGGTCTGGAAGGAACCGAACACCACCACGCGGTCCCCGGGCGCGGCCTGCTCCAGCGCCGCCGCCAGGGCCGCTTCCGGCGAGGCGCAGGAATCGACCGGCAGCGCCGTCTGCCGCTCGACGATCGCCGCGAGCGACTCGCCACCCTCGCCTCGCGGCCCCTCCAGCGGTGCCACGAACCAGGCATCGAAGGCGCCCGCCAGGGCGTCGACGATCCCGCGGCGATCCTTGTCGGCGAAGGTGGCGCAGACGGCGAGGTTGCGCCCCGCCACGGGCTCGGCCGCCAGCGCCTTCGCCAGCCCCCGGGCCGCGTGCGGGTTGTGGCCGACGTCGAGGACCACGGCGGGGGCCTCGGCCACCCGCTGGAAGCGACCCGGCGCCTGCACGCTGCGCAATCCCGCGCCGATCGCGGCCGGGTCCACCGGCAGGTCCTCGGCCAGGGTCTCGAGGGCCGCCAGCGCACCCGCGGCATTGGCCAGCTGGTGCGCCCCGGGCAGGGCCGGCAGCGGCAGGCGATGCGCCGGGCCCCGGCCGCGCCACTCCCAGCCGTCGTCCTCGGCCCGCCAGGTGTAATCGCGCCCGGCCCGCCGGAGGATCGCCCCGCTCGCCTCGAAGACGGCCCGCGGCAGCGCCGGGTCGGCCAGCACGGCCGGGCGGCCGGCTCTCAGGATGCCGGCCTTCTCGGCCGCGATGCTGGCGAGGTCCTCGCCCAGCCAGGCCTGGTGGTCGAGGGCCACGTTGGTCACCAGCGCCACGTCGGGATCGACCGCGTTGACCGCGTCCAGCCGCCCGCCCAGGCCCACCTCGAGGATCGCCACGTCCACGCTGGCCCCGGCGAGGATCTCCAGTGCCGCCAGCGTGCCGAACTCGAAATAGGTCAGGGGCGTGTCGCCCCGGGCCCGGTCCACGGCCGCGAAGGCGTGGCAGAGCGCCGCATCGTCCACCGGTTCGACGTCCAGGCGTACGCGCTCGTTGTAGCGCAGCAGGTGGGGGGAAGTGTAGCTGCCGACCCGGTAACCGGCGGCCCCGAGGACCGCTTCCAGGAGGGCGACCGTGGAACCCTTGCCATTGGTGCCGCCCACGGTGATCACCCGCGGCGCGGGCCTCGCCGCCGGCCCCATCGCCTCGAGCACGCGGCCCACGCGCTCCAGGCCCAGCTCGATCTCCTGCCCGTGCAGGCCTTCCTGCCAGGCCAGCCAGTCTTGCAGTCGGCGGAATCGCATGCGTTCGACCGGCCCTCGCCCGCCGGGGTACGGGTTCAGGCCCGGCCGGTCCGGTGGGTGAGCGTGGCCAGCAGGCGGTGGATCTCGTCGCGGTGCTCGCGGCGATCGACGATCATGTCCACCGCCCCGTGCTCGAGGAGGAACTCCGAGCGCTGGAAGCCCTCGGGGAGCTTCTCGCGCACGGTCTGCTCGATGACCCGCGGCCCGGCGAAGCCGATCAGGGCGTCCGGCTCGGCGATGTGCACGTCACCGAGCATCGCCAGGCTCGCCGAGACGCCGCCCATGGTCGGGTGGGTGAGCACGACCACGAAGGGCAGACCGCGCCGGCGCAGGTGGGCGACCGCGGCGCTGGTCTTGGCCATCTGCATCAACGAGATCAGGGCCTCCTGCATGCGCGCCCCGCCGCTCGCGGTGAAGGTGACCAGCGGCGCCCGGTGTTCGATGGCGGTGTCCACCGCGCGCACGAAGCGCTCGCCCACCACCGAGCCCATGGAGCCGCCCATGAAGGCGAACTCGAAGGCACAGCCCACGACCGGCATGCCCTTGAGGCTGCCCCGGTAGGCGATCAGGGCGTCCTTCTCGCCGGTCTTCTTCTGCGCCTGGCCGATCCGGTCGCGGTACTTCTTGCTGTCGCGGAACTTGAGCGCGTCCACCGGTGAGAGCTCGGCACCGATCTCCTCGCGGTCCCCCTCGTCGAGGAAATGCTCGAGACGGGACCGGGCACCGATGCGCATGTGGTGACCACACTTGGGGCAGACCAGCAGGTTACGCTCCAGCTCGCCCTTGTAGAGGATGCCGTCACAGGCATCGCACTTGGACCACAGGCCCTCGGGAACGCTCTTCTTGGAGCCGCCCTCGGTGCGGATGGTGGAAGGAATCAGTTTCTCGAACCAGCTCATCTCGTGTCCCGTCTATCCCCTGGGTTCTTCGTCCACCGGCCTCAGCCGGCGTCCATGGCCCGGCGCATGCCGGCGAGCAGGTCGCGGATGGCCTTCAGCATGGCCTCGCGGTCGTCACCGTGGGCCTCGATCAGGCGGATCACCGCCGAACCGACGATCGCGGCGTCGGCGAAACGTCCCACGCTGGCGGCGTCTTCCGGGGTGCCGATGCCGAAGCCCACGCCCACCGGCAGGTCCACCAGGCGGCGCAGGTTGTCCACCCGCTCGGCGACCGCGCCCCAGTCGGTGCCACTCGCCCCGGTCACGCCCTTCACCGAGACATAGTAGACATAACCCGCGCAGACCCGGCCGATGATGCCGATGCGCTCGTCGCTGGTGGTCGGGGAGACCAGGAAGATGCTGTCCATGCCCCGGCTCTCGATGGCCCGGTGCAGGTCGGCGGATTCCTCCGGCGGCGCATCCACCACCAGGACCCCGTCCACGCCCGCGTCGGCGGCCCCGCTGGCGAAGACGTCCACGCCCATGTACTCGATGGGGTTGAGATACCCCATCAGCACCACCGGGGTGTCGCCGTCCTCGCGGCGGAACTCGCGCACCATGTCGAGCACGTCGTGGACGCCCACGCTGTGCTTGAGCGCCCGCTCGTGGGCCTTCTGGATCACCGGCCCGTCGGCGATGGGATCGGAAAACGGCATCCCCAGCTCGATCACGTCCGCCCCGGCGGCGACCATGGCGTGCATCAGGTCCACGGTATCGCCCGGGCGCGGGTCGCCGGCGGTGACGTAGGGCACCAGCGCGGCGCGATTCGCCGCCCTGCACTGCTCGAAGACTTCGCCGATCCGACTCACAGCTCCCAACCCTCCATCTTCGCCACGGTCTCCATGTCCTTGTCGCCCCGGCCGGAGAAGTTGACCAGGATGCTCTGCTCGCGCTCCATCTCGCCGGCCAGCGTCATCGCGTAACTGAGCGCATGGGCGGTCTCCAGGGCCGGCATGATGCCCTCGGTCAGCGTCACCTCGTGGAAGGCGCGCACCGCCTGGTCGTCGTTGACGGCCACGTAGTGCGCCCTGCCGCTGTCCTTGAGCCAGCTGTGCTCGGGGCCCACGCCGGGGTAGTCGAGCCCCGCCGAGATCGAGTGGGTGCCGATGATCTGGCCGCGGGCGTCCTCCATGATGTAGGTCCGGTTGCCGTGCAGCACGCCCGGGCGGCCGGCACTCAGGGGCGCCGAGTGGCGGCCGGTCTCGACCCCGTCGCCGCCGGCCTCGACGCCGTAGAGGGCCACCTGCTCGTCGTCCAGGAACGGGTGGAACAGGCCGATGGCGTTGGAGCCGCCGCCCACGCAGGCCACCAGGGCGTCCGGCAGGCGCCCGGTCTTGTCGAGCATCTGGCGGCGGGATTCGCGGCCGATCACCGACTGGAAGTCGCGCACCATCGCCGGGTAGGGATGCGGACCCGCGACCGTGCCGATGATGTAGAAGGTGTCGTCGATGTGGGTGACCCAGTCGCGCATCGCCTCGTTGAGGGCATCCTTGAGCGTGCGGCTGCCGGATTCCACCGGCACCACGCGGGCGCCCAGCAGGCGCATGCGGAAGACGTTGGCCTTCTGCCGCTCGACGTCCTCGGCCCCCATGTAGACGACGCACTCCAGCCCCAGGCGCGCGGCCACCGTGGCCGTGGCCACGCCGTGTTGGCCGGCGCCGGTCTCGGCGATGATGCGGGTCTTGCCCATGCGCTTGGCCAGCAGGGCCTGGCCGATGGCGTTGTTCACCTTGTGCGCGCCGGTGTGGTTGAGATCCTCGCGCTTGAAATAGATCTGCGCGCCACCGACCTTCTCCGAGAGGTTGGTGGCATGGTAGATCGGCGACGGGCGGCCGACGTAGTCGGCCAGGTCGGCGTCCAGCTCGGCCAGGAAGGCCGGGTCGGCCAGGTATTTCTCGTAGGCCTCGCGCAGTTCCTCCACCGGGCCCATGAGGGTCTCGGGGATGAAGCGGCCGCCGAAGATGCCGAAATGTCCGTTCTCGTCGGGCAGCCGCACCCGATCAGTCGCCGTTGCCATGATTCACCTCGTGAATGAATGCCGCCATCTTGCCGTGGTCCTTGATCCCCGGCGCCGATTCCACACCACTGCTCACGTCCACCCCGTAGGGGCAGGTCTCGGCGATCGCCCGGGCCACGTTGCCCGGTGCCAGGCCGCCGGCGATGATCATCCGGCCCGGTGCGGTGGAAGGCACCCGGGTCCAGTCGAAGGCCTGCCCGCTGCCCCCGGCTCCGCCCAGCACGTGGCTGTCGAGCAGGTAACCGCTGGCCGCCGGATGCGCGTTGATCTGTGCCTCGGGCCCGGTCTCTCCGCCCATGGCGATCGCCTTGAGGTAGGGCACGCCGAAACCCTCGCAGAAGGCCGCGCTCTCGCTGCCGTGGAACTGCAGCATATCCGGGCGCACGGTCTCCAGCACACGCTCGACCCGTGTGGGTTCCGGGTCGAGGAAGAGCGCGACCGAGGTGACGAACGGCGGCAGGGCCGCGACGATTTCCCGGGCCCGAGCGGTTTCCAGGGCACGCGGGCTGTCGGGGTGGAAGACCAGGCCGATGGCATCGACCCCGAGCATGGCGGCCCGGCGCCCGTCCTCGGGATCGGTGATCCCGCAAATCTTGACCCGCGTTCTCGTCTCCATCGACACCTCTCCGGTGAAAGCGCCCTGCATTCTACCAGACCCCGGCCGCCTTCAGCCGAAGGCCGGCAGCACGCCCTCGCCGTCGACGGCGAAGCGTTCGGGGTAACCCACGCCCACCAGGTAGAGGCCCCGCGCCGGCGCCGTCATGCCGGCCCGCCGGCGATCCCTTGCCTCGAGCGCCGCGGCCAGCCAGTCGCCGTCGCGGTCGCCCTGCCCCACCAGCAGCAGGCTGCCGACCAGATTGCGCACCATGTGGTGGAGAAAGGCATTGGCCTGCACGTCCACGTGAATGAAATCCCCGCTGCGGCTGATCTCGAGCCGCTCCAGCGTGCGCACCGGGCTCTTCGCCTGGCATTCGCTGGCCCGGAAGCTGGTGAAGTCATGGGTGCCCAAAAGCACCGTCGAGGCAGCGCGCATGCGTTCCACATCCAGCGGCCGGTGCCACCAGGTGACCCGGGGGCCGTGGACGGCCGAACGGACCCAGCGATTGAGGATCACGTAGCGATACGCCCGGCGAACCGCCGAGAAGCGCGCGTGGAAATCCGCCTCCACCGGCTGACAGCCCACCACCGAGACGTCGGCCGGCAGGTTGCTGTTGGCCCCCAGGACCCAGGATCGAGGTGCACGCTCGGCGCCCGTCTCGAAGTGGACCACCTGCCCGGTGGCATGCACACCGGCATCGGTACGCCCGGCACAGACCACCTCCACCGGCGCATCGGCCACTCTCGACAACGCCCGCTCCACCTCCGCCTGGACGGTCGCCACGCCCTGCTGACCCTGCCAGCCATGGTAGCGCGTGCCGTCGTATTCCAGTTTGAGCGCGACCTTCATTTTCGCCGTCCCGGTTTCCCGAAAGAGCGGGATTCTCCTGCCTCGGCGCCGCGCATGCAAAGGGTTTCGCGGCCCCCAAAACAGCGAAGGCCAGCAGGCGCGCCTGCTGGCCTTCGGCCAAAGGGCGGGGTCGAGCGCCTCAGTCGAGTCGCTTGAGCAGCGCCTCGGCCTGCTCCCGGTGGCTGGCATCGCCACCGTCGATGACCTCCTGGAGGGTGGCACGCGCCCCTTCCGCGTCGCCCATGTCGATAAAGGCGCGCGCCAGGTCGAGCTTGGTGTCGAGCTCGTCGGCACCCAGCGACATGCCTCCCTCGTCTTCTCCGGCACGGTCTTCGGCCCTCGGCTCGGTCTCCTCGGCCTCGGACAACTCGAGGCTCTCGCCGAACTCGGCCCCCTCCGGGGTAGCCGCGGGGGCCGCTTCCCGCGACTCTTCGGGCTCCGGCATCTCGAGCTCGGCGGCCTCCAGCTCGAGCCCCTCGTCCACGGACGTCTCCGCGGGCTCGACCGCCTCGGTCTCGGGCGCTTCCGGGACCTCCCCCGCCGTGTCTTCCGGGCCCGCCAAGCCCGCTGGCTCGACGGGGGTCTCCGCCTGCGGCTCCTCGAAGCCCAGGCCGAGGTCCTCCACCGACGACGCCTCCTCGGTCGTCTCGCCGGCACTCGGCGGCTCGCCGCCCACCTCGCGCTCGAGCTCCCCGAAGTCCAGGTTCTCGAGCTCGGAGATGTCGTAGTCGCGACGTCCCTCGGCGGGCGCGGTCGGCTCCTCCACGCCCTCGCTGGCGGCCGGTTCGACCGGTGTCTCCTCCTCGGGGCGTTCTTCGCGGGAAGCGGGCTTCTCCATGTCGGGCAATTCCACGCCCAGGGCCTCGGCACCGCTCTCCATCGCCGCGTCGACATCCGACTCGGCCTCGCCCGCGCTTTCCCCGGCGAACAGGGACTCGCCGGGCAACAGTTCCCGGCCCATCTCGGTGATTCGCTGCCAGGCCCGGGAGCCGGTGGCGCCCGGCAGCTCGCCGAACGCCCGCGCCTCGGTCAGGAAGCGCTCGGTGTTGCCGTCCCGGTGCAGGACCTCGAGCAGCTTGGCCCGGTAATCCAGGTTGTCGGGCTCCTCGGCGATCGCCTCGTCGAGCAGCTGGACGGCCCGCTCGTTGAGCCCGTAGGCGAGCATCACCTCGGCCTCGTCGAGCACCTCGGCCTCGCCCTCGGCCGGGGGCGCCTCGTCCACGGCCGCGTCCGGCTCGGACACGCTCTCGGCCGCCGGTGCCGCGCCCCGTGAACCCTCTTCCGCCACCGGTTCCGGTCGCGGCGCGGCCACCACCTCGGCCGGCTCTTCGCCGCCACGGCGCCGTGCCAGCAGGCCGAGGAACAACAGCGCGACCACGCCGGCACCCAGCGCGGCGGTGACCACGGGATTCATCAACAGGGCCATTGCGCCGGTGGGAGCGGTCTCCTGCGGGGATTCGGCCGGGGCCGTCGGCGCCGGGGTCGGCGCGGCGGCCTGCTCGCGCAAGGCCTCCTGCAGCTCGGCAAGCTCGTCGTCCTTGAGCTCGATCAGCCGTTCCATCCTGGAGAGCTGCTCCTCGAGCCGGCCCAGCCGTTCGTTGAGCCGCTCGTTCTCGGCCCGGCGCGCCTCGGCGAGCTCGCGAACCATGGTCAGCTCTTCCTGGAGCGCACCGATCTCGGCCCGGGTCGCCTGGTCGGTCGCGGCCCCTTCACCGGCCTCGCCGGCCTCGCCCTCCGGGGCCACGATCCGCAGCTCGTCGTCCGTGGCCACCTTCTCCCCGGGCTCCTCCGCCGGTTGCTCGCCTTCCCCCTCGGGGACGGTATCGCTCGCCTCCGGCGTGGCGGCATCCGCCGTCGCCGGCCCTTCCGCGTCGCCCGTGGCCGGCTCGCCGGCCGGGGCGGTGCCCGCCGCTTCCGGCCCGGCGGGCGCCTCGGCCCCGGCGCGACCCGCCTCCCAGGCCTCGGTCTGGCGCCGGAACTCCGCCTGCGCCTCGGCGGCATCGATGGCCTCGATGGTGGCCCGGTCGGGCACCTCGAGGGTCACGCCCTCGCGCAGCAGGTTGACGTTGCCGTCGATGAAGGCGTCGGGGTTGGCACGCTGCAGGGCGATCATCATCTGGTGGATGCCGATGTCGCTCCCCGGCCGCGTCTGCCGGGCGATCGCCCAGAGCGAATCCCGGCCGGTGACGGGGCCGTAACGGTCCGCCGTCCCGCCCTGGCCCCCTTCGCTGGCCGGGGCCTGGACGTCGGGCTTCTCCTCGGGCACCAGGGTCGGCGGATCGAGGAGCACCGTGTACTCGCGCAACAGCCGCCCTTCGGCCCACTCCACCTCGACCAGGAAGCTGACGAAGGGCTCGACGATGGGACGATCGGATCGCAGGGCGATCACCGGCTGGCCGCCGGGACCTTCCCGGAGCCCGACATCCACGCGGTTGAGCAGCTGGGGCCGCGGGATACCGGCCTTCTCGTAGGCCTCGGGACCGGCGAGGCGGACCTCTAGCGAGTCCCGTTCTTCCGCGGTCAGGGAGAGCAGACTGATGTCCGCCTCGAGCGGCTGATTGAGATACGAGTGCGTCGCGATCTTGCCGAGTCCGAGTGCACTCGCGGACTGAGACACGATGAGTGTCGAGCAGGCCGCCGCCAGCGCGAGTTTACGCATCAGACCATTCTCCCTTTTGACGATTTCCATGCGATTGATGGCCGGCGGCAATCCCGCCCACCCCTGGATCGCGGACGAAACGGTATGAGCGGGCCCCTCGTTGCTCCCGGCCATCGGCCTGGCCGGTCGGGGTAACCGTTTGCCCCTTCATCCGAGCGATCACCACTATATTTTAGAGGTAATTCTTAATCAAAACCTCGGCGATCTGCACGCTGTTGAGGGCCGCGCCCTTGCGCACGTTGTCGGCCACCACCCAGAGGTTCAGTCCGCGCTCGTGGGAGATGTCCTCGCGGATGCGACCCACGTACACCGGATCGGTGGTCGCGCCCTCGGTCACCGCGGTGGGATACCCCCCGTCCTCGCGGGTGTCGAGCACGACCACGCCCTCCTGGGCCTCGAGCAGTTCCCGCGCCCTTTCCGCGCCGAGCTTGTCGCGGGTCTCGATGTGGATGGCCTCGGAATGACCATAGAAGACGGGCACGCGGACTGCCGTGGGATTCACCCGGATCTCCGGCGCTTCCATGATCTTGTGCGTCTCCCAGACCATCTTCATCTCTTCCTTGGTATAGCCGTTGTCCTGGAAGACGTCGATGTGGGGCAGGCAGTTGAAGGCGATCGGCTTGGGGTAGACCTCGCACTCGATATCCTGGCCGTTGAGCCGGCCCGCACTCTGGGTGGCGAGCTCCTCGATCGCCTCCTTGCCGGAGCCGGAAACCGCCTGGTAGGTCGCCACGTTGATGCGCTCGATGCCCGCCGCGTCGTGCAGCGGCTTGAGCGCCACCATCATCTGGATGGTCGAGCAGTTGGGATTGGCGATGATGTTGCGGGTCTTGTGCTCGGCGATGGCGTGGGGGTTCACCTCGGGCACCACCAGCGGGACATCGTCGTCGTAACGATAGTGCGAGGTGTTGTCGATCACCACGCAGCCGGCCGCGGCCGCCTTGGGGGCGTATTCCGCGGAGATACTGCCGCCGGCGGAGAACAGGCCGATCTGGACCTGCGAGAAGTCGAAGCTGTCGAGATCCTCGACGGTCAGGTAGGTGTCGCCGAAAGCCACCTTCTTGCCGGCCGACCGGGCGCTGGCCAGCGGGTAGACCCTGCCCACCGGGAAATTGCGCTGGGCGAGGATCTCGAGCATGGTCTCGCCCACCGCGCCGGTGGCGCCGACGACGGCGACATCGTAAGTCTGGCTCATCGATAACTCCCTGGGCTTTTGCGATTCGTTGGGCCGATCAGTCCGACGCCGCGAGGGCCTCGACCACGGCATCGCCCATGGCGGCGGTGCCCACGGTCGCCTCGCCCTCGGCCGCGATGTCGGGCGTGCGCAGTCCGCGATCCAGGACCTGCCCGACGGCGGCCTCGATGGCGTCGGCCATGGCCGATTGGGACAGACTGTAACGCAACATCATCGCCACCGACAGGACCGTGGCCAGCGGATTGGCCTTGCCCTGGCCGGCGATATCGGGTGCCGAACCGTGGATGGGCTCGTACATGCCTTGCCCGGAGGCGTTCAGCGACGCCGAGGGCAGCATGCCGATGGAACCGGTGAGCATGGCCGCGGCATCCGAGAGGATGTCGCCGAACAGGTTGGTGGTGACGATCACGTCGAACTGGCGGGGATCGCGCACCAGCTGCATGGCGGCATTGTCCACGTACATGTGCGAGAGCTCGACGTCCGGGTACTCCGGCGCGAGTCGCTCCATCACCTCGCGCCAGAGCTCGGAGACCTCGAGCACGTTGGCCTTGTCCACCGAGCAGAGCCGGCCGCCGCGCTTGGCCGCGGTCTCGAAGGCCGAGCGGCCGATGCGCTCGATCTCGGCCTCGGTATAGACCAGGGTATTGAAGCCCTTGCGCTGACCGTCTGCGAGCGTCTCGATGCCCCGCGGCTGGCCGAAGTAGATACCGCCGGTGAGTTCACGCACGATCATCACGTCCAGCCCGGCCACCACCTCGGCGCGCAGGGTGGAGGCCCCGGCCAGCTGGGGATAGAGGATGGCGGGGCGCAGGTTGGCGAACAGCTCGAGCTCCGCGCGGATGCCCAGCAGGCCCCGCTCGGGGCGCAGGTGGCGCTCCAGTTTCTCGTAGCGGGGGCCACCCACCGCGCCCAGCAGCAGGGCGTCGGCCGCCCGGGCCTTTTCCAGGGTGGCCTCGGGCAGCGGGTGGCCGGCGGCGTCATGGCCCGCACCGCCGATGGGGGCCTCGTCGATCACCACGTCCAGGCCCCGCTCGGCGGCCAGGAAATCCAGGACCTTGCGGGCCTCGGCGACGATCTCGGGCCCGATCCCGTCACCGGGCATAACCAGTATCTTTTTGCTCATCGAATCAGTGCCTTGCAATGGGTTCTTCACTCGGGATCGAGGGCCACGACCTGGCCGCTCTGCATCAGTGGCACCAGCAGCGTTCCCTGCACCGGCAGGCGGCCGAGATCGGCGCTGCCCGGTTCCAGGGTCTCCACCAGCGTGAGTTCGCCGCGGGCATCGGCATGGAAGAGCTTGCCGGCCTTCCAGTCGGTGACGAAATAGCCGTCGCCGCCGTCGCTGACGATGCCGTCGACATGGGCCGCCGGCCTGCCCTCGCCCAGCGGCTGGACGGCGCCCCCGTCCAGTGGCACGGACTGCAGGTAGCCGGGGTGCTCGGTGGCGAAACCCTCGCTGCGCCGGCCCCAGGCGCCGGCCACCAGCCGCTCGCCCTCGGCCAGCAGGCCGTTGGGCGAGAGCAGCGCGGGATCGCGCATCCAGACGGCGAACTCGCCGTCCGCCAGCCGGTAGAGGGTATTGGCCATCATGTCCGAGCAGTAGACCCGCCCGGCGTCGTCCACGGTGACGTCATTGAGAAACCGGGCGCCGGGGGCCGGGTACTCGGCGACGATCGCCCCGTCGGCCACGTCGATCACCACCAGCCGGTCGATGTCGCTGACATAGAGCCGCCCGCGGAACAGGGCCATGCCCTTCGGGGCGTTCAGGCCATCGACCCATTCGCGCTCCAGCACCCGGCCGTCCTCGCTCATGCGCGAGATGAAACCGCGCCCGTCCTTCTCGTCGGGCACGCCGGCGACGTTGGAGACGTAGAGCTCGCGGCGCACCGGGTCGGCCAGTACCGACTCGGGCTGTTCGAACCCGCCGGTCGTCCAGGCGGTCTCGGTGTTGCCGGCAACGGCCTGCCCGGCCCCCGCGGCCAGGCAGGCGAGCAGTGTGATCGCGGTCCTTTTCATGGTCATGCCCCCCTTCCTTCGAACAACCAGGGCGCCTCCTCGCGGCGCCGCTTTTCGTAGGCGCGGATCTCGTCGGCGTGCTGGAGGGTCAGCCCGATGTCGTCGAGGCCTTCGAGCAGGCAATGCTTGCGGAAGGAATCGACGTCGAAGCCCAGGCGCTCCCCGTCCGGCCGGATCACCACCTGCTCGGCGAGATCCACGGTCAGCTCCAGTCCCGGCTCGGCCCGCACCGCCTGGAAGAGCGCCTCGACCTGGTCTTCCGGCAGAACAACGGGCAACAGGCCGTTCTTGAAGCTGTTGTTGAAGAAGATGTCGGCGAAACTCGGCGCGATCACCACCCGGAAGCCGAAGTCGGTGAGCGCCCAGACGGCGTGCTCGCGGGAGGAGCCGCAGCCGAAGTTCTCCCGGGCCAGCAGGATGGTGGCCCGGTCGAACGGGGCCTGGTTGAGCACGAAATCCGGGTTCTTGCGCCGCTGGCTGTTGTCCATGCCGGGCCCGCCGGCATCCAGGTAGCGCCAGTCGTCGAAGGCGTTGGGGCCGAAGCCGGTGCGCTTGACCGACTTGAGAAACTGCTTGGGGATGATGGCGTCGGTATCCACGTTGGAGCGGTCCAACGGGGCCACGATGCCGCTCATGCGCTTGAATGGTTCCATGGTCAATCCTTCGCCTCGCGTGCCTTGTCTTCGATCGTCCCGCCCAGTGTCTCGATGTCCTGGCCGAGCCCTTCCATGGTGCTGCAGCCGCCCAGGAACAGGGCGAGGACCCGTGTTGCCGCGCTGATGGTCTTCATGCCCGCCGCCTCACAACGCGCGGACGTCGGTGAAGTGGCCGGCGATGGCCGACGCGGCCGCCATCGCGGGGCTCACCAGGTGCGTGCGACCGCCCTGCCCCTGGCGGCCCTCGAAGTTGCGGTTCGAGGTGGAGGCGCAGCGTTCGCCCGGCTCCAGCCGGTCGGCGTTCATCGCCAGGCACATGGAACAGCCGGGCTCGCGCCACTCGAAGCCGGCCTCGGTGAAGACCCGGTCGAGCCCCTCCTGCTCGGCCTGCTGCTTCACCAGCCCGGAGCCCGGCACCACCATGGCCTGCTTGAGGCCGGGATCCACGTGGTGGCCGCGGACCACCTCGGCGGCCGCCCGGAGGTCCTCGATGCGCGAATTCGTGCACGAGCCGATGAACACCCGGTCGGGACGGATCTCGGTGATCGGCGTGCCCGGCTCGAGCCCCATGTAGGCCAGCGCCTTGCGCATGCCCTCGGCCTTGACCGGGTCGCTCTCGGCGTCCGGGTCGGGCACCCGCTCGCCCACCGGGGCCACCATCTCCGGGGAGGTCCCCCAGCTCACCGTGGGCTCGATGCGCGAACCGTCGAGCACCACCGTGCGGTCGAACCGGGCGTCCGGGTCGCTGTGCAGGTCCCGCCAGGCCTCCACGGCCGCCTCCCAGTGCTCGCCCCGGGGGGCGAAGGGCCGGCCGCGGACGTAGTCGATGGTCTTGTCGTCCACGGCCACCATGCCCGCCCGGGCGCCGGCCTCGATGGCCATGTTGCAGACCGTCATGCGGCCCTCGACGGAGAGCTGGCGCAGGACGTCGCCCCCGAACTCGATGGCGTAGCCGGTGCCACCGGCAGTGCCGATCTCGCCGATGATGGCGAGCACCACGTCCTTGGCGGTCACGCCCTTGCCCAGCTCGCCGTCGACGCGCACCAGCATGGAACGCGACTTCTTCTGCAACAACGTCTGGGTGGCCAGCACGTGCTCCACCTCGGAGGTGCCGATGCCGAAGGCCAACGCCCCCAGCGCGCCGTGGGTGGAGGTGTGCGAGTCCCCGCAGACCACGGTCATCCCCGGCAGGGTGAAGCCCTCCTCCGGGCCCACCACGTGGACGATCCCCTGGCGGCGATCGGCCATGCCGAATTCCTGGATCCGGAACTCGTTGCAGTTGCGGTCCAGTGTCTCCACCTGGATGCGCGACACCGGGTCGGCGATCCCCTTGCTGCGGTCGGTGGTGGGCACGTTGTGGTCGGCGGTGGCCAGCACCGCGTCCCGCCGCCAGGGCTGGCGCCCGGCCAGGCGCAATCCCTCGAAGGCCTGCGGGCTGGTCACCTCGTGGACCAGCTGGCGGTCGATGTAGAGCAACGCCGTGCCGTCGTCCTCGGTGCGCACCACGTGCGCGTCCCAGAGCTTGTCGTAGAGGGTCTTGCCTGCCATTGGAGCCTCCCGTGACCGATTCATGGAAACAGTCTAGAAGGGGTTTTATAATAACACCAATTCATTGTTGTCATTATTTTCATTCCAGGAGGGAATAGATGGATGTCCAGGATCTCGCTGCCTTCGTCGCCGTTGCCGAGACCGGCTCGTTCTCCCGCGCCGGCGAACGCATCCACCTCACCCAACCGGCGGTGAGCAAGCGGGTGGCGGCGCTGGAAGGCGAGCTGGGCGCCCGGCTCTTCGATCGCCTGGGACGACGCGTGGTGCTCACCGAGGCCGGCCGCACCCTGGAGCCGCTGGCCCGCAGGGTGCTCGCCGACATGCGCGAGGGACGCCGGGCGATCGACAATCTCCGTGGCACGGTACGCGGTGCCCTGCCCCTGGTCACCTCGCACCACATCGGCCTGCGGCGCATGCCCGATACCCTGCGCCGCTTTCACAAGACCTACCCCGAGGTGCGCCTCGACCTGGATTTCATGGGCTCGGAACGGGCCCGCGAGGCGGTGGAACGGGGCGATTTCGAACTGGGCGTGATCACCCTGCCCCCGGAGCCCCCTGGCAACCTGCAGGTCCAGCCCCTGTGGGAGGATCCGCTGGTGATCGTCGCCGCCACCGACCACCCGCTCGCCGCCCGGGAATGGCCGGCGGTGGCCGACCTCGCCGGCTTCAGCGCCATCCTGCCCGCCGCCGGCACCTATACCCGCGAGATCATCGAAGCGACCACCGGGGCGGCCGGCCTGGACGTGCTGATCGAGACCCACTACCTGGAGACCATCCGCACCATGGTGGCCGCGGGCCTGGGCTGGAGCGCGCTGCCGAGGACCATGCTCGGCGACGGGGTGGAGGAAATCCGGGTCGCGGGCGTGGCGATGCGCCGCCGGCTGGGCGTGGTCCATCACGCCCGGCGGACGCTGTCCAACGCCAGCCGGGCGATGATCGACATGCTGCGGGACGGGGCCGACGAGCCGGCGGATCAGCCGAAGAGCAGCTCGCGGGCGCGGTCGTAGACCGCCGGGCTGTTGGCGGCCAGCACGTCGGTGGTGTCGAGATCCAGCTCGCCGCCGTGGAGATCGGTGAACACGCCCCCGGCCTCGCGCACGATCACCGCCAGCGCGGCGATGTCGAGGATGTTGACGTCGGATTCCACGATCAGCTCGATCTTGCCCGAGGCCAGCAGGTGATAGTGGAGGAAGTCGCCGTAGCCGCGAGTACGGTTGACCCGCCGGCACAGCCGGCCCAGCCCCGCCCAGGCATCCGAGCCCGCCAGCGTGGCGATGTTGCCGGTGGACAGGGCCACGTCCTCCAGCGCCTCGTTCCCGCTCACCCGGATGGGGACGCCGTTGAGGGAGGCCCCGCCGCCCTTGCAGGCACAGGCCAGCTCGCCGCCGTTGTAGAGCGGGGCGTTGGAGACCCCCACCACCAGCTCGGAGCCGTGCATCAGCGCGATCTGGGTGGAGAACACCGGGTACTGGCGGACGAAGCCCTTGGTCCCGTCGATGGGATCCACCAGCCAGGTGAACTCGGCATCCGGGTTGCTCTTGCCGGTCTCCTCGCCGAAGAAGCCGTGTTCGGGGAAGGCCGCCTCCAGGACCGCGTGGATGGCCTTCTCCGATTCCACGTCGGCGACGGTGACCGGCGTGCGATCGGCCTTCATCTCCACCGCCACGTTGCCCTCGTAGTAGTGGCGGATCACCGCTTCGGCGGCGCGGGCGGCCTCCACGGCCTTGTCCAGGTACGGCTGGTAGTCGGTCATCGGCTGTGCTCCGGGTTGCCAGTCGCGCAGAGTCTCACCGGCGCTGCCGGCGGTGTCAAACCGGCGGCGATCCCTGCAGAGCGCGGTCGGGGTGATTAGACTTGGAGACGGGCGCCGGCCGGCGCCCGGAAAACCGCACAGAGCAAGAGGAGCGCGCACCCATGTACCTGCGGCACAAACCTTCCGGTGACCTGGTGGAAGTCCTCTCCCTGGGCGACCTGTTCGCTCCCCACCACGAGACGATCGCCGGGCGCTTCCACGCCGGCGAGGAGATCCAGGACCCGGACACGTTCGCCAAGCACGAACTGGAGTTCCCCTCCGGCGAACCCCTGCCCGTTTGCTGGCTCGACCCCGACTACCGCAGCCGCCAGCCGGCCTGATCGATCCCCGGATCCCGGCGCCCGCCGGGATCAGCCCCCCGCCTGCACGCCGAAGAGACGCTCGAAATTGGCGGTGGTCACCGCCTCGAGCCGGTCCATGTCCCAGCCGCGCACCTCGGCGAGCATCCGTGCCGTGTGGGGAAGATAGGTGGGATTGTTGGGCTTGCCGCGGTTGGGTGCCGGGGCGAGATAGGGGGAGTCGGTCTCCACCAGCAGCCGGTCCTCGGGGACCCGGGCCGCCACCTCGCGCACCGATTCGGCGTTGCGGAAGGTGAGGATGCCGGAAAAAGAGATGTAGAAGCCGATATCCAGGGCCCGACGGGCGGTCTCCCAGTCCTCGGCGAAGCAGTGCATCACCCCGCCGCAGTCGCGGGCGTTCTCCGCCTCGAGCATGTCCATGGTGTCCTCGCGCGCCGACCGGGTGTGGATGATGACCGGCTTGCCGGTCTCGCGGCCGGCGGCGATGTGGCGGGCGAATCGTTCCTTCTGCCAGCCCATGCCCTCGTCGGTGCGGACGTAGTCCAGGCCGGTCTCGCCGATGGCGCAGACCCGCGCGTCCGCGGCCCGCTCCACCAGCTCCGCGACCTCCGGGTCGCGGCCCTCGGTCTCGTTGGGGTGGACCCCCACCGAGGCCGAGACCTGCGGCCAGGGCCGGATCAGCTCCATCATCGCCGGCCAGCGCTCCAGGGCGATGGAGACGCACAGCATGTGGCCCACGCCGGCCTCGCCCACGGCCGCCATGAAGCGCTCGAAGGAATCGTCAAACTTCTCGAGGTCCACCAGGTCGAGGTGGCAATGGGAATCGACGAGCACGCTGCCCCCGGGATGTTGGCTGGAATCGGCGGGCACGGGACCCGCGGGCGCTACATGGTATGCGTGGGCCGATCCGACTGCAACGCGCCCGCGAGGTAGGTCTCGATCTTGTTGCGGGTCTGGCCCTTGTCGGCCTCGTTGAACTGCACGCCGATGCCCGGGGTGCGGTTGCCCTGGGAGCGCGGCGGGGTCTTCCAGACCACCCGGCCGGCCACCGGGAGCTTTTCCGGCTCGTCCATCAGCGAGAGCAGCAAGAAGATCTCCTGGCCCAGGCGGTAGGCACTGCTGTCGGTGGGCACGAAGATGCCGCCGTTTCTCACGAAGGGCATGTAGGCCGAGTAGAGGGTCTGCTTGTCCGGGATGGACAGGTTGAGGATGCCGGGTCTGCCGCCGCTCAGTGCCATGGATCGTCCGTCCTTCAGGATGCGCCCGGCCGGGTGTCTTGCCCGGCCAACAGGGTCAGGATCTCCTCGCGCAGGAGCTCCGCGTTGGGGTTGGTGTCCACCAGGCCCTGCCGCAGGCGGGCCAGGGCCCCCGACAGCGCCAACGCCCGTTCCACGTTAGTCGTTTGCCGCAGGGGCTGCAACTCCGCCTCCGGCGCACTCCCCGGCCGCGGCGCCCCGCCCGCGGCCATACGCGCCAGGTCGGCGACCCACTGTTGCAGCCACTCGAGCTGCCGGCGGACGTCGTCCCGGGTGCAGTCGGCCGCGGCCGAGACGGGATCGGCCTGGCCCGAGGCCACCGCCACCACCGCCGCGTGCCAGCGCCGGCGGGCCTCCAGCGCCCCCTCGCCCGCCAGTGCCAGGGCCCGCAGGGGGCCGCCACGGGCCGCCGCCAGGGCCTCCCCGGCCACCGCCGGCTCCTCCAGGCGCTCGGCCAGCCAGGCGAGGGCCGCCTCGGGCTCGGGTGCCGGCACCGTGACCTGCAGACAGCGGGAACGGATGGTGGGCAGCAGCCGGCCCGGCTCGGCGCTGACCAGGATCAGCAGCGTGCCCGGAGCCGGTTCCTCGAGGGTCTTGAGCAGGCCATTGGCCGCCGCGACGGTCATCTGCTCGGCCGGCTCGACGATCCCCACCTTGCCGTGACCGTACTGGCTGGTGAGCGCCAGCTGGCCGGCAAAGCCCCTGACCGCGTCGATCGGCAGGGCCTTGCCCGGCTCCTCCGGCTCGAGCAGGCTGAAATCCGGGTGGCTGCCCGCCGCCACCTGGCGGCAGGCCGGGCAAGCGCCGCAGCCGCCCGCGGCCGTCGCCCGCGGGCAGAGATGGGCCGCCGCCAGCCGGCGAGCCAGCGCGCCCTTGCCCACCCCCGGCTGGCCACCGATGAGCACCGCGTGATGCAGCCGGCCGGCCGCCAGCGCAGCCCCCAGCCGCTGCCAGGCACCCGCCTGCCAGAAAAGCCCGGGGTCGTTCATGCACCGCCCCCGCCGAACCGCTGCACCAGGCCCTCGAGCGCCGCGGCGAGCTCGGCCTGGACCGCCTCGAGATCACGGGTGGCATCCACCACGGCGAACCGCCCGGGATAGCGCTCGGCCTGGGCACGATAACGGGCCCGCACCCGCTCGAAGAAGGCCTGCTTCTCCTGCTCGAACCGGTCGGCGGCCGCCGGCCGTCCCCGGGCCCGCTCCATGCCCAGCTCCACCGGGGCATCCAGCAGGAGCGTGAGATCGGGTCGCAGCGAGCGTTGCACCCAGTTCTCCAGCA
The DNA here is from genome assembly GCA_018623495.1 of Halothiobacillus sp. Lineage (GTDB taxonomy): Bacteria > Pseudomonadota > Gammaproteobacteria > JAAZVP01 > JAAZVP01 > JAAZVP01. Next base: position 89,128 of record JAAZVP010000001.1, on the reverse strand, counting down.
GGCCGATGTCGCTCTCAGCGATCCCCCGCCCGCCGCCCTGGTAGGCATAGGTGGCCTCGGTGAAGCGGTCGCAGACCACCCACTCGCCCCGCTCGAGGGCCGGGCGGATCACCTTGTCCAGGTGCTGGGCGCGGGCGGCGAACATCAGCAGCAGCTCGGCGGCATCGCTCATGCCGCGGTTGTCCGGGTCGAGCAGCAGCTCGCGCACCGACTCCCCCAGCCGGGTGCCACCGGGCTCGCGGGTGACGACCACCTCGCAGCCGGCACGGCGCAGGAAGTCGGCCACGAATTCCAGGTTGGTGGTCTTGCCCACGCCCTCGGTGCCTTCCAGGGTGACGAAACCGCCGCGCTGCATGGACTCAGTCTCCGTTGATCTGGTATTTCCGGACCGCCCGGTTGTGCGCCTCCAGGGTCTCGGAGAACACGTGGCTGCCGTCGCCGCGGGCGACGAAGTACAGGGCATCGGTCTCGGCCGGGTGCAGGGCCGCGTGGATCGCCGCCCGACCCGGGATGGCGATGGGCGTGGGCGGCAGTCCGCCGCGGGTGTAGGTATTGTAAGGGGTATCCCGCCGGAGGTGCTCGCGGGTCAGGTCGCCGGCGTAATCCGCGCCCAGGCCGTAGATCACCGTGGGATCGGTCTGCAGGCGCATGCCCCGGCGCAGGCGGTTGACGAAGACCCCGGCGATGCGCGCCCGCTCGGCCGGCACGGCCGTTTCCTTCTCCACGATCGAGGCCAGCACCAGGGCCTCGTCGGGGCTCTCCAGGGGCAGGCCGGGATCCCGGCGTTCCCATTGCTCGTCGAGCACCTGCTCCATGGCCCGCGCCGCCCGCCGCAGGAAGGCCCGGTCGGTGGTGCCCCGGGGAAAGCGGTAGGTGTCGGGCAGGAACCGCCCCTCGGGATGGCCGCCGGCCAGGCCCAGTGCCGCCATCAACCCGCTGTTGGCCACCTCGCCGAGGGTATGCTCCAGCGCGTCGTGTCCGGCGACGGCGGCGCGCACCTGGTCGATGGTCCAGCCTTCCACCAGCGTCAGCTCGTGCTGGACCACGTCGCCGGCCACCAGCCGCTCGAGGAGCTCTCGGGGGCGCCATTCGCCGCGCACGCGATACTCGCCCGCCTGGATCCGCGCCGCCTGCCCGGTCCAGCGCCCCAGGGCCACCAGCAGCAGCGGTTCGGGCATCATCCCCGCCGCCTCCAGCTCCCGGGCCACGCCGCGCAGGTTCTCGCCGCGCTCGATCACCAGCCGGTGGGTCTGCTCCGGCGAGCCGATGGGCCCCTCCAGGAACCGCTGCACGTGCCAGGCCGCCAGTGCCGCCGCCCCGGCCAGCAACAGCAACAGCACCAGTCCCCAGCGCAACAGCCTAGCCAGCATGCATGTCTTCCGGGTTGATCCGCGCCATCAACCGGCGCGTCTCCGGGTGAACGCCGTAGTCGCGTTCCCCGATACGCCGTACCGGGCATACGCCCAGCAGGGTGTTGCAGGCAAAGGCCGCCTCGGCCCCGAGCACGGCCTCCAGGTCGTAGTCACCCACGTGCACCCCGAGGCCCTCCTCGCCGGCGGCCTCCAGTACCCGCTGGCGGGTCACCCCGGCCACGCCGCAGCGTTCCAGCGCAGGCGTATGCCAGGTCCCGCCCCGGCGGAAGAAGAGATTGCTCATCACGCCCTCGATCACGCGGCCCTCGGTGTCCCGCACCAGGCCCTCGTGGATCTCCGGGTCGTCCCACTCGGCGCGGGCCAGCACCTGTTCCAGGCGGTTGAGGTGCTTGATGCCCGCCAGCCGCGGCTGGATGGCCAGGCGGGTCTCGCAGATCCGCATCACCAGGCCCTCGCGCCAGAGCGTATGCGGGCGGTCCGGCCAGTCCGCGAGGCGAACGATCCAGCGCGGCTCGGCGAGCCGCGGGGGCGCATAGCCCCGCCCGCCCGACCCCCGGGTGAGGATCAGCTTGAGCACCGCCCGCTCGCGATCGCGGGCATGGCCGGCCAGCTCCGCCGCCAGGGTCGCGCGCGCCGGGGGTGCGATACCCAGGCGCCGGCAGCCCGCCTCCAGCCGGTCGAGATGGGCTTCCGCGTGGCGTACCCGGCCGCCGATCACCGCCAGGGTCTCGAACAGCCCGTCACCGTAGGCCAGGCCACGGTCGTCGCCCGGCAGGCATTCGGTCTCGTGTCCGTCGATCCACATGCCCGGCATGATCGCTCAGAGGGGCTGGCCCAGCGCGGCGAGCAGTCCGCGGGCCTTGGCCCGGGTCTCGTCCAGCTCGCGCTCGGGGTCGGAGTCGGCCACCACCCCGCCGCCGGCGCGGAAGAGCAGCTCCCGGCCCTGCTGGAACAGGGTGCGGATGAGGATGTTGGTGTCCATGGAGCCATCGCGGTTCACGTAACCCAGCGCACCAGTGTAGGGCCCGCGACCCTCGCCCTCCAGTTCGGCGAGGATCTCCATGCAGCGCACCTTGGGACAGCCGGTGATGGTGCCGCCGGGGAACACCGCGGCGAGCAATTCACCGGGCCGGGTCGCGTCGCGGGCCTCGCCGCTGACGCTGGAGACGATGTGGTGCACGTGCTGGTAGGTCTCGAGCACCATCAGCTCGTCGACGACGACGCTGCCGGGACGGCAGACCCGCCCCAGGTCGTTGCGCTCGAGGTCGATGAGCATCACGTGCTCGGCCCGCTCCTTGGGATGGCCGATGAGCTCGCGCTTGAGGGCCTCGTCCTCGGCGGGCGTACCGCGCGGCCGGGTGCCGGCGATGGGCCGGGTATTGAGCCGATCGCCCCGGCGGCTGATCAACCGCTCCGGGGAAGAACTGATCACCGCGCCCCCGGGCAGGGTGGCCAGCGCCGCGAAGGGCCCGGGATTGGCCCGCCGCAGGTGGTCGTAGACGGTCGCCGCGTCGAACGAGCGCTCGGCTCGTGCACGCCAGGCGCGCGAGAGATTGGCCTGGAAGACGTGACCGTCGTGGATATAGCCCCGCACCCGCTCGACACCGGCCAGGTGGCGCGCTGGGTCTTCCTCCTCCAGGGCCAGCGGCGGCAGCGGCGCCGGTGGTGTCGCCTCCCGGGCCAGTCCGCGGACGTCGGCCGCCATGGTCGCCAGGCCGTCCCCGCACCCCGGCTCGGCCACCAGCCAGAGACGGTCTTCACGATGGTCACGGATCACCGCGGCCGGAAAGCGGGTCGCCAGGGCCCGCGGGAAGGCGTGGGGAAATTCGGGCAGTTCCAGGGTGGGTTCCACCTCGCCGGCCATCTCGTAGCCGAGATAGACGAACCACCCCCCGAGGAAGGGCAATCCATCCGCCTCGCCGGCGCCGGGCGCGGCCCCTTCGGCCGCCCACCAGGCATCGAGGCCCCGGAGGAATCCGCCGGCCCCGGCATGGGGCCCCCGCAGCCCGTCAGCGTCGAGCACCAGGGTCTCGCCGGGAAAGGCGAAGAGGATGTCGTAGCGGCCCTGGGGCGTGCCGTGGGCCGCGCTCTCCAGCAGGTGGGGATAGCGCCCGGGATCGCGACGATGGAGCGCGAGCAGGTCGACGCCCTTGCCCAGCGCCCGTGCCTGGATCACCGACCGTGCCGCGCCCGTCACTGGATCCGCGAGAACACCAGCGTGCCGTTGGTGCCGCCAAAGCCGAAGGAATTGGACAGGGCCACGTCGATGGGCATCTCGCGCGCCTCGTGCGGGACGTAGTCCAGGTCACAGCCCTCCCCCGGCTGGTCGAGGTTGATGGTGGGCGGGGCCACCTGGTCACGCAGGGCGAGCACCGTGAACACGGCCTCCACGCCCCCGGCCGCGCCCAGCAGATGCCCGGTCATGGACTTGGTGGAGCTCATCGCGATCCCCCCGGCGTGATCGCCGAAGGTGGCCTTGACCGCCTCGGTCTCGGCCAGGTCACCGGCCGGCGTGGAGGTGCCGTGGGCGTTGATGTAGCCCACCCGGTCGGTGGCGATCCCGGCGTCCTTCAGGGCCGCCTGCATGCAGCGCGAGGCGCCCTCGCCGCCCTCGGCCGGCAGGGTCATGTGGTGGGCGTCGGCACTGGTGCCGTAGCCGGAGAGCTCGGCATGGATGGTGGCGCCGCGCTTGCGCGCCCGCTCGTAGTCCTCCAGCACCACCACGCCGGCGCCGTCGCCGAGGACGAAACCGTCGCGGTCCCGGTCCCAGGGACGGCTGGCCTTTTCCGGCTCGTCGTTGCGCGTGGACAGCGCCCGGGAGGCCGCGAAACCGCCCACGCCGGTCGGGCAGGTCGCCATCTCGGCCCCGCCGGCCACCATCACGTCGGCCTCGCCCCAGGCGATCTTGCGCGCGGCCTCGCCGATGTTGTGGGTGCCCGTGGTACAGGCGGTGACGATGGAAAGGTTCGGCCCCTTGAGCCCGTAGCGGATCGAGAGCAGTCCCGGCGCCATGTTGATGATCGAGCCGGGGACGAAGAACGGCGAGATCTTGCGCGGCCCGCCCTTCTCGTAGGCGGCATGGGTGCGCTCGATGGCCGGCAGACCGCCGATGCCCGAGCCGATGGCCACGCCGATCCGCTCGGCGTCGGCCTCGTCGTCCGAGATGCCGGCGTCCTCCAGTGCCTGGATGCCCGCCGCCATGGCGTAGTGGATGAAGGTATCGAACTTGCGCAGGTCCTTGCGCGGCAGGTAGGCGGTGGCATCGAAGTCCCGAACCGAGGCCGAGATGCGCACGGAGAAATCCGTGGCATCGAACTGCTCGATGGGCCGCACACCGCTCTGGCCCGCAAGGATCGCGGACCAGGCATCCGCGACATTGTTACCAACGGGCGAGACCAGGCCCAGCCCGGTCACGACGACGCGACGCTCAGACACGAGACACCCTTTTCACTGATCCGGATACAGAAATGCCGCATGCGCCGGGCGGCGATGCGGCAACGAACGGTCCGGGAAGCGGACTTACTTCAGGTTGTTGTTGATGTAGTCGACCGCTTCCTGGACGGTGGTGATCTTCTCGGCTTCCTCGTCGGGAATCTCGCACTCGAACTCTTCTTCCAGAGCCATGACCAGCTCGACGGTATCGAGGGAGTCGGCGCCCAGATCGTCCACGAAGGAGGCGTCGTTGGTGACCTCGTTTTCCTTGACGCCCAGCTGCTCGGCAACGATCTTCTTCACTTGCTCTACAACGTTACTCATGGTTTCGCTTTCTCCAGCAGTCCAAATTCTTGCCCGGTCGAGCACCGCCGCCTGCCGGGGCACCGGCTGTGGGCGGTATTGTATTTTGGGCAATCCCAATAATCCAGCGTGATTCGGTTTCGGCGCCCGCAGACGCCGGGACCGGGCCCGCGCCCGGGCCCCATGGCCCGCCGCCGCGACGTCAGGCCATGTACATGCCGCCGTTGACGTGGATGGTCTCCCCCGTGACGTAGGCGGCCTGCGGCGAGGCCAGGAAGGCCACCGCCGCGGCGATCTCGGCCGGATCCCCGAGCCTTCCGGCAGGAATCTGGCCCAGCAGCGCCTCGCGCTGCTTCTCGGGCAGGTCGCGGGTCATGTCGGTGTCGATGAAGCCCGGGGCGACCACGTTGACGGTGACCCCGCGCGGCCCCACCTCGCGGGCCAGCGACTTGCTCATGCCCACCACGCCGGCCTTGGCGGCAGCGTAGTTGGTCTGCCCGGCATTGCCCGAGGCACCCACCACCGAGGAGATGGAGATGATGCGCCCGCGACGGGCCTTCATCATGCCGCGCAGGCAGGCCTTGCTCATCCGGTAGACCGAGGTGAGGTTGGTCTGGATGATGGCATCCCACTCCTCGTCCTTCATCCGCATCATCAGGTTGTCGCGGGTGATGCCGGCGTTGTTGACCAGGATGGTGGGCGCGCCGAAGGCCTCCGTCACTTCCCCCATCGCCGCCGCGACGCGGTCGCCGTCGGTGACGTCGAGCGCCAGGCCGCGGCCGTCGATGCCCTCGGCCTGCAGGGCCTCGGTGATGCGCTCGGCACCGGATTCGCTGGTGGCGGTACCCACCACGCGGGCGCCACGGCGGCCCAGTTCCAGGGCGGTGGCCCGCCCGATACCGCGCGAAGCGCCGGTCACCAGCGCGATGTCGTCAACCAGCTCCTTGTTCATGCACGCACCTCCCCCAGTGCCTTGTCCAGCGTCGCGGTATCGAACACCGGCAACGCCTCGAGTTTGCGATCGATCCGCCGGGACAACCCGGTAAGCACCTTGCCCGGCCCCATCTCCAGCAGGCGGTCGACGCCGTCGGCCTGCATGTTGCGCACGCTGTCCACCCAACGGACGGGGCTGTAGAGCTGCTCGGCGAGCGCGGCCCGGATCGCGCCGGGCTCGGTGCGCGGTCGGCCGTCGACGTTGTGGATCACCGGGATCTCCGGCGCGGTGATCTCGACCTTCTCCAGTTCGTCCGCCAGGGCCTCGGCCGCCCCGCGCATCAAGGCGCAATGGGAGGGCACGCTCACCGCCAGCGGGACGACGCGCCTGGCCCCGGCCTCCCCGGCCGCCTCGGAGGCCCGCTCGACGGCCGCCGCGTTGCCGGCGATGACCACCTGTCCCGGGGCGTTGTAATTGACCGCTTCGCAGACCGCGTCACCCGCGGCGCGCTGGCAGACCTCGCGGACCGTCTCGTCGTCCAGGCCCAGCACCGCCGCCATGGCCCCCTCGCCGGCGGGCAGCGCCGACTGCATCAGCCGGCCGCGCTCGGCGACCAGGGCCACCGCGTCGGCAAAACCGATCGCGCCGGCGGCCACCAACGCCGTGTATTCGCCCAGGCTGTGACCGGCCATGCAGGCCGGTGCGGGCCCATCCGCGGCCAGCCAGCTGCTCCAGGCCGCCACCCCCGCGGCCAGCAGGGCCGGCTGGGTCACCTCGGTCTGGTCGAGCCGCTCGGCCGGGCCGTTGGCGACCACGTCCCAGAGGTCGAAGCCGAGTACCTCGGAGGCGTCGGCGTAGACCTTCTCGATGATGGGATTGCCGGCGGCCCAGTCACCCAGCATGCCCACCGACTGGGCACCCTGGCCGGGAAAGACCATTGCTGTCGTCATGCTGCCCTCGAGATTGTCGTTTTCACCCCGGTGGGGCTCTGATTGGCGCGGGAGTCTAACACAGCGTTTCGGGCTGGGGCAGACCCGCCCGAGCCGGGAAACTTGCGGTGATGGGCGCGAAGTTGGGATAATCCGGCGTTTGTTCCTGACGTCGAGTCCAATCGGGAGACACGAGAGCCTATGGCAAAGGAAGATCATATCGAGATGCAGGGCACGGTCATCGAGACCCTGCCCAACACCATGTTCCGCGTCGAGCTGGAAAACGGCCACGTGGTCACGGCCCACATCTCGGGCAAGATGCGCAAGCACTACATCCGCATCCTCACCGGCGACGAGGTCACCGTCGAGCTGACGCCCTACGACCTCAGCAAGGGGCGCATCACCTTCCGCGGCAAGAAGCGGCGCCGCGGCTGACCGCGGCATCGCCCTGCCCGCGCCGGGCGCCCGACCCGGCCCGCGCGGACGAGGGCCACCCCCGCCTCAGGCCGGCACTTCGCCGAGCGCCTCCACCTCGAGGTCGAGCCGGTCGCCCTCCCGGGCGAGCGAGAAACGCACCGTCCCTCCATCGGCCAGCCGGCCGAACAGCAGCTCCTCTGCCAGCGGCTTCTTGAGGTTCTCCTGGATCACCCGCGCCATCGGCCGGGCCCCCATGACCGGGTCGTAGCCCTTTTCCGCCAGCCACTGGCGGGCATCCTCGTCCACCCGCAGGACCACGTCCTTCTCCTCGAGCTGATGCTCGAGCTCGATGAGCAGCTTGTCCACCACGTGGGAGATGGTGCGCGGCGCCAGCGGCGCGAACTGCACGGTGGCATCCAGGCGGTTGCGGAATTCCGGGGTGAAGGTCCGCTTGATGGCCTCGCCCATGTCGGTCGAGTGGTCCTGGGTGGTGAAGCCCACGGAGCGCCGGCTGGCCGACTCGGCCCCGGCGTTGGTGGTCATGATCAGCACCACGTTGCGGAAATCCACCCGCCGACCGTTGGTGTCGGTGAGCGTCCCGTGGTCCATCACCTGCAACAGCACGTTGAACAGATCGGGGTGGGCCTTCTCGATCTCGTCGAGCAGCAGCACCGAGTGCGGGTGCTTGTTGATCGCCTCGGTGAGCAGGCCGCCCTCCTCGAAGCCGACGTAGCCCGGGGGAGCGCCGATCAGCCGCGAGACCGAGTGGCGTTCCATGTATTCGGACATGTCGAAACGCACCAGCTCCACGCCCATCAGCCGGGCCAGCTGGCGGCTGACCTCGGTCTTGCCCACGCCCGTGGGACCGGCAAAGAGGAAGGAACCGATGGGCTTGTCGGGACTGGCGAGCCCGGAGCGCGCCATGCGGATGGCGGCGGTGAGCTCGTCGATGGCCCGGTCCTGGCCGAAGACCACCATCTTGAGGTTGCGATCGAGGCGCTCGAGCATCTCGCGATCCGAGGAGGAGACGGTCTTGGCCGGGATGCGCGCGATGCGCGCCACCACCGCCTCGATGTCGTCGACCTCGATGGCGTCACCGTCACCCTCGCCGGCATGCACGCGGTGCCGGGCGCCGGCCTCGTCGATCACGTCGATGGCCTTGTCGGGCAGGTGGCGGTCTCCGATGTAACGGGCCGAGAGGCTCACCGCGACCCGCAGGGCCTCGTCCGAATAGCGCACCCGGTGATGGCTCTCGTAGCCACTGCGCAGCCCCTTGAGGATCTCCCAGGCCTCCTGCTCGGAGGGCTCCTTGACCTCGATCTTCTGGAAGCGACGGGTGAGCGCCGCGTCCTTTTCGAAGACCGCGCGGAACTCCTGGTAGGTGGTCGCACCGATGCACTTGAGCGTGCCGTTGGCGAGCGCCGGCTTGATCAGGTTGGAGGCGTCCATCACCCCGCCCGAGGCCGAGCCGGCCCCGATGATGGTGTGGATCTCGTCGATGAACAGGATGGCGTGTTCCTCGTCCTCGATCTGGGCGAGCACGGCCTTGATGCGTTTCTCGAAATCGCCGCGGTACTTGGTGCCGGCCACCAGCGAGCCGAGATCCAGCGAGTAGATGGTGGCATCACGGATGACCTCGGGCACCTCGCCGTCCTCGATCATCCGTGCCAGGCCCTCGGCGATGGCCGTCTTGCCCACGCCGGCCTCGCCCACCAGCAGCGGGTTGTTCTTGCGCCGCCGGCACAGGGTCTGGATCACCCGCTCGAGCTCCTGCTGACGACCGATCAGGGGATCGATGCGCCCGTCCCGGGCCAGGGCGTTGAGGTTGACCGCGTACTGGTCGAGGGGACGGCTCCCCACGGCGCCTTCCTCTTCCTCGGATTCGGGCAGGATCTCGTCCTCGGCACCGGTATCGGTCTCGCCGGGCTCCATGCCGTGGGAGATGTAGCGCACCACGTCCAGGCGCTGCACGTCCTGGCGGGTGAGCAGGTAGACCGCGTGTGAATCCTGTTCCCCGAACATGGCCACCAGCACGTTGGCCCCGTTGACCTCCTGGCGACCGGCCGACTGGACGTGCACCACCGCGCGCTGGAGCACCCGCTGGAAACCCAGGGTCGGCTGGGTCTCGCGGGGATCGTCCTCCACCAGCCGCGGGACGGTCTGGTCGAGGAAGGCCTCCAGGTCGGCCCGGAGGGCCTCGATGTCGGCCCCGCAGGCCCGCAACACCTCGCGCGCCACCCGGTCGTCGAGCAACGCCTGCAACAGGTGCTCGAGGGTCACGAATTCGTGGCGGTTCTCGCGGGCATTACGGAATGCCTGGTTGAGGCTGTCTTCAAGTTCTCGGCTCAGCATTGCCTCTTCTCGTGGTCAGGCCTTCTCCATGGTACATAGCAGAGGATGCTCGTTGTTTCGGGCGAATTCCTCCACCTGCTGCACCTTGGTCTCGGCGATCTCCCGCGGGAACACGCCGCAATCGCCCTTGCCCCGGGTATGCACCTGGAGCATCACCTGGGTGGCGCGCTCCCGGCCCATGCCGAAGAAGCGCTCGAGCACCAGGACGACGAACTCCATCGGCGTGTAGTCGTCGTTCAGGAGCACCACCCGGTAAAGCGGCGGCGGCTCGGCCTCCACCTGCTGCTCCTCGAGCAGCAGCGCGTCGCGATCGTGTTCCCGTTGCTGGTGGTTCTCGTCCGTCATGGCTCTCTTTATAGACTCGCTTGAACACCCACGCGTTCACTCATCAGGCGGGTGGCGACCCCCACTACCGCCGACTCGATGCGATCGGAGAGCCGGCGCAGAAGGTCCTCCTCGCGGGTGAAATCGACCACCCGCTCGGCGCCCACCACCTCGCGGGCGACGTAGTCGAGGCTGCCCAGGCCGTCCACCAGGCCGATGTCGACCCCCTGGCGACCGGTCCAGATCAGCCCGGAATACAGCCCGTCCACCGGCTCGAGGCGCTCCCCGCGACCGGTCTCCACGGCCTCGATGAACTGCTGGTGCACCGCGTCGAGCAGCGACTGCAGGTGCTCGGTCTGCGCCGGGTCCTCGGGCAGGAAGGGGTCGTTGAGCGCCTTGTTCTCGCCCGCGGTGTACAGCCGGCGCTCCACGCCCAGCTTGTCGATGGCCTCGACGAAGCCGAAACCGCCCATGCGCACGCCGATGGAGCCGACGATGCTCGCCCGGTTGGCATAGATCTCGTCGGCCGCGGCGGCCACGTAATAACCCCCCGAGGCGCAGATGTCGCCCACCACCGCGTAGAGCGGCGTATCCGGGTATTGCTCGCGCAGCCGCCCGATGGCGTCGTAGATGTAGCCCGACTGGACCGGGCTGCCGCCGGGGCTGTTGATGCGCAACACCACGCCCTGGGTATTCTTGTCCTCGAAGGCCGCCTCCAGTGCGGCGATGGTGTCCTCGGCATTGGCCGGGGTGTCCGGCGCGATCACCCCGGAAAGCTCCACCAGCGCGGTGTGCTTGCCGTGCGTGACGCGCTCGCCGGAGAGCTTGGGCGCCATCACCACCAGCAGCAGCACCAGCAGGTAAAGAAACCCCAGGCTCTTGAAGAAGATGCCCCAGCGCCGCGAGCGCCGCTGCTCGCGCACCGCGGCATAGGCCAGCTCGGCCAGAACCTCGCGCTCCCAGTGCTCGCCCTCGCGGCGTTCGTCGGCGCGCTCGGGCGTGTTCCCCTGCTGCTCGTCCATCCTCGGGATCTCCTTATGCCGCGGCCCCGGCGGGGCCCTTCATCAGTGTACCCAGTTCGTCGATGGCATCGATGCAACCGAGTGCGCCGTGCTGCATCAGCCGCTCGCGCTCGTGCACGCCGTAGCTCACCGCCAGCGAGCGGGTACCGGCGTTGCTGGCCATGAGCATGTCGTACTCGCTGTCGCCCACCATCAGCGCCTGCTCGGGGGCGAGGTCGAAATCCACCAGGATCTCCTCGAGCATCATGGGGTCGGGCTTGGAGCGGGTCTCGTCGGCGCAGCGGCTGGCGAAGAACAGCGGGCCGAGCCCGGTCTCCGCCAGCATCCGGTCCAGGCCCGCGCGGCTCTTGCCGGTGGCCACGGCCAGCCAGTAGCCCCGCTCGCGCAGGGCCGCCAGGGTCTCGGCGGCCCCCTCGAACAACCGCGCGGGGGTGGTGCACTTCTCCATGAAGTGATGCCGGTACCCCGCCTGCATGCGGGCGAAATCCCGCTCGCCGATGCCCGGGTAGAGGGCCTCCAGGGCCTCGGAGAGCCCCAGGCCAATGATCTCGCGGATGGCGGCCGGTTCGCGCACCGGCAGGCCGGCATCCGCCATCGCCGCCTGCATGCTGTCCACGATGCGGGCCGCCGAATCCATCAGCGTGCCGTCCCAGTCGAATACGATCAGCTTGTGTTCAGCGACCATCTGTTTCCCTGAGTATATTGAGAACCGATTCCAGCCCCGCCTCCAGGGGTGCCTCCAGCGCCAGCCGCCCCACCCCGCCCGGGTCGTCGAACTCCAGTGCGCGGGCGTGCAGGAACAGTCGCTTGAGCCCCAGGGCACGCAGGTGCCGGTTGAACCCGCGGTCGCCGTACTTCGCATCCCCCGCCAGCGGATGACCGACGTGGGCGGCATGGACGCGGATCTGGTGCGTACGGCCGGTCTCGATCACCACCTCGACCAGGGTCGCGTCGGCGAACCGCTCCACCGGCCGAAAGCGGCTCACGGCCGTCTTGCCGCCGGGATCGACGGTCACCATCCGCTCGCCACCCTGGAGGACGTTCTTCGCCAGCGGGACGTCCACCCGGCGCTCGCCGCCCTCCCAGCGCCCCTTGACCAGCGCCAGGTAGACCTTGCGCACCGCGCGCTCACGCAGGGCGGCCTGCGCCGCGAGCAAGGGTTCGCGGCCCTTGGCGAACAGCAGGCAGCCGCTGGTCTCGCGGTCGAGACGGTGGACCAGTTCCAGGCGCCCGAGTTCGGGGCGCGCCGCCCGCAGCAGGTCGTCGGCGCCGTAGGCCAGCCCGCTGCCGCGGTGGACCGCCACGCCCGCCGGCTTGTCGATGGCCAGGAAGCGCTCGTCCTCGTGGATCACCGCCTCGCCCACCGCCCGGACCAGCCCGGGCGGCAGGGCGGCGACGTCGCGCTCGCTCTGACGCACCGGCGGGATCCGCACCGTGTCGCCGACCGCCAGCTTCCGGTGGGGCTTGCAGCGGCCCTTGTTGACCCGCACCTCCCCCTTGCGCAGCAGACGGTAGATGCGACTGCGCGGCACGCCCTTGAGTTCATGGCGGAGGAAATTGTCGAGGCGCTGGCCGGCCCGGTCGGCGTCGACCTCGACCCAGCGAACGCCATTCCCGGGGTTGCTCGGATTGGCCATGGCGCCATGATAACAGGCCGCCCCGTTCCGCCGGGAACGCGTCACCGGGCAAATTGAAGGCCCATGACAACATTGTTATATTGGCAAATCGCCCGCATTGCGTCTGGCACTTGCGCGTGCCCGCTCCGGGAACGTTCGCGGAAGACGCTCGTCGAAACCTCTCAACACGGCCGCCCGGCAAGGGCGAGCGGGCGACGGGAGCGCGCTTCGGTCTCCCGAGAGCACGAGCCAAACCACGCCAGCGCCATCGGCGCACGTGACCCAACAGTATCCCCGCGGCCGGGAGGCCGCGGCCGGCCGCCCCAAGGCGGCCCGAAACCCTTTCGCAAACACGGACGCCAGTCATGCCGCTTGCCGACATCCGCGCGATCTTCGCCAATCTCTCCGACGGGTGGTTGCTGTTCCCGGCGTTGATGAGCCTCACGGCGACCCGGGTGCATGGCCCGCTTCCCGCGGCGCCGGCGCGACTGGCCCTCAATCGGGCAAGAGAACTCCCCTATGAAACGCATGTTGATCAACGCAACTCACCCCGAGGAGTTGCGCGTCGCCCTAGTCGACGGGCAAAAGCTCTACGATATCGACATCGAGACCCCGTCCCGGGAACAGAAGAAATCCAACATCTACAAGGGCCTGATCACCCGGGTCGAACCCAGCCTGGAGGCGGCCTTCGTCAACTTCGGTGCCGAACGCCACGGCTTTCTGCCCTTCAAGGAGATCGCCCGTAGCTACTTCGACCCCGACGCGGTCGACGACAACGGCAAGCTGATCCTCAAGCAGGCCATCAAGGAAGGCCAGGAGATCCTGGTCCAGGTCGACAAGGAAGAACGGGGCACCAAGGGCGCGGCGCTCACCACCTTCATCAGCCTGGCCGGACGCTACTTGGTCCTGATGCCCAACAACCCCCGGGCCGGCGGGGTCTCGCGGCGCATCGAGGGCGAGGACCGCTCGATGGTCAAGCAGGCCCTCGCCGAGCTCGAGGTGCCCGACGGCATGGGCCTGATCGTGCGCACGGCCGGCGTCGGCCGCAGCGCCGAGGAGCTGCAGTGGGATCTCGACTACCTGCTGCAGGTGTGGAATGCCATCCGGGCGGCCAGCGACGAGCGCGAAGGGCCCTTCCTGGTCTACCAGGAAAGCAACGTCATCATCCGCGCCCTGCGCGACTACCTGCGTGCCGACATCGGCGAGATCCTGATCGACGACCCGGAGGTCTACGCCACCGCGACCGACTTCCTCCAGCGGGTCATGCCCCAGGCGCTGCCCAAGCTCAAGCGCTACGAGGACCGCATCCCGCTGTTCTCCCGCTACCAGATCGAGAGCCAGATCGAGAGCGCCTTCCAGCGCGAGGTGGAACTGCCCTCGGGCGGCGCCCTGGTCTTCGACCACACCGAGGCACTGACCGCGGTGGACATCAACTCGGGGCGCAACACCCGCGGTGCCGACATCGAGGAGACCGCGCTCAACACCAACCTCGAGGCCGCCGACGAGGTTGCCCGTCAGCTGCGCCTGCGCGACCTGGGCGGGCTGATCGTGATCGACTTCATCGACATGATGCCCAACCGCCACCAGCGCGAGGTGGAGAACCGCCTGCGCGAGGCCCTCAAGATGGACCGGGCGCGGGTACAGGTGGGCCGCATCTCCCGCTTCGGCCTGCTGGAGATGTCGCGCCAGCGCCTGCGTCCCTCGCTGGGCGAGTCCAGCCAGGTGGTCTGCCCGCGCTGCTCCGGCCAGGGCACCATCCGCGAGACCGAGTCGCTCTCCCTCTCGATCCTGCGCCTGATCGAGGAAGAGGCCATGAAGGAGAAGACCGGTCGCGTGACCGGCCAGCTGCCGGTGGACGTGGCCACCTACCTGCTCAACGAGAAGCGTCCCGAGATCAACGAGATCCAGCAACGCCACTCGGTGCAGGTGATCCTGGTGCCCAACCCCAACCTGGAGACGCCCCACTACGAGCTCGAGCGCATCCGGGTGAACGAACTCCAGGCCATCCGCCCCCATACCCTGGTCCAGGCCATGGAACACCCGGTCTACCAGCCCGAGGAAGAGCAGCGGCGACCGGGACCCGAAGAGCCGGCGGTCAAGGCCGTCACCCCCCCGGCCCCGGCCCCGGCACCGGCCCCCGAAGCGGCCGAACCCAAGGCGGACAAGCCCGTCGCACCCCCCGCCGAGAAGCCCGCCGGCCCCGGCCTGCTCAAGCGCATCTGGGACAGCCTGTTCGCGCCCGAGCCGGAAGAGGAGCCCATCCAGCCGGCCAAGCCCGCCCCCCGGACCGAGGAGCCCAGGCGGGAGCCGGGCGAACGCGAGGAATCCCGTGCCCGGCCCCAGGGGCGCAACGGCAAGTCGCGCCGGCGCGGGGGCAAGCGCGGTGGCAACCGGGGCAAGGGCCAGGACAACGGCGCCCGGGGGGACAAGAAGCCGCAGAAGGACACCCGGCCACGCAAGGAAGCCAAGGAGAGCAAGGAAGACCGGGGCGACGGTTCGCCCGGCCGGCCCGCGACCCGGCCCACGCCGCCGCCCCGGCCGATCGGCCCCAAGCCCGGGCTGGCGGACAAGCCCAAGCCGGCGGACGTGGCCGCCCCCGAGGAGAAGGAACCGGCGCCCGAGCCGGCCAAGGCCGAGAAGAAGGCCCGGCCCGAACCCAGGCCCGCGGCCCCCAAGCTGACCGCCGACGACATGTTCAAGCCGAACGTGGTCGGTCACCTGCCGCCCAACGCCGCCATCAAGCCCGAACCGGGTGACCGCATCATCGGCGACGACACGGCGCGGGAGGACACCGGCGACAAGGCGACGGGCGACGAGGCCGCCGCGCCCGCGAACCCGGATACCGCGCAGCCGCAACCCGGCGGCGGCTCCGCCGGTGCCGACACCGGCAAGACCGGGGCGCCCGGGGCGAAGGCGGAGACGGCGGCGAAACCGGAGGAACCGGCCACGCCGGCCGGCGAACCGGACGATGGCCCGGCCGCCGAGACCGGATCGGAGGACGAACCCGTGGCCCGGGCCGAGCCACCGCGGGCGGGGTCCGGCGGTGAGACCGCCGAGGGGAGCGAACCGGCTGCCGAGACCGGGACCGCGACCGAAGCGGGCGAGACCGAGGCGCCCGCTCCCGGGGAGCCCGACAGCGGGGCCGCACCGGAGGCGCCCGTCACCGACGAGGCCGAGCCGGCCCGCGCGGACGCGAGCGAGGCCCAATCCCTGCCGGCGGCCGGTGAGCGCGGGCAGGACGCGCCCCCGACCGGAGAGGAGACGGAACGGCAACCGGAGGCGGAAAGGCCCGAGGAGAAATCGGGCGGCTGATCCGCGCAGCGGACCGACCGGCGCCACGCGAAGGGCCCATGCCGTTTCGGCATGGGCCCTTTTTGGGTTCATCGCGCTTTACGTGACACCCCTCACCAGGGCACAGCAGAGGGCAATGCCTCTCGCCAGGGCGCCAGGGACGCCAGCTGCCCCAGGCCATTGACCGTTGGTGCGGTCGTCTCGGATTGTTGATCGTTGCACCCCCGGGGCCCCTGCGCCTTGCCTCGTGGCCGGAGGACCAAGGTGCCGGGGTGCCCGGATCGAAGGGTACTCTCTACTGGGCAAGCAATGGAAAGCGCCTCGCCCACCCGGCTACACGGGCAGAGAAAGGATATCGGCCCCAAAGGTGCGCGCAATCCCCGTCACGTCGCTTCCATGCCTCCCGTTGCCGGGCAAAATGCGAAGAACCCTTTGCCTCGGTCGGACGGAGGGAGGCTAACCCAACCCGTGGCGACGGAGGGAGGCTAACCCAGCCCGTGGCGGGAGCGGATGTCGTCGAGCAGCCCGCGCGAGGCGGCCTCGACCATGTCGAAGACGTTCTCGAAACCCTCGGGCCCGCCATAATAGGGATCGGGCACCTCGGTCTCGGCCACCTCGGGGGCGAAGTCGAGGAACATGTGGACCCGCTCCTGCATCGCCGGTGGGCACTGGGCCATCACCTGCTCGTAGTTGGAGCGGTCCATGGTCAGCAGGTAATCGAAGGCCTCGGCATCCTCCGGGATGAACTGCCGGGCACGCAGGTGATCCATCGCGATCCCGCGACTCCGGGCGGTCTCCCGGGCGCGATCGTCCGGCCGGGCGCCGACGTGGAAGCCGGCGGTCCCCGCCGAGTCGATGCGGATGGCTTCACCGAACCCGGCCTCGTCCACCAGCTTGGTGAACACGGCCTCGGCGGTGGGCGAACGGCAGATGTTGCCCAGGCAGATGAACAGCACGCTGACTGGCTTCATGGATCGCTGATACCTCGTTGGCTGTGGGACGGAGCGCCGGGAAGCGGCGCCGGACCCCGGATGATACCGTCTGCCGGCCCCGATGCAGACCCCGCGAGCGCGTGACCGTAACGTCATAATCCGCTGTTATTGCTATAGAGTGATCCTGGAGCACCGCGTTCGGGCGGGTCGCCCGGGCGGCTCCGGGAAGGGTCACCGACCGAATCGGCCGGGGTTTCCCGGTACAGGAGGAAAAGATGGCGCAACGACTGACGATGAAGGTCCTCAAAGAGGAAATCGACCGGCTCGCCGAGCGCGTCGACCGGCTCGAAGCGAATGCCGGCGACACGGGTCTCGGCGACTCGGTCGAGCAGCTGGCGGCACACGTCCAGCGGATCCAGGGCGAACGCGACGCACGGATCCGCGAGGCGGCCTACTTCCGGTCGCTCGAGCGCCAACCAGGCGACGGTTCACCCGAGAACGACTGGCTGGCCGCCGAGCAGGACCTCGACACCGGCTTCCGCGCCTAGCGGCCGAGGGCCGTGTAGGCCCCGCGGACGACGGCCTCGCCGTACTTGCGCTCCAGGCGGCGAACGGTGAAATGCCCCCAGGCCGTGTCCTGGAAGTGCTGCATGAAGATGGTGTTGATGGTGACCCCGCCCAGGGCACCGATGAGAGGCACCGTCTGCATCGCCGCCTTCTGCGACAGGACCACGCCGAAGCGCGCGGAAATGGCCTGGATCAGCGACACCAGCACCGGCGCTGCCTCGCCCTTGAGTCCATGACGGGCGATGTGGTGCACGGCGTGCTGCACGCTCAGCGCCAGCGCCAGCCGAACCCCGTAGTAGCCGGTCTCGGCGGCATCGTCGGCGTGCGAACGGGCGCCGAAGGCGAAGACCTGGACGCAGGCCACCTGCGCCTCGGGGTCGGCGAGGTCCTCGCCCTGGCTGTGGGCGATGTCGGCGATGGAACGCAGCACGATGGTGGTGATCAAGGGGACCTCCAGTGCCCAGGAGGCCAGCCCGAACATCCCGCCGGCCGCGCCCGAGACCATGCCCAGGGTCTTGTGCACGCCGTTGCGCGGGGGCCCCTCGGCGCGCCGGCCCAGGCTGGCGACCGCGGTGGCCAGCGCACGGTCCACGCTGGATTCCGCCAGGCGCTGGAGGCGGTCGTACCAGGCCTCCGGCAGGAGCCGGATGGAGGCCTCCACCGGCGTGCCCACGACGTTGGTGATCCGCGCGGCCAGGCTGGGATGCTCGAGGAAATGGTGGGCGCGCGCGAGATCCTCCATGTCGACGGGTGCGATCGCGCCGGGGACGGGCAAGGTCGTTTCCGGGACACTCATCGGCCGGTTTCCTCCTCTTTCGGACGCGGGCATCGGGGTCGTGCCGCCCTTCTCCCAGCTTACACCACGCCACCGGCGAAACCGGCCCCGCGAGGGACCCCATCCGTCCGGCTGTTGGCGGCGGGCAGCTGCTAGAATGATCGTAGACGACGGGGTCGGGAGGCATGTCCGCCGGCGACCGGTCCCGCAGACCCATCCTCGCAACCGAACGGAAAGACGGGCACCGATGAACCTGGATATCGACGGCGTCAAGGTCCTCTCCTTCTTCCCCGGCCGCCTGCACCTGCGCGTCGACCGGGTGAAGGACGACCCGGATTTCGCCGCTCGCGTCGAACGCGAGATCGGCGCGGTCCGGGGCGTCAAGGACGTCACCGTGAAACCCGACGACGGCAAGGTGCTGCTCAAGTACAGGCTCGGGGCACTGAAAGACCGCGAAGCCGTCGACGAGATGTTCGACACCCTGGGCTCGCTCTTCCCCGATCTCGACATCGGGCCCTGGCGGGAGCGGGCCCTCAAACACACCAGGGGCTGACCCGCCGGGCCCCGTGGCGACGGACGCAGACCTCCGGGAAACCCATTCATGGCCAAGATCGACGACATTCTCAAGAGCGGCACCACCCGGGGCGTGGTGATCGGCCTCGGGGTGGCGGCCGCGGCGCCGCTGGCACTGGCGGCCGCCTCCACCTACGGCCGGCCCGCGGCGCGGGCCGCCATCAAGGCCGGCCTGGTGCTCTACGACAAGGGCCAGGAGACCGTGGCCGAGATGGGCGAGGTGTTCGAGGACCTCGTCGCCGAGGCACGCGCCGAAATCGACGAGTCCGCCCACCGGCCCGAGGCCGCCGAGCCCGCGGCGGACGAGCCCGCCGCCCCGGAAACGGACACCACCGGCAGGCCGGATGACCGCTGAACCCCTGCCCCGCGCCTTCGTCAGCCACCGGGCGCCCGGCCGCATCCGCATCCGGATCCCCGGGTCGAGGGGCGACGCGACCTATTTCGCGCGCCTGGAACGCGGCCTGGCGGGAATCGAGGGAGTGACGCGCCTGGAGGCCAACCCGCGCACGGGCAGCGTCCTCGTCTGCCACCGGGGCGAGGTGATGGACGCCCTGGAGGCCCGCGGCCGGGAGACGGGGCTGTTCGAGCTGGGCCCGGAGCCGGTCATCGACGAGGCGCAGTTGCTGGCCATCCCCGGGCAACTCCTGGAGGCGGTCGACGCCCGCCTGTTCCGGGCCAGCCGCGGGGCGGCGGACATCCGCAGCCTGTTGTTCCTGGCCCTCTTGCTGGCCGGCATCCGCCAGATCGCCAAGGGCCGGGTAATGGCCCCCGGCATCTCGCTGGTGTGGTACGCGCTGGAACTCCTGCTCGACCGCCGGCGCTGAACCCGCCGGGTCCGGGCCCGGCCGGCAGCCGGCGCGACCCGCCTCCCGGAACCGCCCGCCCCGACGGCGCTCGGCTCAGCCGCGCAGGGCGTCCACCCGGTCGGTACGTTCCCAGGGCAGGCGCAGGTCCTCGCGGCCCATGTGGCCGTAGGTCGCCAGCTGGCGGAAGCCGCGCCCCGCCTGGTGGGCGGGCCACTCGCGCAGGCGCAGGTCGTGGATGATGGCGCCGAGACGAAAGTCGAAGGCCTCCGTCAGGCGCCCCTTGATCGCCTCTTCCGCCAGCTCGCCGGTCCCGAAGGTCTGGACGCGCACGCTCACCGGTCCGGCCTGCCCGATGCCGTAACCCAGGTGCACCTCGCACTGCTCCGCGAGGCCGGCGGCCACCACGTTCTTGGCGGCATAGCGGGCCATGTAGCTGCCCACCCGGTCGATGCGCAGCGGATCCTTGCCGCTCAGCGCGGCCCCGCCGTGACGGGAATACTCGCCGTAGTTGTCGATGCCGTTCTTGCGCCCGGTCAGGCCGGAATGGAGGTCGGGGCCACCGCCGGCGATGGGGCCGAAGGGATTGAGGTGGAAGAACGAGCGCCGGTCGAAGGCGATACCGGCGTCCGCCAGCACCGGTTCGATCACCGCCTCGAAGAGGTCGTCGCGCATGCGGTCGTTGCCGACGGCACGGCCCTCGGCATGGCTGGCCAGGACGGTGATGCCGCTGATACGGCGGGGCCGACCGTCGGCGTACTCGATGCCCACCTGGACCTGGCCGTCCGAGCGCAGGTAGTCCAGCGCACCGCCCCGCCGCGCCTCGTCCATGCCCCGACACAACCCGTGGGCAAGGTGGATCGGCAGGGGCATCAGGGTCTCGCTCTGGCGACAGGCAAAGCCGAAGCTGTTGACCTGGTTGCCGGCGACGATCCGCTCCAGCGCCTCCGGCGCCGGGGCGACCGGCCGGGGCCCCCGGGCCGCGGCCAGGTCCTGGCTGCTGGTGAGGATGGTGCATTCCTCGGCGTTGAAGCCGTCGCGATCGGCGTAGCCGGCGTCCGCGATCACCCGGCGCGCCACCTCCGCCACGTCCACGCGGGCCGAGGACACGAAGCGGTTGGAGATGAAGACCACCCCGTTGGCCACGGCCGACTCGGCGATCACCTCGGCCTCGCGATCACGGCTCAGGTAGGCGTCGATGATGGCATCGGAGATCTGGTCGCAGAGCTTGTCCGGGTGGCCTTCGGTCACCGAATCGGACGTGAAGACGAAGTCGCAGGTCATCCCTGGGTCTCCTTTTCCGGTTGCGCCAGTGCCGGCAGCGTCCCCCCGCGCCGGGAGCGGACGTGCTTGCCGGCCTCGTTGACCACGAAGGGCAGCAGGGTGCCCGCGGCCACCACCCCCAGGTCCACCGGTCCCAGGGGGGTGTTGCCCAGCAGGCGCCGCAGGGGCGGGACGGCGATGGCCGCCCCCTGGACCGCCAGCGACCCGCCCAGCGCCCAGCGCAGGGCCCGGTTGGCCGGCAGCCGCTCGCGGCTGAACACGCTGTGGCGGGTCGACCGGCAGCTCACGGCGTGCAGCAATTGGGCCAGCGTGATGGTGGTGAAGGCGTGCGTGGTGGCCCGCGGTCCCGGGCCGTAGCGTCGCAGGGCGTAGACGTAGGTGGCCAGCGCCCCGCCGGTGATCCACACCGACTCCAGCCCCATCCGCCCCAGGTCGCGCCCGCGGATGATGGGCTCGTCCAGGTCGCGCGGCTCGCGCTCCATGATGGCGGGCTCGGCCGGCTCCATGGACAGGGCGAGCCCGGGGAAGATGTCGGTGATCAGGTTGATCCACAGCAGCTGCATGGGGTTGAGGGGCTGGCCCAGGCCCAGCGCCAGGCTGGCCGCCATCAGCTCGATCTCGCTGAAGTTGGTGGACAGCAGGAAGTGGATGGTCTTGCGGATGTTGTCGTAGATCGCCCGGCCCTGGCGGATGGCCACGGTCATGGTCTGCAGGTTGTCGTCCTCGAGGACCACGTCGGCCATCTCCCGGGCCACGTCGGTCCCGCCCTGCCCCATGGCCACCCCGATGTCGGCGGCCTTGAGGGCCGGGCCGTCGTTGACCCCGTCACCGGTCATCGCCACCACCCTGCCGGATTCCTGGAAGGCCCGCACGATCTCGAGCTTGTGGGCCGGGCTCACCCGGGAGAAGACGTGCACGTCGCGAACCAGCCCCGCCAGCAGCTCGGGCTCCACCTTCTCCAGGTGGGTGGAGTCCATGATCCTCAGGGCACGGTCCCGGGAGAGCCCGAGCTGGCTGCCGATGGAATAGGCGGTCGAGCTCTGGTCGCCGGTGATCATCACCGTGTCGACCCCCGCGCGGTGGTAGACGGCGACCAGGTCGGCCATCCCGGTGCGCAGCGGGTCGGCCATGCCCACCATGCCCAGCCACGTCAGCTGCCCGCGCCCGGAATCCTCCACCCCGGTCACCACCCCGCGGGCGGCGCCCAGCACCCGCAGCGCGTCGCCCGCCATGGCCTCGTTCTCCTGCAGGATGGCGTCGCGGCGCGACGCGTCCAGCTCGCGAATCTCGCCGTCGACCAGCTCCGTGGCGCACATCTCCAGCACCTCCGCCGGGCTCCCCTTGACCGCCGCCAGCAGCCCGCCATCGGGCAACTCGTGCACGGTGCGCATGTAGGGCCGGCCTTCGGCCCGGTAGACCACCTTCCGCCGGGGCCGGTCACGGCGCAACGCGCGCACGTCGATACCGGCCTCGAGCGCCAGCCGGACCATGGCGTTCTCGGTCGGCGAACCGGCCAGTACCGGCGCGTCCTCGGGGCCTTCCAGCTCGGTCTCGGAACACAGGCTGACCACCTCCAACAGGCCCTGCACCGCCGGCGCCCCGGCCACCTCCACGGGCCGGTCGCCCGACCGGATCTCGCCATCGGCGACCCGCAGCCGCGCGTCGGTGTGGATCGCCACCGCCGTCATGCGGTTGAGGGTCAGGGTGCCGGTCTTGTCCATGCAGAAGACCTGCACCGAACCCAGGGTCTCGACCGCGTCCAGCCGGCGGATCGCCACCCGGTGCTTGCGCATGTTCTGGATGCCCAGCGCGAGGGTGGTGGTGGCCACCGCGGGCAGGCCCTCGGGGACCGCGGCCACCGCCAGGGACACCGAGCTCTTGAGCATGGCGAACAGGCCCTGGCCGCGCAGCAGGCCGATGACGAAGACGCCGGCACAGACCGCCCCGCTCAACACCCCCAGCCGGGTGCCGAGCCCCTCGAGCTGTCGCTGCATGGGCGTCTCGGGGGGACGCGCCCCGGCCACCAGCGACTGGATGGCACCGATCTCGGTGTCGGCGCCGGTCCCGGTGACCAGGCCGAGCCCGCTGCCGCCGGTGACCACCGTGCCCATGTAGACCATGTTGCGGCGCTCGGCCAGCGGCGTCTCGGCATCGAGAACGGCGTCCGCCGTCTTCTCCGACGGCAGGCTCTCGCCGGTCAGCGGCGACTCGTCGACGCTCAGGCGCTTGCTCTCCAACAGGCGCATGTCGGCGGGGACGTGGGTCCCCGGTGCCAGCAGCACGAGATCGCCGGGGACCACCTCCGCGGCCGGGATCTCCTGGACGACCCCTTCGCGCCGCAACCGCACCGGGCGCGGCGGCACCCGGCCGAGACCCCGGATGGTACGTTCCGCCTGGCGCTCGGTGACAAAACCGATGGCGGCGTTGATCAGGACCACGCCGAGGATCACCACGGCGTCCACGATGCCGCCCGTGGCCAGGGAAATCACCGCGGAGGCCCCCAGCATGGCGACCGGCAGGGTGGTGAACTGCTCGCCCAGGATCGCCAGGTGCGAGCGCTGACGGACCGCCTCCAGGCGGTTGGGACCGAAGCGGGTCAGCCGGGCCATGGCCTCGGCATGGTCCAGGCCCTCGGCGCTGCCCGGACCGAGTGCCTCGCGGACCTCGGCCAGCGTGCGACCATGCCAGGGCTCGGCGACGGGCACCTCCCCCTCCCCGCCCGACGCCCCCGACGGGTCGGCGGGCCCGGGATGCCACGGCTCGGGACCGGCCCCGCCGGGCAGACCCAGTTCCCCGGCGACCCATCCCACCGCCGCGGTCACCGCGTCGAGAGGCTGGTCCGGATCGAAGTGCACCAGGATCCGCCCGGTGAGCGGATTGGCGCGCACCGCGCGGACGATGGCCCATTGCTCCAGCCGGCGCTCGAGGCGCCGGCAGCGGGCCGGATCGCGTCGCAACCCGGCGACCTCGATACGTGCCCGCCCGGGGACCCGGGTGTGCACGGGTCGCACGCGGGCACCTGTCGCCGGCGCGGGATCGGGGTGTTCGGCGGGCATCATGCCTTCCAATCTAGCCCAAACGGATGTCCGCCGGGTGACGGTCAACCGGGGCGTTCGTTCGCCTCGCCGGCCCGGATATCGCGCAGGTCGCGGCGCACGGCCCCGGCGATGTCGCGCACCCGGGGCGCCTCGCCGGGGGCGAAGGGCACGGGCCGGCAGAGCGCCATCGCCCGCACCCCGACGCGCGCGGTGAACAGGCCCGCGCCGAAGCCCTGGGCCAGCCGGCGCGACACCAGCGGCGCCAGCGAACCGGCGCCGATGTCGGCGAGCATCTCGCTCACCCCCGAGTAGAGCAGGCTCGCGGCGATCTCGCGGAGCAGGCGCAGCGTCCCCGCCATCCCCGGGCGGGCGCCGTAGAGGGCGGCGATCTCGCGAACCATCCTGAGGGTGCGCCAGAGGGCGAAGCCCACATCGACCACGACCAGCGGGCTCACCGCCACCGCCACGCCGGTCTGGCGGGCACCGGAACGCACGATCCGGGCCGCGTCCCGGTCCACGCCGGCCAGTACCTCGCGGGAGAACAGGGTGAACACCTCCTCGCCCGAGTGGGTCTCCGCGCAACTGTCGCGAAACCGGCTGCGGCGGCCGGCGAGCTCGGGGGTCTCTTGCAGGTCGTCGGCGATGGACTCGGCCAGGGCGATGGCCGCCCCGGCCTCGTGGGACGCCCGCCGCCGCGCCACCGCCTCGTGGAGGCGCAGAATCCGCCGCAGTCGCCGCAGGGCCAGGATCTCGCGGGTCACCAGCAACCCGAGTCCCGCCAGCGCCAGTCCCAGAAGGGTCAGCAGGACCAGGCCCACCGGCGGTGCCTCGCGCAGGACCCGGGCGGTGAAGCCCACGGTCTCGTAGGCCCCGGCGAGCACCAGGAAGGCGAGCGAGCCCCCCACGAACCAGAGCCCGGCCGCGGGACCCTTGCGGCGCGCCCGGCCGGCCGGGCGCGCCGAGGTCTCGGGCGTCTCGTCGAAACGAATCGGGGCATCCTCGGGGATGGCCTCGGCCCGGCGCCAGCCCGGCGCCTCGTCCCGGGCCGCCCCGCCCTCCCCGAGCGGCTCCTCGAACGGTCTTTGCCAGTCGTCGCCGGGGCCGGTCATCCGAACTTGTCTCCCAGCACGAACTCCAGCGCCCGGTCCATGCTCACGTGGGGCAGGGGTTCGCCCTCGATGTCGGGGATCTCGGGCGGGGCGAACTGGATGAAGTGGAAACGCTCCGGCGTCCACTCTGAATCCGGGGGCACCTGCCCGGGGATCTCGCCGGGAAAGACCCGTACCGGCCGGCGGTCCGGCTCGGCCAGACCCACCAGGCAGGGGATCTCGCGCCCCTCACGCTCCACCCGCCCGCTGCGGGTGGAGCGCAGGGCGGCCACCGAGAGCGTCTCGGTCTGCACGTCGTGGCAGCGGATCTCGTTCTCGGCGCGGGCGACCACGCGGTGGAGGAAATCGCGCTGGTGCGACCACTGGTCGGGGGTCACCTGGTCGGCCTTGGTGGCCGCGAACAGCAGGCGGTCGATGCGTGGCCGGAAGACCCGCGACAGCCAGCCCCCGCGACCATAGCGAAAGCTCCCCAGGACGGTCTGGATGGCCTCCTGCAGGTCGGCGTAGCTGGCCGGCCCGTGGTTGAGCGGCCGAAGCACGTCCGCGAGCACGATCTGGCGGTCGAAGCGGGCGAAATAGCGCTCGTAGAAAGGCCGGACCACGTGTCGCTTGTAGGCCTCGAAGTGGCGCTCCATGGTCCGGAAGAGGCAGTCGGGTGGCAGGGCCTCATCGGCCGGCGCACCGGGACAGGGACAGAAATCCAGCAGTGGTGCCCCCTCCAGCTCCCCGGGCAACACGAACCGGCCCGGCTGGATCAGGCTGAGCCCATGCTCGGGTTCCCGGCAGCCATGGAGAAATTCCGTGTAGTGCCCGGCGAGCGCCTTGATGGCCGCGCCATCGGCCGGACCGGCCAGGTCGGTCCCCGAGAGGGCCGCGAGCCAGGGACCGGCCAGTTCACGCCGCGGGGGACGCGCACACATCCGGCCCACCTGTTCCGACCACTCGCGAAAGCTCGTGTCCATCAACGGCAGGTCCAGCAACCACTCGCCGGGATAGTCGACGATCTCCACGTCCAGGCGCGCCGAGGACGTCATCCGCCCGAGCCACCCCCGGGGCTGGAAATGCAGCGCGAGATCGACGGCACTGATGCCGCGGGTCGGCTCCGGCCACGCCGGCGGATCGGCCGACAACCGCGCGATCGCCTCGGCGTAGGGAAACCGGGGAATGTCCAGCGAACGCGCCACACCGGGCTGGACGCCCAGCAGGCGGCCCTCGGCGGCCACCCGGAAAAACGGCAGGTTGGTGCTCACCGAGGCGTGGGTGAGCTGCTGGATCAGCGAGGTGATGAAGACCGACTTGCCCGAGCGCGACAGGCCGGTGATCGCCAGGCGGACCCGGCGGTCGGCCAGGCGCCGGGCGCCGGTGCGCAGGCGCTCGGGGTCCAGCATGCGCCTTACCCGCCCCCGATCCACCGCCATCCCGGCGTCAATCCCGCCCGCGGATGTCGAAGTCCATCCTCTCGCCGGCGCAGAGGGTCTCGTGTACCGGGCAGTGCTCGGCCACCCTGCGCAGGACGGTCTCGCGGTGTCCCTGGCCCAGGTCCGCGTGGGGCAGCATCACCAATGCCCGGATGTTGGTCAGGTGGGTGGGATGCTCGGCCTTGTCGAAGGACACGGTCACCTCGAGCCCCTCGGCGGAAATGTCGTGGTGGTTGCAGTAGTCCGCCACCAGCGCCGCCACGCAGGAGCCCAGCGAGGCGATGAAGAGCTGGGGCGGCTGGGGACCCCGGTCCCTGCCACCCATGCCCTCGGGCACGTCGATGGCCAGGGCATGGTTGCCCATCCGGCTCTCGAACAGCATCTCGCCTTTGTGGACCGTCTTGATCTCGGGCATCGTCATCCTCCTGCAGAACGTCATCACGGGTTGATCGCCACCCCCGAGAATAGCCGTTGACCATGACGCCTTCATGATCCGGGCCGACCCACGCCGATTCCGGGGTGAAGATTCCGCGCAACGGGCCGATAAGGAGATACAGCCATCGACACGGCCCCAACCCGTCAGCCAGGAGCATCGCATCGCCATGAGCCTCACCGCCCTCTCCCGACGTGTCAGCGTGCGCAACAAGCTCATCGCCGGCGTGGTCGTGCCCCTCGCGGGCATTGCCCTGCTGGTGGGCATCGCCCTCTCCCTGCTGGGTTCGGTGGTCGATGGGGTCGACCGGGTCTACCAGGACCGCGTCGTCCCGCTCGAGGACCTCAAGGTCATCGGCGACGACTACGCGGTCAAGGTGATCGACGCGGTCAACAAGGCCAATGCCGGCCGGATGACCGCCGGCGAGGCCCTGGCCGGCATCCGCGAAGCGCGCCGCGACATCGAGGCGCAGTGGGCGGCCTACATGGCCACCGAGCTCACCCCGCGCGAGCAGCGCCTCGCCCGCGAGGCCGAGCGGCTGTTCACCGATGCCGACCGGGCCATCGACCGGCTGGAGGGGCGCCTGGCAGAACTCGACGGCCGGGTGGCCGGCCAGCTCGAGGCCTTCGATGGGCCGCTCTACGACGCCATCGACCCCATCAGCGACAAGATCGGCGAGCTGGTCCACCTGCAGCTGGAAGTGGCCGGCGAAGAGCGCGACCAGGCCCACGCCCAGTACGACCGCGCCGTGCTCACCTTCTCGCTGCTCGGCGCCGGCGTGGGGGTCCTCGTCCTGCTGCTCGGCGTCTTCACCTACCTGGCCGTGGTCCGGCCGTTGCACGGTCTCAAGGACACCATCCAGCGGATCGAGGCCGATTCCGACCTCTCGCTGGCCGCCGACGATGCCGGCCACGACGAGATCGGCGAGACCGCACGGGCCTTCAACGCCATGATGGGTCGGCTGCGGGAGCTGATCGGCGAGGTCACGGACGCCGTGGGCCGCGTCGCCTCCGCCTCCGAGCAGCTCAATGCCATCAGCCAGCAGAACAGCGAACGCATGGAGAGCCAGCGCAGCGAGACCGAGCAGGTGGCCACGGCGATGAACGAAATGACCGCCACCGTGGGCGAAGTGGCCAAGAACGCCTCCAACGCCGACGAGAGCGCCAACCAGGCGACCACCTCCGCCGAACAGGGCAAGACGCTGGCCGGCGACGTCACCCAGACCATCAACGACCTCGCCCACGAGATCGAGCAGACCGGCGCGGCCGTGCGCCAGCTCGACTCCGACTCCGCCGACATCGGCCGCGTGCTCGACGTGATCGGCACCATCGCCGAGCAGACCAACCTGCTGGCCCTCAACGCCGCCATCGAGGCGGCCCGCGCGGGCGCCCACGGCCGTGGCTTCGCGGTGGTCGCCGACGAGGTCCGCAGCCTGGCCCGCAAGACCCAGGACTCCACCGCCGAGATCCAGGACATCATCGACCGGGTCCAGGCCGGCGCCCGCCAGACCGCCGCGGCCATGGAACGCAGCCAGTCATCTACCAGCCACGCGGTGGACGCGGCCAACCGCGCGGATGCCGGCTTCAACGACATCGCCGGCGCCGTTCACCGCATCTCGGAAATGAACTCCCAGATCGCCACCGCCGCCGAGGAACAGCACGCGGTGACCGAGGAAATGAACCACAACATCACCAACATCAACGGCATCGCCCAGGAGACCGAGACCACCGGCCACGAGCTCAGCGAGGCCAGCACCGACCTCGCCCGCCTCGCCAGCAACCTGCAGGCCCAGGTCAACCGCTTCCGCACCTGAGGAGCCTGCGGGCGGACGGGAAATCACCGAGTGTCGGAGAAGGGGGGAGACAATCGATTGGTGCCCGGGGCGGGACTTGAACCCGCACGGCTTGCGCCTCCGAATTTTAAGTTCGGTGTGTCTACCGATTCCACCACCCGGGCGGGGCGGCCAAATCTTACCAGAGCGCCCTTCCCCGCCACCACCGAGGGCGAGGAGTCGAGGGCGCGGTCGAGCCCGGTCCGGTGAGCTATAGTCGTTGCACGATTCGGCCTTCATCGGACGAGGGAGTCTCGCCATGAACACCATCACCCGCCACGCCCGTGCCGTTTCCATCCGCTGCCCCAACTGCGGCTACGAGGGGGCGGCCCGCCTGGTGCGCGGCTCCGGCCCCGGCCACTACGCCTTCGCCGCTCCGGCCATCGGCCTGCCGGCGGCGGGCGGCGCCTGGGTGGATCCGCTGCTGGGCGTGATCCTCGGCTGCCTCGGCCTGCTGGTGGTCCTCCTCGCCCCCCTCGGGCGGCGCCGGCCACGGTGCCCCGAATGCGGCTGGCGCCGCGTGGCCGTCGAGCGCCGGCGCCGCGCTTTTCGGCGGCCCGGCCGCAGGCAACGCGAGATCACCGTCGAGGCACTGGACGCCTCGCCCGAGGATCATCTCGTCGATCGTTGATCCCGGCCCGGCTCGATCCGCCGCAGTGGCGCACCGCAGCGGCGGCAGCGATAGACGGTACCCGCGAGCACACGGTTGTGGCGGATGCTGGTCAGGGCGTGGGTGTCGCAGTCGCAGCGGTACTCGAAACGCCGCAGGCGGCGCGTCTCGCTTCGGCGGGTATCGAAATCGTGGCAGCGCCGCGGTTCCACGCCCAGCAGGCGCATCACCGCCCGCCACTCGCGGCCGTGGGGACGCGCCCTCGGGGCGATGACGCCCACGGCCACGTGGGCGATCTCGTGGGGCACGACCTCTTCGAGAAAGGCCTGCGGCTGGTCTTGCAGGAGCACCGCGTTGAAGCGCAGGAAGGTGCCGTCGAGGGCGGCCTGCCCGGCGGCACGACCGCGCAGGTCGAAGCGGACCTCGGGCCGCGGCATCGCCCGGCCCAGTTCGAGCTCGAGTCGCTCCAGCAGCGCCCGGCAGCGTTCCCGCACCCGGTCGTGCAGTTGGCTCGCCACCGGCTCAGGGTGCGTCATCACCGGGGAAGTCGGTCTCCAGCGGTGGCGCACCGTCGAAGACCAGGTAGCGCCGCCGCTGGAGGTAGGCCTCGCGCGTGAACAGGTAGGGGTCGAGGGCGGCGGTATCCAGCACCCTGGAGCCCCGCAGGAGGCCCGCGCGGGTGTCCACCACCTCGACGACGCGCAGCGCCCAGCGGGCCTCGTCGTCTTCGACGGCCACGTTCACCGGGTCGAGGTAGCTGCTGTCCACCGCCAGGCCGACACCGTCACGCAGGCTGCTCGGCCCCAGGAAGGGCAGCACCAGGTAGGGACCGGGGCCCATCCCCCAGCGTCCCAGGGTCTGGCCGAAGTCCTCGTTGTGCTTGCGCAGGCCCACGGTCGAGGCGACGTCGAACAGGCCCACGATGCCAACGGTGGAGTTGAGGGTGAACCGGGCGAGGTCCGAGGCGGCCTGCTCGATCTTGAGCTGGCCGATGTCGTTGACCACCACGATCACGTCGTCGAGGTTGCTGAAGAAGTTGCTCACGCCGCGATCGACGGGTGCGGGGACGAACTTGCGGTACCCTTGCGCCACCGGCTTGAGCACCTTGCGGTCGAAGTCGGTATTGAAGGCGTGCATCTCGCGGTTGTAGGCCTCGAGGGGGTCGTGCGGCTCGCGCTGGACCGGGCCGCTGGCACAGCCGGCGAGGCTCGCGGCCAGCAGGCCGAGCGCCAGCACCCGTGCCCAACGACCGCGACCCGCGGCACGGACCGGCTTCCCCTGGCGGCTGTCCTGGTGGGTCATCCCTTCACCTTGGTGCTCTGAAATGGGTGCAGTATACGCCATCGACCGTGGCTGGAACGCCCGTTTTAGACCAAGCCGCCGCCTCGCGCAAGCCCCCGAAAGAGGGGGTTGGCTGCACTCCCCGCCGCCGGCGGGCTAGAATCACGCCGCACGCTCAAGTTTCGCCGGGGGTGACCGATACCAGCGGTACGCCCGCAGCGCCAACCCGGCCCGAGAACAACCGCTAAGGACGCCAAGGGAGTCTGCACGTGCTTTCACTACTCCACCGGATATCCATCGGCACGCGCCTGGGGCTCGGGTTTGCCCTGGTGATCGTGTTCATCGCCGCACTGATCATCCCCGTGGTGGTGAGCGAGTTCAGTGCCACCATCGACCAGGCCGAGCTTCGCGAGCTCAGGGCCCTGCACGAGACGGCCATGGCGGAGATCGGCTCCGAGCAGAGGCTGGCCGAGGCCATGAGCCGCCTGATGGCGAGCCTACCCCCGGTGAAGCGAGCCATGGCCGAGCGCGACCGGCAGAGCCTGGTGGAGCTCACCGACGGGGTCTTCGACCCGTTGCGCCGCGAATACGGCGTGCGGCAGTTCCATTTCCACGTCCCGCCGGCGACCTCCTTCTACCGGGTCCACAAGCCCGAGAAGCACGGCGACGACCTGAGCGGCTTCCGCAAGACCGTGCTCGCCGCCAACCGCCAGCGGTCGGCCATCCGGGGCCTGGAAAAGGGCGTTGCCGGCCTCGGCCTGCGCGGCATGGCCCCCATCGAATACCGGGGCGATCACCAGGGCACGGTCGAGTTCGGCATGTCCTTCGGCCAGCCCTTCTTCGACAAGTTTAAGGAGGAGTTCGGCGTCGACATCGGGCTCTACCTGCACCGCTCGGGCGGCTTCGAACCCTTCGCCTCCACGCTCAGCGACCCCGGGGTGATCGACGACCCACTGCTGCGCAGGGCCCTGGAGGGCAAGACCGCCTTCGAGAAGCACCGCTACGCGGACAGGCCGGTCATCTCCTATGGCCGGGCCGTGGAGGACTTCTCCGGCGAACCGGTGGGCGTGATGGTGGTCACCATGGACCGCAGTGCCTACGTGGCGCAGATGAACCAGACGCGCAACAAGGTGTTGTTGATCATGGCGGTGGCGGTGGCCATCGCGGCGATCATCGCCATCCTTATCAGCCGCAGCATCATCACCCCCATTCGTCACACCATGCGGGCCATGGAGGACATCGCCTCCGGCGAGGGGGACCTCACCCGGCGGCTGGAGACCAGCGGCAACGACGAGATCACCGAGCTCTCGCAGGCCTTCAACCAGTTCGCCGAGAAGATGCGCCAGTCCATCGAGCAGGTCTCCGGCTCCACGGTGCAGCTCTCCTCGGCGGCCGAGGAACTCTCGCAGATCACCGCCGATACCAACGAGGGCGTCCAGCGCCAGCAGCAGGAAACCGAGCAGGTGGCCACGGCGATGAACGAGATGACCGCCACCGTGCAGGAGATCGCCCGCAACGCCGCCTCGGCGGCCACCGCGGCCCAGGAGGCCGACGGCGAGGCGCGCGACGGCGAGGGCGTGGTCGACGAGACCATCGAGCGCATCGGCAAGCTGGTCGACGAGGTGGAACACGCCGCCCAGGTGATCGGCGAGCTGGAACGCTCCTCCGAGCAGATCAGCACCGTGGTGGACGTGATCCGCGAGATCTCCGAGCAGACCAACCTGCTGGCACTCAACGCGGCCATCGAGGCCGCCCGCGCCGGCGAGAGCGGACGGGGCTTCTCGGTGGTGGCCTCGGAGATCCGCAGCCTGGCCAACCGCACCCAGGAGTCCACCCAGGAGATCCAGGGCATGATCGAGAGCGTCCAGGGCGGGTCCCGCGAGGCGGTGGGCGCGATGAACAGCAGCCGCGAGCACGCCCGCACCACCGCCGATCAGGCACACGTGGCCGGCGACTCGCTCAAGTCCATCACCCGGGCGATCGGCACCATCACCGACATGAACACCCAGATCGCCTCCGCGGCCGAGGAACAGGGCCAGGTGGCCGAGGAGATCAACCGCAACGTGGTCAACATCAACGAGGCCGCGGCGCACTCCTCGGAGGGCGGCAAGCAGACCGCCACCGCCAGCAGCGAGCTGGCACGGCTGGCCTCCCGGCTCCAGGAGCTGGTCGACCAGTTCCACACCTGAGCCCGATCCCAGCCCCTGCAAAAACCCCGCGGCAGGCCGCGGGGTTTCTCGTCTCCGGGACAGGCGATCGAGGGGCCGCTGCTCAGCGCTTGAGCAGGCGCGCGAGCTTGCCCTGGAGCTTGAGCCAGAGGCGGTGTTCCATCAGCGGAAAGCCCGCGTAGGCCTTGCCCGGCTCGGTGTCCTTGGTGACCCCGCCGCGGGCGTAGACCGTGGTCCGGTCGGCGATGTGGATGTGGCCCACCGAGCCGCTCTGGGCGGCCATGACCACGTTGCGCCCGAGTCGCGTGGAGCCGGCGATGCCGGCCTGGCTGGCGATCAGGCTGTGCTCGCCCACCTCGACGTTGTGGGCGATCTGCACCAGGTTGTCGATCTTGCTGCCCCGGCGGATCACGGTCTCGTCGAACACCGCCCGGTCCACCGTGGTGTTGGCACCGATCTCCACGTCGTCCTCGATGACCACCCGGCCCGAGTGCTCGATCCGCACATGCTCGCCCTCCTCGGTGTGGGCGAATCCGAAGCCGTCGCTGCCGATCACCGCGCCCGGGTGGAGGATGCAGCGGTCGCCGATGCGGGTGTCGTGGCAGACCACGGCATTGGGGTGGACCAGGCCGTCGGCGCCGATCTCGACGCCGTCGCCGATGTAGGCGCCCGGCATCACCCGGGTGTTGCGCCCGATGCGCACGCCCGCTCCCAGGTGGGCCCCGGGAAAGACCACCGCCTCGGGATGCACGCCCCCGCCCTCGCCGGTCGCCGGTTCGAAAGGCCGGGCGAACAGGTGGCTGGCACGCGCCAGGGCGAGCTCGGGGTCGTCCACCACCACGGCCTCGCTGGCCGCGGGCACCGACTCGGCCAGCGAGGCGGTGACGAACACGGCGCCCGCCTCGGTCCGGGCCAGGGTATCGGCGTACTTGTCCCCCACCGCGTAGGAAAGCCGGTCGGCCCCGGCCGTGGCCAGCCCGCCGACCCCGCTGATCTCGACGTCACGACCGGGCCGCGCGTCGATCCCGATCTGCTCGAGGATGCTGCTCAGTCTCATCAGGGATTCTCTCGTTGTTCTTGTCGCTCGGGGTGCCACCCCGGCCGTTCTCCCGGCTCTGCACGCCTCAGGGTACCGCGTGACGCATCAGCCGGCCATGCACCGCGGCCCTCGCCTCTTCGGCCGAGAGCCCTTCCAGGGAGAACGGCTCGGAGGCATGAAGGTGCAGCGTGGTGAACGGCCGCGGGATGACGAAACGGTCCCAGCTGCCCAGCTGCCAGTACCGCTCGGGGTGGACATTGAAGGCCACCACCGGCACGCCGGTCTTGCGCGCCACGGCCGCCACACCCTCGGCCACCGAGTGGCGCGGCCCTCGCGGGCCGTCCGGGGTGATGGCGATGTCCCAGCCGTCGCGCACGCGCTCGATGGCGTTGCGCAGGGCACGCAGCGCGCCCCGCCGGCTCGATCCGCGGATGGCATCCAGCCCGAAGCGGGCGATCGTGCGGGCGATGATCTCGCCGTCGAGGTGCTCGCTGATCATCACCGCGATCCTCGGCCGGCTGCGCAGGTGACGATAGACGTAGGGCTGCATCAGCAGTTCGCCGTGCCAGAACACCACGATCACCGGCCCCTCCGGCAGGCCCTCCGGCAGGTGGAGGCGCTTTCGGCAGGTGCGATGCAGCAGGCGGATCAGCAGGCTCGCCAGCGGCGGTGCGACGGCCACGGCCAGTCGCCGTTGCAGGTCCTTGGAAATCAGGCGCCTCGCCATGCGGGGGAACTCGGTGTGCATTGCGTCGGCCCCGCGGCAGGGCGCTCGGGGCGGAAACCGGGGGCGAGCCCAATCCTAACCGCCTCGGCCCGGACGCACCAGTGCGCAAGGCGGTCGGCGCAATCGTCGGGAACCGGGAAAGCAGGAGGAGGAAACATGGAGGCTGGGGCCGGAGTCGAACCGACGTGACGCGGATTTGCAATCCGGTGCATAGCCACTCTGCCACCCAGCCGGGCAGGGAAAGAATCTGGAGCGGGAAACCGGGTTCGAACCGGCGACCTCAACCTTGGCAAGGTTGCGCTCTACCAGCTGAGCTATTCCCGCTCGAGATGGGCGCCATAATATTGGCACCCCGCCGCGCTGTCAAGGGCTTTCGCCGATGGCGCGGAACGCGGCCCGCAGGTAGAGCACCATGGAATACAGGGTCAGCCCCGCGGCGACCCACAGCAGCACCAGCCCCACCTGGTAGACCGGCACGCCGGCCAGGGGCTGGCCGTAGAGCAGCAGGATCAGGGCGACGATCTGCGCGGTGGTCTTGACCTTGCCCACCATGGAGACCTTGACCACCGCCCGCTGGCCGATCTCGGCCATCCATTCCCGCAGCGCCGAGATGGTGATCTCGCGGCTGATGATCACCGCGGTGGCCAGCGCCACGGAGATGCTCGGGTGGCTCTCCAGGATCAGCACCAGGGCCACGGCCACCATCAGCTTGTCGGCCACCGGGTCGAGGAAGGCGCCGAAGGGCGATTCCTGGCCCAGCCGGCGAGCGAGGTAGCCGTCCAGCCAGTCGGTGAGGCCGGCGATGGCGAAGATCGCCGCGGCCACCGGCCCGGCCCAGTCCACCGGCAGGTAGAAGACCACCGCCAGCAGCGGGATCATGGCCACGCGGACCAGGGTAAGGATGTTGGGAAGCGTGAGACGCATGGCCCGGCAACTCAGTGGAAGTGGTCGTAGATGGTCTGTGCCAGCCGCCGGCTGATGCCCGGCACGCTGGTGAGATCCTCGACACCGGCCCGGCGCAGCTGCTGCAGCCCGCCGAAGTGCTTGAGCAGCTGCTGCCGACGCTTGGCACCCACGCCCGGAATGCCCTCGAGCGTGGAGGAGCGCCGCGCCTTGCCGCGCCGCTGGCGGTGGCCGGTGATGGCGAAGCGATGGGCCTCGTCACGGACCTGCTGGATCAGGTGCAGGGCCGGCGAATTGGGGTCAAGCATAATCTCTGCCCCGGTCGCACTCAACACGAGCTTTTCCTGGCCGGGCTTGCGCGCCGGCCCCTTGGCGACCCCCACGATCATCACCCCCGGCACCTGCAGTTCCCCGATCACGGCCTCGGCCTGGGCCACCTGCCCCTTGCCGCCGTCGATCAGCAGCACGTCGGGGATCCGGCCCTCGCCCCGCTTGAGGCGGGTGAAGCGCCGCTCGAGGGCCTGGTGCATGGCGGCGTAGTCGTCGCCCGGCTCGATCCCGCGGATGTTGAAGCGCCGGTAGTCGGACTTGCGCGGGCCCTCGCCGTCGAAGACGACGCAGGAGGCCACGGTGGCCTCGCCGCGGGTGTGGCTGATGTCGAAGCACTCGATACGCGCCGGCGGCTCGTCGAGGCCCAGGGCCTCCTGCAGGGCCTGCACCCGCGCCAGCATGCCCCCGCGCGAGGCCAACCGGGCCGCCAGGGCCTGGCGGGCGTTGTCCTTTGCCATGCCCAGCCAGCGGGCCCGGTCGCCGCGCACGGCATCGCGGATCTTCACCGTCCGCCCGGCCTTGGCGGCCAGCGCCCCCTCGATGGCCTCGCGGCCGTCGAGCCGCTCGCTGACGATGATCTCGCCGGGGATCTCGCGGCCCAGGTAGTACTGGCTGAGAAACGCCTCCAGGACCTCGGCGGTGCCCTCGTCGCTGGGGATCTGCAGGAAGTAGTTGCGGTTGCCGAGGTTGCGCCCGTCGCGGATGAAGAACACTTGCACGCAGGCCGTACCGGCCTCGGCCGCGGCGGCCACCACGTCCACGCTGCCCCCCTCCCCGGCCACGTACTGGCGCTCGCCCACCGCGCGCAGCTGGGCGATCTGGTCGCGGTAGACGGCCGCCTGTTCGAACTCGAGGTCTGCCGAGGCGGCTTCCATCTCCTCCACCAGGTGGCCGATGACCTCCTGGCTGCGGCCCTCGAGAAAGGCGATGGTGTGTTCCACGTCGCGCCGGTAGCGCTCCGGGTCCACCAGGCCCACGCAGGGCCCCGTGCAGCGGTCGATCTGGTACTGCAGGCAGGGCCGGCTGCGGTTGCGGAAGAAGCTGTCCTCGCACTGGCGCACGCGAAAGATCTTCTGCAACAGGTTGAGGGTTTCGCGTACCGCACCGGAGCTCGGGTAGGGGCCGAAGTAGCGGCCCTTCTCCCGGCGCGCACCGCGGTGGAAGGCGAGCCGCGGGTATTGTTGCTCGGTGGAGGCGAAGATGTAGGGATAGGACTTGTCGTCGCGCAACAGGATGTTGTAGCGCGGCCGGTGGCGCTTGATCAGGCTGTCCTCGAGCAGCAGCGCCTCGGTCTCGGTATGCGTGGCGGTGACCTGGATGTCGGCGATCTGGGCGACCATCGCCCGGGTCTTGATGGTCTGGCCGCTCTTGCGGAAGTAGCTCGACACCCGGTTTTTCAGGTTGCGCGCCTTGCCCACGTAGATGACCTCGCCGGCGGCATCGAGCATGCGGTACACGCCGGGGCTCTCGGTGAGGTTGCGCAGGAAGTCGCGGGCGTCGAAGGCGGTGTCGGTCATGGTCGGTCGGCGATCCATTCGCGGGCGCGGGCGATCACGGCGTCCAGCATCGCCGGGGTCAGCCGGCGGGTCTGCAGGTTGTAGCGGCTGCAATGGTAGGAATCCAGCAGCGCCGGCCGGTCCTCGGCGGGCCGGTGCAGGCGACCGTGGCCGAAGGGATGGCGGGCGATAGTGGCCCCCAGGGCGCGCAGCACCGCGCCGTGGGCCACCGTGCCCAGGGCCAGCACCAGGCCGGTCGCCGGCATCGCGTCGATCTCGCCGCGCAGGTAGTCGTTGCAGGCATGGACCTCCGCCCCCCGCGCCCGGTTCCCCGGCGGCAGGCACTTGACCGCGTTGGTGATGCGGCAACCGCTCAGCACCAGGCCGTCGTCCACCGCGCGGGCCCGCGGCAGGCTGGCCAGCCCGTGGCGGTGCAGGCCGGCGAAGAGCACGTCACCGGAGGCATCGCCGGTGAACACGCGGCCGGTGCGGTTGGCCCCCAGCCGCCCCGGGGCCAGGCCCACGATCAGCAGCGGCGCGCCCGCCTCGCCGAAGGGCGGCACCGGCGCGCAATGCCAGTCGGGATGCTCGGCCTGCAGGCGCTCGCGGTAGTCCACCAGCCGCGGGCAGCGCCGACAGGCGGGGTCGAAGGGTCGCGCCGGGGTCACTTGAAGGAATCGACCAGGCCGTGCTTGATCGCCAGGTGCATCAGCTCGATGTCGTTGCTGACCTCGAGCTTGGAGAGCAACCGCGTGCGGTAGGTGCTGACGGTCTTGGGGCTCAGGCACAGGTGATCGGAGATGACCTGGTTGGGCCGACCCTCGAGCACCATCATCAGCACCTGCATCTCGCGCCCGGAGAGCACCCGGAAGGGATCGTTCTCCTCGAAGCTCTCCAGGGTCATCTTCTGGGCGATGGAGGCGCTCACGTAGCGCCCGCCGTCCGCCGCCCGGCGCAGGGCCATGAGCAGCTCGTCGATGGGGGCGTCCTTGGTGACGAAGGCCCGCACGCCGCTGTCGAGCACCCGGCGGGGAACGATCTGGTCGGAATGGGCGGTGATGGCCACGATCGCCGTCTCCGGCGACGAGGCCCGCAGGCGCTTGATGGCCTCCATGCCACCCATGCCCGGCATGTTGAGATCCATCAGCACCACGTCGGGGTCGAGCTCGCGTGCCGCGTCCAGGGCCTGCTCGCCGGTGCCGGCCTCGCCCACCATCTCCAGGTCCGGCTGCTCGGCGAGCATCCGCTTGAGCCCTTCGCGCATCAGGGCATGATCATCGGCGAGCAGCACGCGGATCATGACGGCAACCGGACCTCCGGGTGGCGATGGCGGTCGTCCCATTCGGCGAACGGATGGTCCACCAGGCAGACGTTGTAGTAGCGGGGATCGTGGGAGACCTCCTCGCCGATCCACGCCGGCCGCTCGAAGGCCTCGTCGGGATCGTCGAGCTCCACCTCGGCGACGACCAGGCCGGCGTTGTCGCCCTCGAAGACGTCCACCTCCCAGACGTGGTCGCCGTGGTCGACGAGATGGCGAGTCTTCTCGATCAGGGGACGCATGCACAGCTCGTCGAGCATGGCCTCGGCCTGGTCGACCGGGATCTCGTACTCGTATTCCTGGCGGTGCACGCCGAGGGTGAGGCTCTTGATGTTGATGTCGGCGCGATCGCCCTGGGTGCGGATGCGCACCGAGGCGCGCTCGGTGTTGGCGAGATAGCCCTGGCGCAGGCGCAGCGAGCCCCGTGCCTCGCGCAGGAAACCATCACCGGTGACCAGGAACTTGCGCTCGATCTCGACGCCCATGTTCGGACTCCCCTTTGACCGGAGCCGGCCGGCAGCGGCCCGCGGGCTGCCATGCACGACCGTCGCTCAGTATCGTACCAGCGCCGAGCCCCAGGTGAAGCCGCCGCCGAAGGCCTCCATCAGCAGCATGTCCCCGCGCTGGATGCGGCCGTCGCGCACCGCGGTGTCCAGCGCCAGCGGGATCGACGCCGCCGAGGTGTTGCCGTGCTCGCCGACGGTGACCACCACGCGTTCCATGGGCAACTCCAGGCGCGCGGCGGTGGCGGCGATGATGCGGGTGTTGGCCTGGTGGGGCACCAGCCAGTCCACGTCGCTCTTTTCCAGGCCGTTGGCCGCCAGGGTCTCGTCGACGATGCGACCCAGGGTGCGCACCGCCACCTTGAACACCTCGTTGCCGCGCATCTCGACGAAGGCCCGACCCTCGCGCAGGCGCTCGGGGTGCTCCGAGATGCCGGCCGGTACCTGCAGCAGCTCGTCGAAACGACCGTCCGCGTGCAGGTGGGTGGAGAGCACGCCGGCCTCCTCGCTGGCCTCGAGCACCACCGCGCCGGCCCCGTCGCCGAACAGCACGCAGGTGGAGCGGTCGCTCCAGTCGACGATGTGCGAAAAGCTCTCGGCACCGATCACCAGTGCCCGGCGCGCGCCGCCGGTACGGATGAACTTCTCCGCCACGCCCAGGGCATAGACGAAGCCGGTGCACACGGCCTGGACGTCGAAGGCCGGGCAACCGAACGCCCCGAGGCGCTGCTGCACCAGGCAGGCGGTACTGGGAAACACCCGGTCGGCGGTGGTGGTGGCCACCACGATCAGGTCGATCTCGTCGGCCTCGCGACCGGCTGCCTCCAGCGCCCGCCGCGCCGCCCGTTCGGCCAGGTCCGAGGTGGTCTGGTCGTCGGCCACCAGGTGACGCTTGCGGATCCCGGTGCGCTCCCGGATCCACTCGTCGGTGGTATCCACCATCTTTTCCAGGTCCTGGTTGGTCAGGACCCGCTCCGGCAG
This sequence comes from Halothiobacillus sp., assembly GCA_018623495.1. Classification (GTDB taxonomy): domain Bacteria; phylum Pseudomonadota; class Gammaproteobacteria; order JAAZVP01; family JAAZVP01; genus JAAZVP01. The sequence goes on along the minus strand of JAAZVP010000001.1, from coordinate 49,016 downwards.
GTAGCTGCCGGTGCCGGTGATTCTCGCGTTGATCACGCGGACTCCTTGCGTCGCGTCAGGACGGTTTCGAGGTGCTCGGCGATCCGCCGGGGCACGGCCTTGTCCACCTCCAGGACAGCCTCGCGGATGGCGTTGGCGAAGGCCAGCTGATCCGCCCCACCGTGGCTCTTGACCACGATGCCCTGCAGACCCAGCAGGCTCGCGCCGTTGTAGTGGCGGGGGTCGATCTGGCGCTTGAAGGCCCGCATCACCGGCAGGGCGACCAGCCCGGCGACCCGGCCGAAGAAGGAGGCCCGGAACTGTCGGCGGAGCAGCTCGCTGATCATCCTGGCCACGCCCTCGCTGGCCTTGAGGGCGACGTTGCCCACGAAGCCGTCGCAGACCACCACGTCCACGTCGCCGGTGTAGATGTCGTCCCCCTCGACGAAGCCGACGTAATTGAGGTCGTCGTTGCGCAGCAGCGCGTCGGCGGCCTTGACCGCCTCGTTGCCCTTGATCGCCTCCGCGCCCACGTTGAGCAGCCCCACCCGCGGCCGGGGATTGTCGTCCACCGCCGCGGTCAGCTCGCTGCCCATCAGGGCGAACTGGAACAGGTGCTCCGGGGAACACTCGACGTTGGCACCCAGGTCGAGCACGTGGGTGTGGGAGCGGAGGCCGGGCAGCAGGGTGCAGATGGCGGGGCGGGAAATCCCCGGGAGGGTCTTGAGCACGAACTTGGCGGTGGCCATCAACGCGCCGGTATTGCCGGCGCTCACCGCGGCATCCGCCCCGCCCTGCTTGACGAGGTCGATGGCCACGCGCATCGAGGAGTCCTTCTTGGAGCGCAGGGCCTGGGACGGCGGCTCGTCCATGGCCACCACCTCGCTGGCCTCGTGGATCTGCAGGGCCTCGCTCTCGGCCGCGCCGTGGCGCGCGAGCTCGGCGGCCAGTGCCTCGCGCCGGCCCACCAGGATCAGCGTCAGCTCGCGTGCGTCCCTCAGGACCTCCAGCGCCGCCGGGACCACCACCCCGGGGCCGTGGTCCCCACCCATCGCGTCAAGCGCAATCGTCCGCTTCATGCTCCACCTCGAGGCCCGGCGACCGCAAGCGGGTCCCGGGCCGGGCTCCCCGGCCGGAACCGCTGACCGGCCCTACGAAAACGGACGGCCTGAACCGTCCGTTTCCACCCTGCCTGCCGCGGCCCGTGGCCGCGGCCGAAAGCGCGAATCACTCGAGTTCTTCGCGGTCCTCGACCACCTTGCGGCCACGGTAGAAGCCGTCCGGGCTCACGTGATGGCGACGATGGGTCTCGCCGGTGGTGGCGTCGACGGACAGGGTGGGCTTGCCCAGCGAGTCGTGGGCGCGGCGCATGCCACGCTTGGAACGGGTCTTGCGATTCTTTTGAACGGCCATGGGTGCCTCCAGGTTCAGGAATGCTTCGATTTCATCAGGTCCGCCAGGTCGGCGAACGGCTTGCGTGTCTCCGCTTCGCCGGACGCCTTTTCCCCCTCGTGCTCGCGCACCCGGGTGCCGCAGGGCTCCGCGTGCATGGGCGCCAGGGGCAGCGCCAGGATCAGCTCGTCCTCGACGATGTCCAGCGGCCGGACCGAGCGCCCCTCGACCATCAGCGGCTCGTATTCCTCGCCCAGCCGCGCGATCTCGCTCTCCGACTCCACCAGCGCCAGGCGAAAGTCCGCCTCGACGTCCACCGCCACCGGCTCGAGGCAGCGCTGGCAGACCAGCGGCAGGCGCGCCGCGACATGCCCGGCGACGAAGGCCTGCCCCGCCGCGTCGCGGTTGCAGGCGAGCCGCGCCTCCACCTCGCCGCCATCCGCGGCCAGCGAGGGCGCCAGGCGCGCCATGTCCGCCGGGGCCGGCGACCCCTCCAGGAGACTGCCCTGGCGCGCGAGCTCGAAGGGGTCGGCCGACTTGCTCAAGGGACGTGACATAAGCGCGGGATTGTATGCCGCGGGCCGGAAACTGTCAAAGCGCGGGCGGGCGCAGCAGCGCCGGGAAAATGGCATAATCGGCGCCCCATCCAAGCCCGTGCCGAACCATGAGTGATCGAGAGCTGGTACTCGCCTCCACCTCGCCCTTCCGCCGGGAACTGCTCGAGCGGCTCGCCCTGCCCTTCACCACGGCCAGCCCCGACTGCGACGAGACCCCGCGGGCCGCGGAGACACCGTCGGCGATGGTCCAGCGCCTGGCACGGGCCAAGGCCGAGGCGGTGGCCGGCACCCACCCCGGCGCGCTGGTGATCGGCTCCGACCAGTGCGCCGACCTCGACGGCCGCGTCCTGGGCAAGCCGGGCGGCTTCGACGCGGCCCGCCGCCAGCTCGCCGATGCCAGTGGCCGGCGGGTGCGCTTCCATACCGGCCTGTGCGTGCTCGACACCCGCGACGGCACCGCCCGCGTCGAGGCGATCCCCTTCGACGTGCATTTCCGCGAACTCGCCGAGGCCGAGATCGACCGCTACCTGGAAAGGGAACGCCCCTACGGCTGCGCCGGCAGCTTCAAGTCCGAGGGACTGGGCATCACCCTGTTCGAGCGACTCGAGGGCGAGGATCCCACGGCACTGATCGGGTTGCCCCTGATCGCGCTTTGCCGAATGCTCCGGCCTCATGGTCTGTCACTGCCGTAGGACAATACCCATGAAACATACCCTGACCGCCCTGGCCCTTGCCGGCCTGACCGCCTCCGCCCCCGTGCTCGCCGAGTCGCCGGCGGTGGAGGCGATGGAAGAATACCTGATGTTCGCCGGCGCCCACGCCGGCATCATCCTCCCGGCCCAGCTGCCGCCGGAAGAATGGGACAACGTCACCTTCATCGACACCCGCGATGCCGGCCAGTTCGAGGCCGGCCACATCACCGGCGCCCGCCACGTCGAGTGGCGCGAGGTCCTCTCCCGGCGCGACGCGATCCCGGCCGACCGGCCGGTGATCGTCTACTGCAACACCGGCTCGCTGTCGGCCCAGGCCGGATTCGCCCTGCGGGTGGCGGGCATGGACAACGTCCGCATCCTCCAGGGCGGGCTGGAGGCCTGGCGGGCGGAACACGGCGAGGCGGGCATCGACTAGCGGGTGATCAGCGCTCGAAGAGCGCGATCGACTCGACGTGCGAGGTCTGGGGGAACATGTCCATCACCCCGGCCTCCACCAGCCGGTAGCCATGCGCGTTGACCAGCTGGCCGGCATCGCGGGCCAGCGTGGCCGGGTGGCAGGAGACGTAGACGATCCGCCCCGGTCGCTGGGCCGCCACCGAGGGGAGGATCTCCGCGGCACCGGCGCGCGGGGGATCGAGCAGGACCTTGTCGATGGCGCGCAGCCACGGCGCGTCGGCGTGATCGCCGAACAGGTCGGCGGCGAAGTGACGGGTGTTGCGGATGCCGTTGCGCGCGGCGCTCGCCTCGCCCCGGGCCACCATCGCCGCATCCCCTTCCACGGCGATCACCTCGCGGGCGCTGCGGGCCAGCGGCAGGCTGAAATTGCCCAGGCCGGCGAACAGGTCGAGCACCCGCTCGTCGGGCCGCGGGTCGAGCATGGCCACCGCCCGGCTGACCATCGCGCGGTTGATCTCGGCATTGACCTGGGTGAAGTCGGTGGGCCGGAAGTGGATGGTCACCTCGAACTCCGGCAGGCGATAGAAGAGCTCCGGCTCGGCCGGCCAGAGCGGCTCGACGCTCTCGGGACCGCCCGGCTGGAGCAGGACCTGCAACCCCTCGCGGCGGGCGAAGGCCTCCAGGCGATCGCGGTCGGCGGTGCTCAACGGGTCGAGATGGCGAAACACCAGGCTGGTGGCCGCGTCACCCACCGCCACCTCGATCTGCGGCAGGCGCTCGCGGGCCTCCAGGCCGTCGACCAGCTCGGCGAGCATCTCCAGCCGCCCGCCGACGCTCGGGTGCAGCACGTCGCAATGGGCCAGGTCGGCCACCAGCGGGCTGCCGCGCTCGCGGAATCCGACCAGGACCCTGCCCTTCCTGGCGACATACTTGACCCCCAGCCGGGCCTTGCGCCGGTAGCCCCACAGCGGCCCGGTCAGCGGCTCGAGCACCCGCTCGGGACGCACCCCGCCGATCCGGTCGAGGTTTTCCAGCAGCACCGCCTGCTTGCTCTCGATCTGCGCGGCCGGGTCCATGTGCTGCAGCGAGCAGCCGCCGCAGACCCCGTAGTGGGCACAACGCGGCGCCACCCGCTCGGGGGCCGGTTCCAGCACCTCCACCACGCGACCCTCGGTGAGCTTGCGCGTGCGCCGGGTGTAGACGAAGCGCACCCGCTCGCCGGCCAGGGCCCCGTGGATGAAGACCGTGCGGTCGTCGACGTGGGCGATGCCGCGACCGTCGTGGGCCAGGCCCTCGATGCGCGTCTCGACCGGATCCGGGGGAAGCTTGTTGCGCCTGCGTCGGCCCATCGGGAATCTGCCCTGCTGCGGAAAAACCGGCGATTATAGGTCCCGGCTCAGGCCGGGAACACCCCGGTGGACAGGTAACGGTCGCCACGGTCGCAGACGATGGTGACGATGGTGGCGTTCTCCACTTCCTCGGCGAGCCGGAGCGCGGCGTGCATGGCACCGCCCGAGGAAACCCCGGCAAAGATCCCCTCGCGCGCGGCCATGGCCCGCATGGTCTCCTCGGCGTCGTCCTGGGCGACGTCCAGGGTGCGGTCCACCCGGGCCGGCTCGAAGATCTCGGGCAGGTAGGCCTGTGGCCAGCGACGGATGCCGGGGATCTGGGCGCCCTCGGCGGGCTGCACGCCGACGATCTCCACCCCGGGGCCCTGCTCCTTGAGATAGCGCGAGGTCCCCATGATGGTGCCGGTGGTGCCCATGGCGCTGACGAAATGGGTGACCGTGCCCGCGGTGTCGCGCCAGATCTCGGGGCCCGTGCCGTGGTAATGGGCCAGCGGGTTGTCGGGGTTGGCGAACTGGTTGAGCAACTTGCCCTCGCCGCGCTCGGCCATGGCCATCGCCAGGTCGCGGGCGCCTTCCATGCCCTCGTCCTCGCTCACGCCTACGATCTCCGCGCCGAAGGCCTTCATCGAGCGCAGTCGCTCCACGCTCATGTTCTCGGGCATCACCAGGCGCATCCGGTAGCCTTCGGTGGCGGCCACCATCGCCAGGGCGATGCCGGTGTTGCCGCTGGTGGCCTCGATCAGGGTGTCCCCCGGGGCGATCTCGCCGCGCTCGGCGGCCCGGCGGATCATCGACAGCGCCGGCCGGTCCTTGACCGAACCGGCGGGGTTGTTGCCCTCCAGCTTGGCCAGGATGCGGTTGTTGCGCGCGCCATCGTGGAGGCGCTGGATGCGCACCATGGGCGTATTGCCGACACAGGCGGCCAGGGTGGGATAGTAGAGCTGCATGACGTCCTCCGGGTCGGGCGATGGCGCGTCGGGGATGGCCCCGATGGGTTCAGAACTTCGCCGGGCAAGCTGATACGATAGCGATTTCACACTCGACGAGCCAAACCACGGCGTGAAGCGCCCACCCCGGCCACGGAACCGCAGGCTCACAGGGACCCGGTGAAGGATGGCACTGCACCCGCCAAAAAAGCCCCTCGGCGTCAGCCAGCGCCCGGCCATCCTCGCGTGGCTGCTGCTGGCCGCCTGGCTCTGCTCGCCCGTCACCCCGGCGCGTGCCGACACCCTGATGCTGCTCGCCGATGACAGTGCCCCCTACCGTGAGCTCCAGGCCAGCTTCCAGCAGAGCCGCTCCGACCGACGGGACGACACGGTCATCCGACTGGTCGACAGCGCGACGCCGCACCGCCGTGATTGGCGGCGCATCGTCACCATCGGCACGCGCGCCCTGCTCGAGGCGCTGCGCGAGCACCCGGAGGCGCCGGTGCTGGCCCTGATGATCCCCAGCCAGACCTTCCGGGAACTGGTGGACGACTACCGCCAGCCGGATTCGCCCCCCGTGGCCGGCGTGTTCCTCGACCAGCCCGTGGAGCGACAGCTGGCGCTGGCCCGGCTGCTGTTGCCGGAGATGGACACCATCGGTTTTCTCCATTCGCCCGCCAGCCGCATCGGGGCGCAGAGCGTTCGCGAGGCGGCCGCCCGGACGGGCCTGGAGACCATGGACCTCGCGGTGGAGGACGAGCACGAGATCGTCGCCGCCATGGAATCGCTCCTGGCGGTCTCCGATGCCCTGCTCGCCCTGCCCGACCCGCAGGTGTTCAACCCGCGCACGATCAAGCCGATCCTGCTCACGGCCATCCGCGCCCGCAAGCCGGTGGTGGGCGGCTTCTCCCGCAGCTACGTGCGCGCCGGGGTGATGGCGGGGGTCTACAGCACCCCGGCGCAGATCGGCCGCCAGGGGGCCGAGCTGCTCGACGCCATCGACCACGGGCTGGCCGCCGACACCTGCCAGTACCCGGCCTACTTCGAGGTCGACGTCAATCACCGCGTGGCCGATGCCCTGGGCCTGCCGGTCCCGCCGGAGTCCCGGCTGCGGGGCCGGCTCGACGAACGCGAGGAGACCCTTCCATGATGCCTCGCCTGGGCATACGCGGGCGCGCGCTGCTGATCGCGCTGGTGCCGAGCACCCTGATCGCGGTGGTGCTCGGCATCTACTCCACCTACGCGCGGATCGCCGACATCGAGCGGGCCCTGGACGAGGAAGGCGAGCGGGTGGTGGCCCAGCTGGCGGGCTCGAGCGAGTACGGGTTCTTCAGCGAGAACCCCGCCTACATGGACAGCGTGGCCAAGTCCGCGCTCGAGGACGAGCACGTGATCTCCGCGCGGATCCTCGATGCCCAGGGATTCGAGCTGGCCGCGGTCCGCCGCGAGCGCGACCCCCGCGAGGCGATGTGGATGCTCCTGCTGCTCGAGCGCTGGTTCGGGGCCGAGATGCAGGAGGACTTCAGCGCACCGGTGCGCGCCACCGTGGTGGACGTCGAGACGAGCCTCTACGACCCGCCCGAACGCAACGAGGCCGACGGCATCCTCGGGCACGTCTCCATCACCGTCTGTCGCCGGGCGGCCATGCGCCAGCAGCTGGAGGTGGTCAGCAACACGGCGCTGATCATCCTCGCCATCCTGATCGGCACCGCCGTGGTCGCCCTGCGCGCCAGCCGCTCGCTGACCCGGCCCATCCTGCGGCTCACCGACACCGTGCGAGCCCTGGAGGCCGGCCACCTCGACCGCCGGTCCCGCATGCAGCTGACCACCGAGCTCGGCGTGCTCCAGCGCGGGATCAACAAGCTGGCCAATACCGTCCAGGAGTCCCAGCGCGACCTGGAGCGACGGGTGGAATCGGCCACCGCACGGCTCAAGCGGACCAACAGCGAGCTCGAGCAACGCAACCGGGAGCTGGGCGAGGCCCGCCGGCGGGCGGATGCCGCCAGCCACGCCAAGTCCGAGTTCCTGGCCAACATGAGCCACGAGATCCGCACGCCGATGAACTCCATCATCGGCTTCACCGAGCTGCTCATGCACCAGCAGCTGCCCGAGGCCCAGCGCGAGTACGTCGAGACCCTGCACCACTCGGCCCAGCGCCTGCTGGACCTGATCAACAGCATCCTCGACCTGTCACGCATCGAGTCCGGCAAGCTGGAACTCGACCGGCGCGACTTCGAGCTGATGCCGGTGCTCGAGAGCGTCACCGCCCTGCTCGCCGTCTCCGCCTACGACAAGGGGCTGCGACTCAACCTGGTCCCCTATGCCGACCTGCCGACGCAGGTCCACGGCGACCCGCTGCGCCTGGCCCAGGTGCTCACCAACCTGCTGGGCAACGCGGTCAAGTTCACCGAGCAGGGCCACGTCACCCTGCGCGTGATGCCCGAGGCGGTGGAAGACGGGCGCATCACCCTGGAGTTCCGCATCCGCGACACCGGCACCGGCATCTCGCGCCGTGACCAGCAGCGGATCTTCGAGGCCTTCGCCCAGGCCGACGGTTCCGCGCGACGCAACTTCGAGGGCTCGGGCCTGGGGCTCTACATCTCCCGCAGCCTGATCGAGCTGATGGAAGGCGAAATCGACTTCCACACCGAGCTGGGGCGCGGCACCGAGTTCCGCTTCACCGCGGTCTTCGACCCGGCCGCGGGCCACGCGGCCCCGCCCGCCTGGCCGCGGCTCGCCGGGCGCCGGGTGCTGCTCTGCGACCGCCACGCGGACTCCCGCCTGGCCCTGCGCAACCTGCTGCTCTCGCTGGGCCTGCGGGTGGAGGACTGCGGCGCGCCCGACGAGTGCCCGCAGCCCGAGTCCCTGGATCCCCGGGATGCCTTCGACGTGGTGATCCTGGTCGACGTGCTCGGCTGCGACCCCGGCAACCGCCAGCAGATGCTCCGGCGCCTGCGCGCCCTGGGCCGCCACAACATGGCCATCGAGCACACCTTCGACGACACCCGTTTCGCCCGCATCCGCGAGCTGGGCATCGACACCGGGGTCAGCGCCGCCGCCCGCCGCGAGCGCATCGCCGAGACCCTCGAGCGGCTGCTCGGCGCCGGCGCCGACAGCGGGCCCGCCGCCGCGTCCCCGGACCGCACCCATCCCCGGGCCGGCGCCCGCCACGTCCTGGTGGTCGACGACAATCCCATCAGTCGCAAGCTGGTGATCACCCAGCTGCGCGAGCTGGGGGTACGGGCCACCGCCGCCACCGACGGCTCGGACGCCCTCGCCACCCTGGAGCGCCAGCGCTTCGACCTGGTACTGCTCGACCTGCACATGCCGGGGATGGACGGTCGCCAGACGCTCAGCCGCATCCGCGAGAACTACCCTGCCGACCGCCTTCCGGCCGTGGCGATCACCGCCAACGCCCTGGCCCCCGGCGAGCCGGACCCGCGCGGGCCCGCCTTCCAGGACTGGCTGATCAAGCCCGCCACCCAGGCCGACCTGGCCCACGTACTGGAGGAACAGATCGGCCACCGGCCGCCCGCCACGGAGCCGGCCGTGCCCGGCCGCCCCGGGTTGCCCGGGGAACTGCACGAACTGGGGTGCCAGGAACTGCGGGAAAACCGCCGGTCACTGGGCGAACACCGGCGCTGCTCGGCGGAACTCGCCCGGCTGGCGCACCGCATCAACGGCACCGCCAGCCAGCTCGAGCTGCCCGAAGTCCGCGAGGTCGCCCGCGAACTGGAAGGACTCGCCGGCCGCTCGCGCAAGCACGCCGAGTGCCGGGAGGCCATGGCCCGGCTCGAGGCGCTGATCGCCGAGGCCGTGGAGCGCCTCGGCTGCGAGCGGTGATTCAGCGGGTCAGGGTGACGAAGGCGACGGCATAGGCCCGCTCGTCGCTGATGGAAAGGAAGCTGGCGCCCACGCCCAGGCCCCGGGCGACCTCCCCCGCACGCCCCCGGAGCGCCAGTCCCGGCCGACCGCTGGGCTCGTGGGTGACGCGGATCTGGTGGAAGGCCACGCCACCGGCGAAACCCGTCCCCAGGGCCTTGGCGGCCGCCTCCTTGGCCGCGAAGCGCTTGGCGAGGAACCGTCCCGGCTCGCGGCTCTCGGCCAACTCCTCGAGTTCCGCGGGATCGAGTATCCGCCGCTCCAGGCGCTCGCCGAACCGCCGGTGCAGGGCATCGATGCGCTCCACCTGGACGATGTCGGTGCCCACGCCGAGGATCAACGGCGTGCCTCGCGCATCAGCCGCTTCATCTCCGCCACCGCCTCCTCCATGCCGGTAAAGACCGCCCGGGCGACGATGGCGTGGCCGATGTTGAGTTCGCGCAGCTCGGGCAGCTCGGCCACCGGCTCGACGTTGTGGTAGTGCAGGCCGTGCCCGGCGTTCACCTGCAGGCCGAGCCCGTGGGCCTCCCGCGCCGCCGCGGCCACCTTGTTGTACTCGGCGGTCCGGTCCGCGGCGCTCTCGGCATCCGCGTACGGTCCGGTGTGGAGCTCCACCACCGGCGCCCCGGTGCGCGCCGCCGCCTCCAGCTGCGCGCTTTCCGCGTCGACGAACAGGGACACGCGCACACCCGCCTCCCCGAGGCGCTCGCAGGCCTCGCGGATGCGGGCCTCCTGTCCGACCACGTCCAGGCCGCCCTCGGTGGTGAGTTCCTCGCGGCGCTCGGGCACCAGGCAGCAGTCCTGGGGCCGGATATCGGTGGCGATGGCGAGCATTTCCTCGGTGACCGCCATCTCCAGGTTCATCCGGGTTTCCAGGATCTCGCGCAGCATGCGCACGTCCCGCTCCTGGATGTGCCGGCGATCCTCGCGCAGGTGGAGCGTGACCAGGTCGGCCCCGGACTTCTCGGCGCGGATCGCCGCCTCCACCGGGTCCGGGTAGCGGGTTCCCCGGGCCTGGCGCAGGGTGGCCACGTGGTCGATGTTCACGCCCAGCAGGATATCTTCGTGGATCGACATGAATCAGCTCCTTCAAGTGCTTGAAATGGCGCTTCCCGGACCCCGTCGATAGGGCTCCAGGAGTTCCCGGCTCTTGAGCGGCCGGGGCCCGAGGTACTGGGCCAGCACCCACTCCAGCAAGCGCCGCGCCTCGCGCAGCGTCCCGGTGCTGCCCGGCCGGCCGGCGGCCAGCTCCAGCAGGGTCTCCCCGCGCACCCGCAGGCCCCCGGTTTCGCTGCCGTCCCAGGGCACCGGCCCTTCCTCGAAGCGGTAGAGGTAGTCCCTGCCGGCCTGCACCGGTTCGCCGTGGCGCGCGTCGCGATCGAGCAGCAGCCCGTAGCCGAGCACTTCCAGCAGGCGCAGCTCGAAGCGGCGCAGCAACGGGGCCTGCGCCTGGCCGGCCAGCAGCCCGTGGAGCCCCTCGGCGTAGGCGGCGAACAGCTCCGGGAGCGGCTCGTCGCGGTCCACCAGCCGCGTGACCAGTTCGTTGAGGTAGAAGCCGCAGGCCAGCGCCCGACCGGAAAGCGGGGGCACGGTCACGGGGGTCTCGATGTCGGTGAGCGTGCCCAGCTCCCCGCGCCGGCTCCAGCCGATCGTCAGGGGCCGGAAGGGTTCCAGCCGGCCGGCCCGGCGACCCTTGCGGGCCCCGCGCGCGATCAGGCCGATGCGCCCGGCATCGCGGGTAAGGACCTCGACGATCTGGCTGCTGTCGCGGTAGGCGCGGCGATGGAGCACGTAGGCGGGTTGGTCGCTGACACGGGTCACGGCGGGGTGGCGGCGGTCAGTCCTCGAAGCCGAGGCTGCGCAGGGCCCGCTCGTCGTCGGCCCAGCCGGCCTTGACCTTGACCCACAGCTGCAGGAAGACCTTGCGGTCGAGGATCTCCTCGAGCTCCTTGCGGGCGCGTTCGCCGATGCGCTTGAGCTGCGACCCGCCACGGCCGATGAGGATCTTCTTCTGGCCTTCGCGCTCCACCCAGATGACCGCGGAGATGCGGGTGATGCGCGGCTCGTCCTTGAACTGCTCGATCTCCACGGTCACCGAGTACGGCACCTCGGCGTGCAGCAGCCGGGTGATGTGCTCGCGCACCGCCTCGGCGGCGACGAACCGCTCGCTGCGGGTGGTGACCATGTCCTCGGGATAGAACGGCTCGGACTCGGGCAGGTAGCGCACGATGCAGTCCTCGAGCGCCTCGAGATTGTCCCCCGAGCGGGCCGATACCGGGACCACCTCGGCAAACTCGGCCTTGGCCGACAACTGCTCGATGTAGGGCAGCAACTCGACGCGATCCCGGACGCGATCCACCTGGTTGATCACCAGGATCACGCGGCCGGCGAGTCCCGACAGGCGCTCGAGCACCGCCTCGTCCTCGGCGGTCCACTGCAGGGCCTGGACCACGAACAGCACCACGTCGGCGTCCTGGAGGACCGAGGAGGCCGCCCGGTTGAGGTAGCGGTTGAGCGCCCTGGGCTCCTTGATGTGCAGGCCGGGGGTGTCGAGGTAGAGGATCTGGGCATCGTCCCGGCTGTGGATGCCGATGATCTGGTGCCGCGTGGTCTGGGGCTTGGGCGCGGTGATGCTCACCTTCTGGCCCACGGCCCGGTTCATCAGGGTGGACTTGCCCACGTTGGGCCGACCGACGATGGCGACATAGCCGCAGCGGAATCCCTCGGCCATGCTCACGCCTCCCCCTCGCGGAGGGCGGCGAGGGCCTTGCGGGCGGCGGCCTGCTCGGCCTTGCGCCGGCTCACGCCCTCGCTGGTCACCGCCTCGGGCAGGCCCCGGACCCGGCACTCGACCACGAACTCCTGCTCGTGGGCCTTGCCCGAGACCTCGACCACGGCGTACTCGGGCAGCGGCAGCGCCCGCGACTGAAGAAACTCCTGCAGGCGGGTCTTGGGGTCCTTGAGCTCTTCCTTGGAAGGCAGGTTGTCGAGGTAGTCGACGTAGAGCGCCCGGATCAGCCGGCGGGCCGGCGCAAAGCCCCCGTCGCGCAGTACCGCGCCCATCACCGCCTCCATGGCGTCGGCGAGGATCGAGTCGCGGCGAAAGCCGCCGCTCTTCTTCTCGCCGCTGCCGAGGATGAGGTACTCCCCCAGCCCCAGGTTCCGGGCCAGCTCGGCGAGGGTCTCGCGGCGGACGAGGACCGCGCGCAGGCGGCTGAGCTCGCCCTCGGGGGCCTTCGGCCGCCGATCGAAGAGCGCCTCGGCGATGACGAAGTTGAGCAGGCCGTCGCCGAGAAACTCCAGCCGCTCGTTGTGCTCCCCGCCGGCGCTGCGGTGGCGCAGTGCCTGCTCGAGCAGGCGCGGCTCGGCGAAGCGGTAGTCCAGCTTGTCCATCAGGGAGTCGATCGATGGATTCAACGCCCGACCTCCACGGTCTTGTCGAAGTCGCCGACCACGAACAGGTTGTAGAAGAGGGGTACGCGCGCCTCGTAGGCGGCCCGGATCACGACCTTCTCGCGGTCGCGCTTGATCTCCACGTCGTCCACGTCGAGGTGATTGATGTAGTTCACGTCGAAGCGCTTGGAGAGCATGTTGCGAATCTCGCGCGCCGAGGTGCGCCCGCCCTCTTCCTCGAGCTGGTTCCGCACCGCCTCGAGGCTGGAGACCACCTTGGAGTACTGCAAATACATGGGCACGATCCGCAGGCCGGTATAGGCGACCAGGCCGATCACCAGCACCACGAAAAGAAAGCCGATCAGGGTCAGTCCCCGTTGTCCTTGTGCGCTCATCGGTGCGTCCCCCTCAGTCAATCACTTTGCCCATGCGGTCGAATTCCAGGCCGCCACCGTTCACGTCCCAGTGCATCCAGATCAAAAAGGCCTTGCCCACGAGGTTTTCCTCGGGGACGAAGCCCCAGTAACGGCTGTCGTTGCTGTTGTCGCGGTTGTCGCCCATCATGAAGTAGTGCCCTTCCGGCACCACCCACTCGCCCTCGGGACCCGCCACAGGCCGCTTGAGGATGCGGTGCTCCACGTCGCCGAGCTGCTCGAGGAACATGCGTGCGCCTGCCATGCGATTGCCACCGTCGCCGGGATAGATGCCCAGCGATTCCTGCTCCACGGCCTCACCGTTGATGAACAGCTGCTTGTCGGCGTAGCGCACGCGATCACCGGGCAGGCCCACTACCCGCTTAATATAGTCGACCGTCGGCTCCTTCGGATACCGGAAGACCACCACGTCGCCACGCTCGGGCTCGCCCAGGTCGACGAACTCGGTGTGCACGACCGGCAGCCGCAGGCCGTAGTCGAACTTGTTCACCAGGATGAAATCGCCCACCTCCAGCGACGGCATCATCGAGCCCGAAGGGATGCGGAACGGTTCGGCCACGAACGAGCGCAGCAAGAGCACCACCAGCAGCACCGGGAAGAACGCCCGGGCATACTCGACGACGGTGGGTTCGGCCACCGCCTCGCCCTTCGCCGCTCGCCGGCGCGGGGCGATCAGCCAGGCATGGCCACCCCAGACCACCCCGGTCACCAGGACGGCGACCACCAGGAAAAGTTCGAAATCCACTCGTCGATCCTCTTCGTCCGGCCCGGCCTCCAGGTGCCGGGCGCGTGCATTCAGTCGTTGTCGTCGGTCTTGAGTACCGCCAGGAAGGCCTCCTGGGGGATGTCGATCTTGCCCACCTGCTTCATGCGCTTCTTGCCCGCCTTCTGCTTCTCGAGCAGCTTGCGCTTGCGCGAGACATCGCCGCCGTAGCACTTGGCCGTGACGTTCTTGCGCATGGCCTTGACCGTCGCCCGGGCGATGACCTTGCCGCCCACGGCGGCCTGGATGGCCACCTCGAACATCTGCCGGGGGATCATCTCCTTCATCCGTTCCACCAGGCCGCGCCCCCGGGTCTGGGCCTGGTCGCGGTGGACGATCACCGACAGGGAATCCACCCGGTCGCCGTTGATCAGCAGGTCCATCTTCACCAGCGGGGCGACCTGGAAACGGCGGAACTCGTAGTCGAAGGAGGCGAAGCCGCGGGTGGCCGACTTCAGGCGGTCGAAGAAATCCAGTACCACCTCGGCGAGCGGCAGCTCGAACTGCAGCGAGACCTGGTTGCCCAGGTACTGCATGTCCTTCTGCACGCCGCGCTTTTCCATGCACAGGCTGATCACGTTGCCCACGAACTCCTGCGGTACCAGGATGTTGCCGAGGATAATGGGCTCGCGCATCTCCTTGATGTGGGTCACGTCCGGCAGGTCCGAGGGCTTGTGGATCTCGCTCACCTCGCCGTCGTTGGTCTCCACCTGGTAGACCACCGTGGGAGCGGTGGTGATCAGGTCGATGCCGTATTCGCGCTCCAGGCGCTCCTGGACGATCTCCATGTGGAGCATGCCGAGAAAGCCGCAGCGGAAACCGAAGCCCAGCGCCTCGGAGACCTCGGGCTCGTAATGCAACGAGGCGTCGTTGAGGCGCAGCTTGCCCAGCGCGTCGCGCAGGTCCTCGTAGTCGTCCGACTCCACCGGGTAGAGCCCGGAGAACACCCGCGGCTGGACCTCCTTGAAGCCGGGCAGCGCCGTGTCCGCGGGGTTGCCGTCGGCGGTGAGGGTATCGCCCACCTTGGCCGAGTCGATGTCCTTGATGCCGGCGATGACGAAGCCCACGTCACCGGCCCGGAGGACGTCGCGGTCGGCCCGCTTGGGCGTGAACACCCCAACGCGGTCCACCTGGTGGACCCCGCCGGTGGCCATGGCGCGGATCTTCTCCCCGGGCCGGATGCTGCCGTGGAAGACCCGCACCAGGGTGACCACGCCCACGTAGTTGTCGAACCACGAGTCCATGATCAGGGCCTCGAGGGGGCCGTCGGGGTCGCCCTCCGGGGCGGGGATGCGGGCCACCAGCTCCTCGAGCAGGTCCTCCACGCCCACACCGGTCTTGGCGCTCACCTTGACCGCGTCCTCGGCCTCCAGGCCGATGATTTCCTCGATCTCGTGGATCACCCGCTCGGGCTCGGCGGCCGGCAGGTCGATCTTGTTGAGCACCGGCACCACCTCGAGGTCCTGCTCGATGGCGGTGTAGGTATTGGCCACCGTCTGGGCCTCGACGCCCTGGGAGGCGTCCACCACCAGCAGGGCACCCTCGCAGGCGGCCAGCGAGCGGGACACCTCGTAGGAGAAGTCCACGTGGCCCGGGGTATCGATGAAGTTGAGCCGGTAGGTCTCGCCGTCGCGCGCCTGGTAGTCGAGCGACACGCTCTGCGACTTGATGGTGATGCCCCGTTCGCGCTCCAGGTCCATGGAGTCGAGGATCTGCTCCTTCATCTCCCGCTCGGTGAGCCCGCCGCAGACCTGGATGATGCGGTCCGAGAGCGTGGACTTGCCGTGGTCGATGTGGGCGATGATCGAGAAATTCCGGATTTTCTGCATTCGCTGGTCAGTCACAGACACCTGCCATCAAGGTTTTCACTCGCGGGGATCCGGCTGCGGGCGGCAAAACAAAACGCCCCCGCGCCCTGTCCTGCGCGGGGGCCCAGAGGGATTCGCGGCCCGGGGACCGGACCGCGGAGTATACCAAGGTCAGCCGGCTCGGGCCTCCCCGGGGTTACTCGGGGATGGCCAGCGCCACGAACAGCGGGCCGCTCTCGCGGCGGACCAGGACCGCCACGCGCTTGCCGCGCGGGGCCGCCTCGAGCCGCTCGATGAACCCGTCGACACCATCGACCGGCTGGTTACCGAAACGCACGATGATGTCGCCGCTGCGGATGCCCGCATCCCAGGCCGCGCTGCCGGGCTTGACCGAACTCACCCGGACCCCGCCGGATTCCACTCCGGCCGCCTTGCGCTGGGCCTCGGTGGGGGCCTCCACCTCGAGCCCGATGCGCTCGCTGCTTGCTCCCCCGGCAGGCGTGCGCTGCGAATCCTTGATCTGCGGCAGCTCGCCGATGGTCACCTCGACGGTGCGGCGCTCACCATTGCGCAACACCCGCAGGTCGACCTCCCGGCCCGGCTCGAGGGCACCCACCATGGCCGGGAGCTTATCCGAGGCGGTCACCGCCCGGCCGTCGAGGGCCAGGATCACGTCGCCGGATTCCAGCCCGGCCGCCTCCGCCGGGCTGTCCGGCAGCACGCGGGAGACCAGCGCCCCGGTGGGCTTGTCCAGGCCGAAGGGCTCGGCCAGCTCGCGGGTGACCTCCTGGATCATCACGCCCAGGTAGCCGCGCACCACGCGCCCCTTCGACTTCAGCTGCTCCACCACGTCCATGGCCACGTTGATGGGCACGGCGAAGGAAAGCCCCATGAAGCCGCCGGTGCGCGAGTAGATCTGCGAGTTCACGCCCACCACTTCGCCGTCGAGGTTGAACAGCGGCCCGCCGGAGTTGCCGGGGTTGATGGCCACGTCGGTCTGGATGAAGGGGACGTAGGTCTCGTTGCGCTCGGTGGGCAGGCTACGGCCCTTGGCGCTGACGATGCCGGCGGTCACCGAGTGATCGAAACCGAAAGGCGAGCCGATGGCCAGCACCCACTCGCCCACCGCGAGATCGCTCGAGTCGCCCAACTCGACCACCGGCAGGTCGTCGGCCTCGATCTTGAGCAGGGCAATGTCACTGCGCCGGTCCGAACCCACCACCTCGGCGGTGAACTCACGGCGGTCGTTGAGCCGCACGATCACCTCCTCGGCATCCTCGACCACGTGGTGGTTGGTGAGGATGTAGCCGTCCCTGGAGATGATGAAGCCCGATCCCAGCGAGGTGGTCTCGAACTGGGGATGGCCGCCGCCGCGCTCGAAGAAATCGCGAAAGAAGTCCTTGAAAGGCACGTCCTCGGGGATCTCCATGCCCTCGGGGATCTGGAACTGGCGCTCCATCTTGCGGGTGGTGGAGATGTTCACCACCGCCGGGCTGGTCTGCTCGGTGAGCTCGGTGAAATCCGGCAGGCGGTCGGCCGCCGGCGCGGAAGCCGCCATGACCAGCCAGACCACCAGCATCAACAAGAGCGTGTTCGCTTTCGGCATCGTCATTTCCCGTCCTGCCCCGTTGAAATCGGTGAATTCAGACCGGCGGGCCCCACCAGCGGCGCCTCCACCAGCGCCCGGCGGAGCACCACCGGCTGGTAGCGTCGATCGTCGCGAATCGCGCCGGAGAACCGGCGCAGCCAGGCCAGCCCGCCGGCCAGGCCCGCAAGCCCCCCGGCCAGCGCCGGCCACTCGCTGGCCCCGGCGACCCCGGCAAGCGCGGCGTCGAGCCCGATGCTGCCGGCGATCATGGCCAGCATTGGGACGGCATAGACGGCCGCCGAGCCCCGGACCATGGCGCCGGGGTCGATCCCCACCACCACCGGGTCGCCGGGACGCACGCCCAGCGGGTCGAGGACCCGGACGATGGTCGGCCGCCGGTGAAAGACCCGCGCCAGGGTCCCGCCGCCGCAACCCGAGCGCAGGGAACAGCCCTGGCAGGCGTGCTGGCGCTGCGACTCCACCCAGGCATGGCCCTCCTCGGCGCGCACCACCGTGGCCCGCTCCTCGATCAAGGCCGCCCCCCCCGGCCGACCGACTCGCCGATCAGGCTCACCGTGGGTGCGGGTACCTCGCCCACCACGGTGACCCGGAAATCGTCGATCGCGCTCCGGAAGATGTTGACGCAGCCGTAGCGACGGTGACGCTCGGCCGGTGCCGGGGCCTCCTTGCCGGCGGGCTCGATGAACAGCGAGACCGTCGACAGGCCATCGGAATACACCCACTGCTTCATCGGCCGGCCGGTACGGGGATTGCGCCGCAGGTATTCTCCTTCGAGCACGTACCCCGGCGGGAGTTCATTCACCTGCCAATCGCCGACCGGGTCGCTTTCGGCCTCGATGCCCATGCGCCGGTATTCATGGAAGTCGGCGTCGGCATGGGCCGATTCCAGCCGCGCCGGGTCGACGCGCTCCAGGTATTCGAAGCGGGTGAAGGCCGTCTGTTCCACGGTACGCCCGTCGATATCGAGCATGTCGGCGCGCAGCAGCATCGCCCGCTCGGCCTCCAGCCACAGACGGTAGCCGTAGCGATAGCGATCCCTGGGCCGGATCTCGACGATCCGCGCCGCCAGGCCGGCCACCCGGCCACTGCCGGCCATACCCAGCGCGTAGTGCTCGCCCAGTTCACCGAAGCGCGCCAGTCGCCGGGGCGCGAAACCACCAGTGGTATAGCGGCCGACGATCACCCGTTCCCTGTCCGGCCAGGCACAGCGGCATTCCCCGCCGGTGCGCACGATCTCGCGCCGCGGCCCGCTCAGTGCCACCAGGCGCTCGCGTTCCACGCCGCCTTGGTGCGCATGGACGACCTGCATGGTCTGCAGCTGGCCCTCGCGGGCATTCACGTGAACGAAGGTGCCGGCATAGTCGGCCGACCGCAGGCTCTCGGACATGCGGTCGAGCCAGTGCTGTGGATCGGCAGCCGCCGCCCACGCGGGCGAAAGCCCCAGCAGCAACGCGGCCGCCAGCCGCCCCGAACGGCGATCACTCATCGCGATAGACCGTGATCCGGGCATAGGGATAGACGGAGCTCATGCCGCGTGCCGACGCCTGCTCAACGTGGGTCACCAGGTAGGGGTCGAGTTCGCCGACGGGGGCCTGGCGGGTCAGGCGGGCGGGCGGGATGTCGGTTGCGGGGGATTGCTGGGCGGGGATGGCGGGGCGCTGGGCGTCGGCCTGCAGCCAGTCGGAATCGGGCGCGGCCGGACCGACCTCGGGCAGCGTCTGCACCGCCACCACCGCCACGGCCATCACCACCGACGCGGCCAGCGCCAGGCGCAGGCCCCAGCCTCGCCTGCCGGCCCGGTGGGCGGCCGGCATCGCGGTCACCCTGCCGGGGGCCGGTTCGTCGGCGAGCGCCGCGCGGATGCGCCCCGAGAGACCCGGGTCGACGACCCCGGGAAGCTCGTCGCGCATGGCCGCGCCGATCAGCTGGAACCGCTCGAACTGGTCCTGCCAGTCGGGGTCCTCGGCCAGCCGGTCGAGCGCGTCTCCCAGCTCGGCGGCGCTGGCCGGCTCGTCGTCGGCCAGCGCCGAGAGGTGTTCGCGGTCGGCATTGCTCATGGTCATCCACCCATCCCCTGTCGAAGTCTTGCGGTCAGTGCCTTTCCAGCAGTGGTTTGAGTCGCCTGTCGATCGCCTCGCGGGCACGGAAGATCCGCGAGCGGACCGTGCCGATGGGGCAATCCATGACCTGCGCGATCTCCTCGTAGCTCAGCCCCTCGAGTTCGCGAAGGGTGATCGCGGTGCGCAGGTCGTCGGGCAGTTCGTCGATGGACGCCTTCACCGTCCGGTTGATCTCCTCGGACAGCATCTCGTGCTCGGGCGTTCCGTACTCCTTGAGAGCCGACTCCCCCCCGAATTGTTCCGCCTCCTCGGCTTCGACCGTGTAATCCGGTGTTCGCCGACTGCGGGACTGGAGGTGATTCTTGGCGGTATTCACCGCGATCCGGTAGATCCAGGTGTAGAAGGCACTCTCGCCACGGAAGTTCTTCAGGCCCCGGTAGGCCTTGATGAAGACCTCCTGGGTGACGTCCAGGGCCTCGGAGGGATCGCGGACATAGCGGGACACCAGCTTCTGGACCTTGTGCTGGTGCTTGAGAACCAGCAGGTCGAAGGCCCGCTTGTCGCCCTGCTTGGCGCGTTGAACCAGTTCCTTGTCGGTCGCTTCTGTGCTCATGAGGCCTCGGCGAGGACCTTCGCCTGGCGGCGGGTCACAAGAATGGAATCGACGGGTCGGGGACGGCCGGCAAAGCTGTCCTCCCCGGCCTTTATCCTTTAGGGTTGTCGGCCGGGCCGCCGCATGGTCCCAAAATAACCGAAACGCCTCACGAGCGACAACTTGGCATGCCCAGCAACCCGCCCCATGACGTCCTGATTCTCGGCAGCGGCGCCGCCGGCCTGACCCTGGCCCTGCAGCTGGCCGCCGACGCCCGCGTGGCGGTCCTGGCAAAGAACCGCTTCGACGACGGCAGCACGCCCTGGGCCCAGGGCGGCATCGCCGCCGTGCTGGACGACTCGGACAGCGTCGCCGACCACGTGGCCGACACCACGGACGCCGGCGCCGACCTCTGCGACCCCGGGGCTGTCGCCTGGGTGGCCGAGCGCGGGCCGCGGGCCATCCACTGGCTGGAAAGGCTGGGCATGGACTTCACCCGCGTGGGCGAGACCGACGCCGCGCCGCTGCACCTGACCCGCGAGGGCGGCCACCAGGCGCGGCGCGTGGCCCACGCCGCCGATGCCACCGGGCGGGCCCTGGAAGACACCCTCCTCGAGCAGGCCCGGCGCCATCCCAACATCGAGCTCTTCGATCAGCACATCGCCGTCGAGCTGATCACCCGCCGCCGGGTGGCGCGCATGACCGGCCACGCCGAGGCCGGCGAGGACCGCTGCCTGGGGGCCTATGTCCTCGACCGCCGGGCCCGCCGGGTGCGGGTCTTCCGCGCCCGGCGCACGGTGCTGGCCACCGGCGGGGCCGCCAAGGTCTATCTCTACACCAGCAACCCCGACACCGCCACCGGCGACGGCATCGCTATGGCCTGGCGCGCCGGCTGCCGGGTGGGCAACATGGAATTCATCCAGTTCCACCCCACCTGCCTGTTCGAGCCGCGCGCCAAGTCCTTCCTGGTCAGCGAGGCGGTGCGCGGCGAAGGCGGCCGCCTGCTGCTGCCCGACGGCACGCCCTTCATGCACCGCTTCGACGAGCGCGGCGAGCTCGCCCCGCGCGACATCGTGGCCCGTGCCATCGACCACGAGATCAAGCGCCTGGGCGTGGACTGCGTCTTCCTCGACATCAGCCACAAGCCTGCCGACTTCATCCGCAGCCACTTCCCCAACATCCACCAGCGGTGCCTGGAATTCGGCTACGACATGACCCGCGAGCCGTTGCCCGTGGTGCCCGCGGCGCACTACACCTGCGGTGGCGTGGTGGTGGACCGCCACGGCCGGACCGACCTGCCCGGCCTCTACGCCGTGGGCGAGGCCACCTACACCGGCCTGCACGGTGCCAACCGCCTGGCCAGCAACTCGCTGCTGGAATGCCTGGTGTTCGGCGAGGCCGCCGCCGCCCACATCCGCGTTAACCCGGCGCCGGCGGTCGAGGCGATGGCGATCCCCGACTGGGACGAGAGCCAGGTGACCGACTCCGACGAGGAGGTGGTGGTCTCGCACAACTGGCACGAGCTGCGCCAGTTCATGTGGGACTACGTGGGCATCGTGCGCTCGGTCAAGCGGCTGGAACGGGCCAAGCGGCGGGTGGACATGCTCCTCCAGGAGATCCAGGACTACTACAGCCACTTCCGGGTGACCAACAACCTCATCGAGTTGCGCAACCTCGCCCTGGTGGCCGACCTGATCATCCGCTCGGCCATGGCCCGCCACGAGAGCCGCGGGCTGCACTACGTCATCGACTACCCCGAACGCGACCCCGAACTCGACCACCGCCCGACCATCCTCGCGCCCACGGACCCGGCCTGACCCCCGGGGCGTGGCGTCCCGGCCGGGCCGTGTCCACCCGGGATCGGCCGGGGCCGGGCCGGGCTTCATGGCATCGCAACCGACCTATCTCCCGGCGAGGGCCGATTCCGCGGCCTGCCCCCACCCCAGCGCCTCGACCACCCGGCGGAAATCGCCGGTCAGCGGCGCGCGGATCGCCAGCCGCTCGCCGGTTCCGGGATGCTCGAAGGCGATCTCCACGGCGGCCAGCAAAAGCCGGTGGCAGTCGAGATGCACGCGGAAGAAGCGGTTCTGGTGGCGATCGCCGTGGCGGACGTCGCCGACGACGGGATGGCCGATGCGGCGCAGGTGCCGGCGGATCTGGTGCATCCGCCCGGTGCGCGGGCGCGCCTCCACCAGCGAGAAACGCGCGGTGGGAAAGCGCGAGACGGGATGCGGCAACTCCACCCGCCCCAGGGTGCGGTAGTCGGTGACCGCGGGCCTCGGCGGGCGGTCGAGCTTCTGGCCGCGGCCGTCCTTCTCCACCAGCTCGGAGTCGATGCACCCGCCCTCCGGGGCATGGCCGCGGACCACGGCGAGATAGCGCTTGTCCACCGAGCGCCCGCGGAACTGTTCGGCCAGCATCCCGGCGACCGCCGATGTCAGGCCGAAGACCAGCACCCCGGACGTGGGCCGATCCAGCCGGTGCACGGGGTAGACCCGCCGGCCGATGGCGTCGCGGGTCATCTGCAGGGCGAAGGCCGCGTCACCCCGGCCGTACGCGCTGCGATGGACCAGCAGGCCCGGTGGCTTGTCGACGGCCACCAGGGCGTCGTCGCGGTAGAGGATGCACAGCGGGCGGGGGGTCTCAGGCATCGTCCACCGCGCTCACCCGGCCGGTGTCCAGGTCCACCAGCCAGTGGCCGGGCCCCAGCAGGTGCGCGGCGATGGTGGCCATGTCCTGCACCCGCCGGCGGGCGGTCTCGTCGGCATCGGCGGCAAACGCCCCCTCGGACTCGTAGAAGCGCAGCAGCGCCACGATCCGCCCGGCGGCATCGGTGGGCGCCGCCCCGCCCGCCTGCCCGGTGGCCTGGAGCGTCGCCCACAGTGTCTGCAGGTGGGCCTCGGCGGAAGGGCGCAGCGCCTCGCGGATGCGCACCTCGAAGATCTGCCCGCCGGCCTGCCGGGGGCGGATGCCGACCTGGGCCTTCGCGCTCATTGCTCGAGGGCGCGCGAGACCACCTCGCGCACGTCGCGGGAGAGTTGCGGGGTGGCGGCGATGCGCTCGAGCTGCTCGCGCGCCGCCCCCATCCGCCCCTCGTCCAGGCGCCGGTACTGGTTGAAGGCGCCGGCCAGCCGCGCGGCCACCTGCGGGTTGAGAGCGTCCAGGCGCAGGACCTGGTCGGCCACCAGGGCGTAGCCCTCGCCGTCGGCAGCATGGAAATGCACGGGATTGCCCCGGGCGAAGCTGCCGACGAGGGCCCGTACCCGGTTGGGGTTGCGGATGTCGAAGGCCGGGTGATCCAGCAGCTCGCGCACCCGCTGGCGGGCGTCTTCCAGCGGACTGGTGGCCTGCACCGCCAGCCACTTGTCCATCACCAGCGGATCGTTCTGCCAGCGCCGGCGGAAGGCCTCCAGGGCCTCGGGGCCCTCGTCGCAGGGGGTGTGGGCCAGCAGGCGCAGGGCGGCGATGGAATCGGTCATGTTCTCGGCGCCGGCGAACTGCTCGTCGCACAGCGCGATCACCACCGGGTCCTCCAGGCTCATGAGGTAGTCCAGGCAGACGTTGCGCAGCTTGCGCCGGGCCGCCGCCGGCGCGCCGCCGGCGATGCTGCCGTCGCCCAGGCCGCGGTAGAGCGCCAGCAGCCGGGACTGGTGCACCTCGGCGAGGGCACGGCGCACCCCGCGGCGGGCGGCGTGGATGCCGTCCACGTCGATGCGCTCCATCTGCTCGGCGAGCACGTTCTCGCTGGGCAGGCGCAGGGCCTCGGCCACCAGCGAGGGGTCGTCGGTCTGCTCGAGCAGCTTGCCGAAGGCCTCGGTGAAGGCGGGGTCCACCGGCGGCTCCTCGCCCTTGCCGACGGCATCGACCCCCTCCATGAGCACCCGGCTGGCCAGCCGCTGGCCGGCGTCCCACTGGTTGAAGGGGTCGCTGTCGTGGGCCATGAGAAAGGCCAGGTCGGCCGGCGTGTAGGCGTAGTCCAGCTTCACCGGCGCGGAGAAACCGCGCAACAGCGAGGGCAGCGGCCGGGACTCCAGCCCCTCGAAGACGAAAGACTGCTCGGCCTCGGTGACCTCCAGTACCCGGCTGCCCTCGACGGCCTCGCCCTCGCCCGCCAGGCGGGTGGGCAGCTCGCGGCCGTCGCCGTCCAGCAGCCCCATGCGCAGCGGGACGTGGAAGGGGGCCTTCTCCGGCTGGCCGGGGCTGGGCGGGCAATCCTGGCGCACGGTGAGGGTGTAGCGCCCGGTTTCGGGGTCGAAGGCGTCGCTGACGGAAAGCCGGGGCGTGCCCGCCTGGGAGTACCAGCGGCGGAATTGGCCGAGGTCGCGCTCGCCGGCCTCCTCCATGCAGGCGACGAAGTCCTCCACGGTCACCGCCTGGCCGTCGAAACGCTCGAAGAAGCGGTCGGTGCCCCGGCGGAAGCGCTCGGGCCCCAGCAGGGTGTGCTGCATGCGCACCACCTCGGCCCCCTTGTTGTAGACCGTGGGGGTGTAGAAGTTGTTGATCTCCACGTAACGCTCGGGACGCACCGGGTGGGCCATGGGCCCGTCGTCCTCGGGGAACTGGATGTTTCGCAGGACCGAGACGTCCTTGATGCGCTTGACCGCCGCGGAGGTCATGTCGGCGGTGAACTGCTCGTCGCGAAAGACCGTGAAGCCCTCCTTGAGCGAGAGCTGGAACCAGTCCCGGCAGGTCACCCGGTTGCCCGACCAGTTGTGGAAGTACTCGTGGGCGATGACGCTCTCGATGTTCTCGTAGTCGTCGTCGGTGGCCGTGTCGGGGCGGGCGAGGACGAACCTGGAGTTGAAGATGTTGAGCCCCTTGTTCTCCATCGCCCCCATGTTGAAGTCGTCGACGGCCACGACCATGTAGATGTCGAGGTCGTACTCGCGACCGTAGACCTCCTCGTCCCAGCGCATGGCGCGTTTGAGCGAGGCCATCGCGTGGTCGCACTTGTCGAGGTTGTGGTGCTCGACGAACAGCTGCAGTTTGACCTCCCGGCCCGACCGGGTGCGGAAACGGTCCTCCACCACGCCCAGGTCCCCGGCCACCAGGGCGAAGAGATAGGACGGCTTGGGAAAGGGGTCCTCCCAGCGGATCCAGTGACGCCCGTCCGCCAGCTCGCCCGAGTCCACGGGGTTGCCGTTGGAGAGCATCACCGGGCAGGTGCCGGGATCGGCGACGATGGTGGTGGAGTAGACCGCCATCACGTCCGGGCGGTCCGGGAAGTAGGTGATCTTGCGAAAGCCCTCGGCCTCGCACTGGGTGCAGAAGGTCCCGCTGGACTGGTACAGCCCCTCGAGCGAGGTGTTCTCCTGCGGCCGGATCCGGGTCTCGACCTCCAGCTCGAAGGCGTCGGGCACCTCGTCGATGACCAGCTTCCCGGCCTCCACGTGGTAGTCGGTGGGCGCCCGTTCGCGGCCATCGACGCAGACCCGCAGCAGCTCGAGTTCCTGGCCGTCGAGCACCAGCGGCACCGCCTCGGCCGCGGCCTGGCGACGGACCCGGGAGCGGGCCCGGACGCGCGTGCTCTGCTCGCCCAGCTCGAAGCGCAGGTCGATGCGGTCCACCGTGTAGTCGGGCGGGCGGTAGTCGCTCAGGTGGATCGCTTCGGGTGCCTCGTGCTCGCTCATCGGCTCGCCTCGCAGTCGAAAAACCGCGAGTATAAACCCCAGCCGCCCCCGGCTTCAGCCAAACCGGGGCACGGGCCGGTTATAATCCCTCGCTTTTCACCGGAGCGGGAGACCTCCCATGTGGTTCAAGAATCTCACCCTGTTCGACTTCCAGGAGCCCTTCGAGCAGCCGGCCGCTGAACTGGCCGAGGCACTTTCCGGCATGCGCTTCCGCCCCTGTCCCGACCACGAGCCCAGCACCCGCGGCTGGTCCGCGCCGCTGGGCGTGCCCGACGGTCCCCTGGTGCACTCGATCGGCGACACCCACCTGCTGCGCCTGACCCTCGAGGAGCGCCTGCTGCCGGCCAGCGTGGTGCGCGAGAAGCTCGCCGAGCAGGTCGAGGAGATCGAGCAACGCGAACACCGCAAGGTGGGCCGCAAGGAACAGCGGGACCTGCGCGAGCATCTCGAGCAGTCGTTGCTGCCGGACGCCTTCACCCGCAAGCGCTCCACCTTCGGCTACATCGACGCCGAACGGGGCGTGCTGGCCGTGGACAACGCCACCGACAAGCGTGTCGAGGACTTCACCACCGCCTTGCGCGAGGCCCTGGGCAGCCTGCCGGTGCGGCCGGTGGCCAGCCGCGAGGATCCCGGGCTGATCATGACCGAGTGGCTGCGCGACCAGGACCTCCCGGGCGGCTTCGAGCTCGACGGCGAGTGCGTGCTGCGCGACCCGGACGACACCCGCGTGGTCGCCCGGCTGCGCCAGGAGGACCTGGGTGGCGAGGAGGTCCAGGCCCACCTGGCGGCGGGCAAGCGCGTATCCCAGCTGGCGGTCAACTGGGAGGACCGCCTGCGGCTGGTGGTGGGCGACGACCTGCGCGTGCGCCGGGTGCGCTTTCTCGACAGCGTCCAGGAAAAGCTCGATGATATGCCCCAGGATTCCCGCGAGCAGGAGATGGACGCCCGTTTCCACTTGATGAGCGAGGAATTCCGCGGGCTCCACGATGCCCTCCTGGCGGCCTTCGGCGGCCCGGCGGAGGGCTGAAGCGCCGCCGACCCGCCGCGCCTGTCACGCAGGTTTCACGCCCGCCTGATGCCATTGGGCGTGGATACCCACGTGGTGACCTGCGCCCATGGCCGCATCGCTCGTCGGCAAGAACAACCCCCAGCGCCCGACCGACCCGGCCGCCGACAGCCGCCTGGCCGAGCTCGGCGAGGCGCTCGACGGCATCCTGCGGCGGCGCCAGCTGACGCCGCTGTTCCAGCCCATCGTCGACCACTCCAAGCGCGAGATCTTCGGCTTCGAGGCCCTTATCCGCGGCCCCTCGGACAGCCCGCTGCACTCGCCGCTGCAGCTGTTCGAGGTCGCCGAACGCGAGGGCCGGCTGTTCGAGCTCGACCTGCTGTGCCGCGAACTGGCGGTGGAGGCCTTCGTGGAACAGGGCCTGCCCGGGCGGCTGGCGATCAACATCACCCCCGCCACCCTCACCGAGGCCGACTTCCGCAGCGGCCGGACCCTGGACTGCCTGCGCGACAACGGCCTGGATGCCACCGACGTGATCATCGAGCTCACCGAGCACCAGCCCGTGGCCGACTACGCCTCGCTCGCCCGGGCGGTGCGCCACTACCGCGAGATGGGCTTCTCGGTGGCCATGGACGACCTGGGCGGCGGCTACAGCAACCTGCGCCTGTGGGCGGAACTGCACCCGGATTTCGTCAAGATCGACAAGCACTTCATCCAGGGCATCCACGAGGACCCCAGCAAGCGCCAGTTCGTCTCCTCGCTGCAGGAACTGGCCACGCGCATGCAGTGCACGGTGATCTGCGAGGGCGTGGAGATCGCCGAGGAGTTCGCCACCCTGCGGGACATGGGCGTGCCCCTCACCCAGGGCTACTACTACGCTCGGCCGCACCCGCGGCCACTGCGCTCGCTCTCGGCGCGGCTGTTCAAGATCCAGCGTGACACCCAGCCCACCGGCACCAAGATGCGCAGCGCCGCGCTGTGCACGCCGCTGCCCACGGTGGGTAGCGCGACCCGGGTCAACGAGGTGGCGGAATTCTTCCTCCACCATCCCGACCTGGACCACGTGCCGGTGGTGGACGAGCGCAAGGTCAGCGGCATGGTCTGGCGACACGACTTCATGAACCTCTACGCCAGCCGCTTCGGTCGCGACCTCTACGGGCGCAAGCCCATCGCCCGCTTCATGGACCGCGACCCCGTGGTGGTGGACGCCGACCTGCCGCTGGAGGCGCTGAGCCGCATCCTCACCGACCGCACCCACTCGCGCCACCACCACGCCTTCCTGGTCACCGAGAGCGGCGCCTACCTCGGGGTGGGCCAGATGATCGACCTGCTCCGCTCGATGACCGACATGCAGGTGCGCAACGCCCGCCACGCCAACCCCCTGAGCCTGCTGCCCGGCAACGTGCCGCTGAGCGAGAACGCCCAGGCGCTGCTCGACGCCGGCAAGCCCTTCACCGCCTGCTACGTCGACCTGGACAACTTCAAGGCCTACAACGACGGCTACGGCTACAAGCAGGGGGACAACGTCATCCTGATGCTCGCCGACATCCTCCGCGAGCACGTCGACGAGGACCTCGACTTCATCGGCCACATCGGCGGCGACGACTTCATGGTGCTCTTCCAGAGCCCCGACTGGCGCCGGCGCGCCTACGCCATCCTGGAACAGTTCGGTCGGCAGGTGGAGGGGTTCTACCGCGAGGCGGACCGCGCGGCGGGCGGCATCGAGATGACCGACCGGGCCGGCGAGCGGCGCTTCTTTCCCATCATGTCGCTGTCCATCGGCGCGGTGCCGGTGACCCCCGGCCGCTTCTCCGACCAGCAGGCCCTCTCCGACGTCGCCAGCGAGGTGAAAAAGCAGGCCAAGGCCATCCCCGGCAACGCCCTGTTCACCGACCGCCGCGCCCCGGAACCACCGACCCGGACGGAAAAGGCACCGTCCTGAGGCGCCCTGCCCGGGGCCCCGCTTCGCCGGCAGGGACGGGGATGCCGCGCCCGGCGCCGGCCCGCCGTCTCCCCGCACCGCGAGCAGGGCCGGGGACGCGCCCCGGCGGAGCAACCGTCGCCGGTCACTCCACCTGGGAGAGATCCCGCACGCCGCCGTGGGCGGCGGAAGTGGTCAGCGCCGCGTAGGCACGCAGCGCCGCGGAGACCGGCCGCTCGCGGTGTTGCGGTCGCCAGGCATGCACGCCCTTGTCCACCATCCGCTCGCGGCGACGCTCCAGTTCGGACGCGCTCACCGCCACGTCGATGCGGCGGTTGGGGATGTCGATCTCGATGGTGTCGCCCTCCTCCACCAGGGCGATTTCCCCGCCCGCCGCGGCCTCGGGCGAGGCATGGCCGATCGAGAGCCCCGAGGTCCCGCCGGAGAAGCGCCCGTCGGTGAGCAGGGCGCACTTCGCCCCCAGGCCCTTGGACTTGAGGTAGCTGGTGGGATAGAGCATCTCCTGCATGCCCGGCCCGCCCTTGGGCCCCTCGTAGCGGATCACCACCACGTCGCCGGCGCGGATCTCGTCGCCGAGGATGGCCTCCACGGCGGCGTCCTGCGACTCGAAGATGCGTGCCGGACCGGAGAAGGTGAGGATGCTCTCGTCCACGCCGGCCGTCTTGACGATGCAGCCGTCGCGGGCGATGTTGCCGTAGAGCACCGCCAGGCCGCCGTCCTCGCTGTAGGCGTGCTCCACGTCGCGGATACAGCCAGCGGCGCGGTCGGTGTCCAGCGCCGGCCAGCGGCAGTCCTGGCTGAAGGCGGTCTGGGTGGGGATGCCACCGGGACCGGCGAGGAATCGCTCGCGCGCGGCCTCCAGGGCCGTGTCCCGGGCCACGTCCCATCGCTCCAGGGCCTCGGCCAGCGTCGCGCTGTGGACCGTGTGCACATCCGGGTGCAGCAACCCGCCGCGCTCCAGCTCGCCGAGGATGCCGAAGACCCCGCCCGCGCGGTGGACGTCCTCCATGTGGTACTCGCTGGTCGCCGGCGCCACCTTGCACAGGTGGGGCACGTTACGCGACATGCGGTCGATGTCGGCCATGGAGAAATCCACCCGGGCCTCGTGGGCCGCCGCCATCAGGTGCAGCACGGTGTTGGAGGACCCGCCCATGGCGATGTCGAGGGCCATGGCGTTCTCGAAGGCCTCGAAGCTGGCGATGGTCCGCGGCAGGACCCGCTCGTCCTCCTGCTCGTAGTAGCGCCGCGCCAGGTCCACGATGCGGTCGCCCGCCTCCAGGAACAGCGCCTTGCGATCGGCGTGGGTGGCCAGCAGCGAGCCGTTGCCCGGCAGCGAGAGGCCCAGGGCCTCGGTCAGGCAGTTCATGGAATTGGCGGTGAACATGCCCGAGCAGGAGCCGCAGGTGGGACAGGCCGAGCGCTCGATCCGGGCGAGGTCCTCGTCGCTCACGGAATCGTCGGCGGACTTGATCATCGCGTCCACCAGGTCGAGCTTGAGCTCGGCGCCATCGGCCAGCGCGGTCTTGCCCGCCTCCATGGGCCCGCCGGAGACGAAGATCGTGGGGATGTCGAGACGCAGCGAGGCCATCAGCATCCCGGGCGTGATCTTGTCGCAGTTGGAGATGCACACCAGCGCGTCGGCGCAGTGGGCATTGACCATGTACTCGATGGAATCCGCGATCAGGTCCCGCGACGGCAGGCTGTAGAGCATGCCGCCGTGACCCATGGCGATGCCGTCGTCCACCGCGATGGTGTTGAATTCCTTGGCCACGCCGCCGGACTCCTCCACCTGGCGGGCCACCAGCTGGCCCAGTTCACGCAGGTGCACGTGGCCGGGCACGAACTCGGTGAAGGAATTGGCGATCGCCACGATGGGCTTGCCGAAATCCGTGTCCTTCATGCCGGTGGCGCGCCAGAGGGCGCGGGCGCCGGCCATGTTGCGTCCGTGGGTGGTGGTGCGGGAACGATAGGCGGGCATCGATTCCTCTCCGTGTCCAGAAAGCCGTTATCTTAACGCCCCCACCCCCGCGGCCCAAGCACGGGCGCCATGGGGACATGGGCGCCGCGAGGGCCTGTCCTGCCGGCCCGTTCCGCGCGCGGGAGCGGCCTCCCGGTCATCGAGGGCGCGCAGAAGCCGGCCCATAACCCATTCCCCGCGTGGGAGCGGCCTCCCGGCCGCGAACCGGTGGTCGGGCCCTGGAGGCTTCGCACCGGGGACGGCGCTCCCGCGTGGCGGGCCGACCAGTGATCGCCAGCATCAAGAAAGGCCACCTCTCGGTGGCCTCGGGACACGGAGCGGTCGCGGCGATTCACATCCGCTTGAGGTGGGCGATCCGCTCCTCGAGCGGCGGGTGGCTCATGAACAGGCGCTTGATGCCCTCGCCCACGCCCCCGGAGATGCCGAAGGCGGCCATCTGGTCGGGCAGCTGGGCCGGCTGGCCGTACTGGGCCCGCAGGCGTTCGAGGGCGGCGATCATCTTCTCGCGGCTGGCCAGGCGGGCACCGGCGTCGTCGGCACGGAACTCGCGCTTGCGCGAGAACCACATGACGATGGTGCTGGCGAGGATGCCGAAGATGATCTCGGCGACGATGGTGGCCACCCAGAAGCCGATCCCGTGGCCTTCCTCGTTCTTGAGGATCACCCGGTCCACGAAGTGGCCGACGATACGGGCGAAGAACACCACGAAGGTGTTCACCACGCCCTGGATCAGGGTCATGGTGATCATGTCGCCGTTGGCCACGTGGCCGATCTCGTGGCCCAGCACGGCCTCGGCCTCGTCGCGGGTCATGTTCTGCAAGAGGCCCGCGGAGACGGCCACCAGCGCGTTGTTGCGCGAGGCGCCGGTGGCGAAGGCGTTGATCTCGGGGGCATCGTAGATGGCCACGTCGGGCATGCCGATGCCGGCCGTTCGGGCCTGGCGACGCACGGTCTCCACCAGCCAGCGCTCGGTCTCGTTGGCCGGGCTCTCGATCACCCGGGCCCCGGTGGTGAACTTGGCCATCCACTTGGAGATGGCCAGCGAGATGAAGGCACCGCCGAAGCCGATGACCATGGAAAAGACGAACAGGCTGCCGTAGTTCAGCCCGCCGGCGCCGTCCATGGTCGGGTCCAGGCCGAAGACGCTGGAAATGATCGACCAGGCCACCATCAGCACCGCCACCACGGCGATGTTGGTGGCCACAAACAGCAGGATTCGCTTCATCCTCGTGCTACCTCTCTGGGTTGGTTCGGGCCGGCACGAACCGGCTACTTGTATTTATGGCCGCCACGGGCAAAAGGCAACGCCTATTCCCCCGCAACCAGTTGCTTGATTCGCCGGAAACCGCGCGGCAGCGGCTTGCCACGGCGGCCCCGTTCGCCGGCGAAGGCCTCGAGGTCGGCGCCGGCCAGGCTCATCTTCTGCCGACCACTGTAGACGGTGAGTGTTTCACCCGGGTTGAGCAGCGTCATGGCCACCACCGACTCGTTGCCCGCCTTCCATTCCTTCGGCGGGATGCCGATGAGTTTGTTGCCCTTGCCGCGGTTCAGTTCCGGCAGGTCGGCCACTTCCAGCACCAGCAGGTAGCCCTGGCTGGTGGCCACCGCCAGCCGCTGGGTCTCCGGGTCGGTCACCGCCACCGGCGGCAGGATGCGGGCGCCGCCGGGCACGGTGAGCACCGCCTTGCCCGAGCGGTTGCGGGTGTGGAGGTTGGCAAGCCGGGTGATGAAACCGAAGCCGGCGCTGGTGGCCAGTACCTGGTACTGCTCCGGGTCCTCGCCCAGCAGCACCTGCTCGAAACTCGCGCCCGCGGGCGGATTGAAGCGGCCGGTGAGCGGCTCGCCCTGGCTGCGCGCCGAGGGCAGCGTGTGGGCGGGCACGTTGTAGGCCCGCCCCTGGCTGTCGAGGAACACCGCCGGCTGGTTGCTGCGCCCCCGGGCGTGGGCCCGGTAGCCGTCGCCGGCCTTGTAGTTGAGCCCCTCGGGGTCGATCTCGTGGCCCTTGGCGGTGCGTGCCCAGCCCTTGTTCGACAACACCACGGTGACCGGCTCGCTGGGCACCAGGTCGGCCGCCTCCAGGGCCCGGGCCGGGGCGCGGCTCACCAGCGGCGAACGACGCTCGTCGCCGTAGGTCTCGGCGTCCTCCAGCAGCTCGTCGCGGATCAGGGCGCGCAGGCGATGCTTCGAGCCGAGGATGTCGGTGAGGCGCTTGCGCTCGTCTTCCAGCTCGTCCTGCTCGCCACGGATCTTCATTTCCTCGAGGCGGGCCAGGTGGCGCAGCTTGAGCTCGAGGATGCTCTCGGCCTGGGTGTCGGTCAGGCCGAAACGCTGCATCAGCACCGGCTTGGGCTCGTCCTCCTCGCGGATGATGGCGATCACCTCGTCGACGTTGAGGTAGGCCACCAGCAGGCCCTCGAGGACGTGCAGGCGTTTCTCCACCTTGTCCAGGCGGTGCGCCAGGCGCCGGCGCACGGTACGGGTACGGAATTCCAGCCAGTCGGACAGCAGCGTCCGGAGATCGCGCACCCCCGGCCGGCCGTCGAGGCCGATGACGTTGAAGTTGACGCGGTAACTCTTCTCCAGGTCGGTGGTGGCGAACAGGTGCGCCATCAGCTGCTCGATGTCCACGCGGTTGCTGCGCGGGGTGATCACCAGCCGCGTCGGGCTCTCGTGGTCGGACTCGTCGCGCAGGTCGGTGACCATGGGCAGTTTCCGGGCCTGCATCTGCCCGGCGATCTGCTCGAGGACCTTGGCGCCCGAGACCTGGTAGGGCAGCGCGTGGACCACGACCTCGCCGCCCTCGACCGCGTAACGGGCCCGCATGCGCACCGGCCCGCCGCCCTTGCGGTAGATCTCGGCGAGCTCGTCGCGCGGGGTGATGATCTCGGCCTCGGTGGGGAAATCCGGGCCCTGGATGTGCTCGAGCAGGTCGCCGACGTCGGCGTCCGGGTCCTCGAGCAGGCGCACGCAGGCCGAGGCCACCTCGCGCAGGTTGTGCGGCGGGATGTCGGTGGACATGCCCACCGCGATCCCGGTGCCCCCGTTCAGCAGCACGTTGGGCAGGCGCGCCGGCAGGATCTCGGGCTCGTTGAGCGTGCCATCGAAGTTGGGTACCCAGTCGGCCGTGCCCTGCCCCAGCTCGGCCAGCAGGATCTTCGCGTAGGGCGTCAGGCGCGACTCGGTGTAGCGCATGGCGGCGAAGCTCTTGGGATCGTCCGCCGAGCCCCAGTTGCCCTGCCCGTCCACCAGCGGGTAGCGGTAGGTGAAGGGCTGGGCCATGATCACCATCGCCTCGTAGCAGGCCGAGTCGCCGTGGGGGTGGAACTTGCCGATCACGTCGCCCACCGTGCGCGCCGACTTCTTGTGCTTGGCGGTGGCCGACAGCCCCAGCTCCGACATGGCGTAGACGATACGCCGCTGCACGGGCTTGAGCCCGTCACCCACGTGCGGCAGGGCGCGGTCCAGGATCACGTACATGGAGTAGTCCAGGTAGGCCTTCTCGGCGAAGGCCTTGAGGGATTGCTCCTCGATGCCCTCGAAGTCGATGGACTCGTCGGTCATGGTTGCCTCGGGTCGATTGGCAAATGGGTCACGGGATCCGCCTCAGGACCAGCAGCCCGATGACCAGGAAAAGCACCAGCGGCAGTGCCGCGCTCAGAAACGGCGGAACATGATAGACCGGGCCCAGGTGATTGAGCACCCGCCCGGCCAGCCAGAAGGCCAGCCCCAGGACGATGCCGGCAAAGATCCGCTGGCCGGCGCCGGCCTTGCGCTGGGAGCCGAAAACGAAGGGCAGCGCCAGCACCAGCATCACCAGGGTGGAGACCGGCGTGAGCACCTTGATCCAGAAGGCCAGCCGGTAACGCTCGCTGTCCAGGCCGTTGGCCTCCAGGTAACCGATGTAGTCGAGCAGCGTGCGCGCCGGCATGTCCACCGGGTCCACCACCAGGATCTCGAACAGTTCCGGGCGGATCAGGCGCTCCCAGGTCTCCTCGGCCACCCGCCGCGACGCCACGGAATCCTCGCCCACGGCATGGCGGGACACCTCGGTGAGCCGCCAGCCCGCGTCGGTCAGGCGCGCCTCGCGGGCGTGGACGATCGTCTCGAGCTCGCGCGACTCGTCGAAGACGAACACGCTGATGTCGCGCAGCCGGCGGTCGGCCATCACCCAGCCCACGCGCACGAACCGCCGGCCGTCGCGGACCCAGAGCCCGGCCCGGTCGTGGTGGGCCAGCTCGCGACCCTCCGCCGCCGCGCGCATGGACTTGGCCTGCTGATAGCCGGCCGGCCCCACGTACTCCCCCACCACCACCGCCAGTCCCACCAGCAGGCTGCCGCCCAGCAGCACGGCGCCGAACAGCCGCAGGCGCGAGAGGCCCGCCGCGCGCAGCACCGTCAGCTCGCTGTTGGCGGCGAGCCCGCCGAGGCCCACCAGGGTGCCCACCAGCACCAGCGCGGGGAAGAACTCGTAGAGGTAGTTGGGCAGCGAGAGCAGCACGAACAGCGCCGCCCGCGCGGCGTCGTAGTTCCCCGAGAGGTTGTCCAGCTCGCCGATGAAGGTGAAGAACATCGCCAGGGCGGCCATCACGCCCAGCACGGCCAGGCTCGAGCGGAGCACCGCGCCGGCAATGTAGCGGTCCACCCGCTTCATGCCGCCCGCCCCCGGGGCAGCGCCGGCAGGCGCCCGCCGCTGCGGCGCCAGAGCAGCAACCCGCCCAGCACCAGCAGCGCCAGATGCAGGCTCCACATGCCCGTCCACGCATCCACCACGCCATCCTCCACCCAGGCACGCCCGGCCGCCAGCAGGTTGGAATAGGTGAGATAGATCAGCAGCGCCGCGGTCATCCGCCCGGCCCGGCCGCCGCGCGGCTCGGTGTGGCTCAGGGGAACGGCCAGCAGCGCCAGCAGCAGCACGGAAAGCGGCTGGGCGATGCGCCAGTGGAGCTCGGCCTCCACGGCATCCCCGCCGGTGCCGAGCAGCTCGGTCGTGGTCATGGCGCGGGCCTCGATCTCCGGTGGCGGGGGCTCGCTGCCGGGAATGCCCACGGTGTGGGCGTCGAAGTCCCAGATGCGGAACCGGGTCTCGCCCGGCAGGCCCTGGTAGCGGTGGCCGTCGAGCAGCTCGATCATCCGCTGGCCGGACTCGGGGTCGGTCACCAGCCGGCCCTGGCGGGCGACCTCCACCGCCGGCTCGCCGTCGCCCGTGCGCGTGTAGATGAAGACGTTGGCCAGCCCCTCCGGCCCCACCGACTCCACGTAGAGCACCGCCCGGCCATCGCGGCCGGAGAGAAAGCGTCCCGGGGTGATCACGGCCAGCTCGGCGCGGGCCTCGGCATCGGCCTCCAGGGCGGCCCGTTCCGCCTCCACGGCGGGCACCAGCCAGAAGGCCAGCAGCGCGGAGAGCGCCGCCACCGGCAGCGCCACCCCCATCACCGCCCGCAGCAGACCCACGGGCGAGACGCCGCTGGCGATCATCACCGCCATCTCGCTGTCGCGGTAGAGCCGCCCGAGGGCCAGGATCACCCCCAAAAACGCCGCCAGCGGCAGGATCCAGTAGAAGAACCGCAGGCTGTCCACCAGCAGCAACCGACCCACCAGGTCGGTGGGCAAGTCGCCCTCGGCGGCGCGGGCCAGCAGCTGGGCCAGCCCGCCGCTCACCAGGATCAGCATCAGCACCACGGCCACCGCCAGCCAGTTGAGGCCGACCTCGCGGGCCAGGTAGCGGTCCAGGGTGCGCATCAGCGGCGTGTCTCTGCGGGATTGGCCATGACCCCGCGATTCTACATGACGGGACGGGCCTTGCCCCGGCCTTGGCGGCACGAGGATAATCCCGCTATCGCGTCGACCAACGAGAGGACAGCATGGAACTGACAGTCACCAGCGGCAACCCCCGGGAACAACGCACCCAATGCCTGGTCGCCGGCGTCTTCCAGGGCGGCGGCCTGACCCCGGCCGCCGAGGCGCTCGACGCCGCCGGCGACGGCCGGCTCGGGAAGATCATCGCCTCCGGCGACATCGACGGCAGCGCCGGCTCCTGGCTGCTGCTGCACGGCATCGAGGGCGTGGCCGCCGAGCGCATCCTGCTGGTGGGCCTGGGCAAGCCGGAAAAATTCGACCGCAGCGCCTACATCGCCGCCTGCGGCCAGGCCATCGCCCAGCTCGACCGCACCGCCGCGACCGAGTGCGTCGTCTACCTGCCCGAGGTGGAGGTCGAGGGCTGCTCGCTGGCCGACAACATCCGCCTGGCGGGCATCGCCGCCGGTGACCGTCACTACCGCTTCGACCGCCTCAAGAGCGAGGCCGAGCCGCCCGAGCACCCGGTCGACCGCCTGACGCTGGCGATCACCGAACCGCGCGACACCGGCGCCCTGGAGGCGGCCGCCCGCCAGGCCGGGGCCATCGTCGAGGGCATGGACCTCGCCCGCGACCTGGGCAACCTGCCGGGCAACATCTGCACGCCGGCCTACCTTGCCGAGCAGGCCCGCGAGCTCGCCGAGCGCTTCGACGCCGTGTCCGTGGAGGTCCTCGACGAGGCCGCCATGGAGAAGGAAGGCATGGGCGCCCTGCTCGCCGTCTCCCAGGGCAGCGCCCAGCCGGGCCACCTGATCGCCCTGGAATACCGCGGCGCCGGCGACGACGAAAGGCCCGTGGCCCTGGTGGGCAAGGGCGTGACCTTCGATTCCGGCGGCATCTCCATCAAGCCCGGCGCGGGCATGGACGAGATGAAGTACGACATGGGCGGGGCCGCCGGCGTGCTGGGCACCCTGGCCGCCTGCGCGGCCATGGCGCTGCCCGTCAACCTGGTGGTACTGGTGCCCACCGTGGAGAACATGCCCTCCGACCGGGCGCTCAAGCCGGGCGATATCGTCACCTCGCTCTCCGGCCAGACCATCGAGGTGCTCAACACCGACGCCGAGGGCCGCCTGATCCTCTGCGACGCGCTCACCTACGCGGGGCGCTTCGACCCCGAGGTGGTCATCGACACCGCCACCCTCACCGGCGCCTGCCTGATCGCGCTGGG
This sequence comes from Halothiobacillus sp., assembly GCA_018623495.1. Taxonomy (GTDB): domain Bacteria; phylum Pseudomonadota; class Gammaproteobacteria; order JAAZVP01; family JAAZVP01; genus JAAZVP01. Next base: position 11,586 of record JAAZVP010000001.1, on the reverse strand, counting down.
TCGCAAGGCCTGCGGCGTGATGGGCAACGACCAGGAACTGGTGGACGCCCTGATCGACGCCGGCGAGCACGGCGGCGACCGCGGCTGGCAACTGCCGCTGTGGGACGAGTACCAGCAGCAGCTGGACTCCAACTTCGCCGACATGGCCAACATCGGCGGCCGGGAGGCCGGCACCATCACCGCCGGCTGCTTCCTGGCCCGCTTCTGCCAGGACTACGACTGGGCCCACATCGACATCGCCGGCACCGCCTGGGTCACCGGCAAGGAAAAGGGCGCCACCGGCAAGCCCGTGCCCATGCTCACCCACTACCTGCTCAAGCGCGCCGGCCTGCGCTGAGCCCCGCCCCGGGCCGCCTCCCCGCGGCCCGGCTCCCCGGCCCACCCCGCCGATACGCCCCCAAGACCGTAGGATGCGGTGAGCCAAGCGAACCGCATCAATGATGCGCCCAGAACCCCTCGCAAGAGCAAAACCCACCCTCGCCCCACCCCGCCGATGCACCCGCCCGCACGCACGGGCACGCCCCCTCGACCCACCCCAATAGAAAGCCCGCGGCATCGATCACGCCCCTCAATAACCGCGAAACCCCTTCAGCCGGTAGAGGGCGTAGTCGTACACCCAGTCCTCGTGCACGCGAACCCGCAGGCCCGCCAGCCGCTCCACGGCGTCGAACCGGCGGCGGACATCCGCCACCGACTCGCGGGTGGTGAGAAAGAGCACGTCGGCCCCGGGCGCCAGCACGTCGCCGGCATCGGCGACCAGCTGGTAGTGGTGGCGCAGCGCCCCCTGCGGGTTCCAGGCCACCGGCTCCACGTCGAGGTCGCGCAGGTGGTACTGGAGATGGGCCAGGGGGGCGCGCTCCTCGCCCATGAGCGGCAGGCCGCGATGGGCGCGCACCAGCGGGCGGGCGGCCTCGGCCAGCCGTTGCCAGCCCCGGGCCCGCTTGTAGGGATCGTTGTCGGCGGTGAGCTCCACCCCGGCGGCATCCATGGCATCGGTGTAGTGGTAGAGCGTGGCCATCAGCGCCAGGTTCACGCCCAGGGCCACCGCCAGCCAGCGCGGCCGCTCCACCAGTGCGGCGACCACCAGCACGCTCGCCGAGACGAAGGCCGGTGCCGCCCAGTTGGCGTTGGCGCCCCCCAGCAGTGCCTGGAGGGCGATCACGCCGAGAAAGACCAGCGCGAACACCAGCAGCAGCCGCCGGCGGGGATCGGCCCAGGCCGGGCCGCGCACGGCCAGCCCGGCGAGCACGGCGAACAGCACCGGGCCGAACACCGCCGCCTGGGCGGCCAGGAACTCGCCCAGCCAGAGCCAGTGATAGCCCGCGCTGTCGAGGTTGGCGATGTCGGCGGTGTGGCGGAAGGTGGGGAAGCCGTGGCGGAGGTTCCAGGCGAGATTGGGCAAAAAGACCAGCAGGGCCAGCCCCATGGCGGCGTACAGGCGGGGCTCGCGCAGCCGGTTGCGCCAGGCGGGCGTGACCGCCAGCACGAGCAACGCCGCCAGCGGGAAGAGGATCATGGTGTACTTGGTCAGCAGCCCCAGCCCGCCGGCCAGCCCGCCCAGCAGCCAGTGGCGCCAGGCGTCGGTCTCCAGCGCGCGGATGAAGGCCCACAGCGCCAACGCCCAGAAGAAGAACAGCAGGACGTCGGTGGAAATCACCAGATCGGAGAGCGACACGGCGGGCAGGGTGAAGAATACCACCGCCGACCCGAACCCCACCCGCACGTCGAACAGCCGGCGGCCGATGGCGAAGACCAGCAGCGTGGTCAGCGGGTAGACCAGGAAGGCCCCGGCCTTGACCCCCAGCAGCCCGTCGCCGAACACCGCGGTGGTAGCGGCGATCAGCCAGGCGATCATGGGCGGCTTGGAGAAATAGCCCCAGGCCGGCGCCTGGGCCCAGCCCCAGTAATAGGCCTCGTCCACGTACAGGGTGACGTCCAGGCGTTCGAGCACCCACAGCCGGTAGAGCAGGATGCCGGCGATGATCACCAGCAGCCAGAGGAGATAGCGTCGGTCCCGCGTCACTGGATGGAACATGGCGGGTTCAGCGCTGGATGGATTTCAGCCGCGAGACCACCGTGAAGTCGTCACCGGGCTCCTGGTGGGTGATCTTGACCGGGATGTAACCCAGTGCCGGCGCCAGCCACAGGCGCGTTCTGCGGTCGCTCTCGCGCCGGTCGACGCGCATGCGCAGGGTCTCGAACGTACCGGCGGGGACCTTCACCGTGGCCTTGCCATCAAAACGGAAACGATAGGTCTTGAGCTTGCCCCGCTCCACCACGGGCACGTCCAGCGACCGCTCGCCGGCGGCCGCGGCGGCCATCAGCAAGAGCTCCTGGGAGAGGCGGTCCTGGGTCTGCGGCGCCGGCAGCTCCAGCCGGTAGCGCTTGTCCTTGTAGCGACCGGTCGCGACACCCGCGTCGAAGCGCATGCGTTCCTCGCGGTCGTCTTCCTCGCCCTTCTTGTCGTGCAGGAAATGGTAGCGCGCGGGGCGCGGGCGTCCATCCACCAGCCGACCCGCGCTGGATTCCTCCATGCGATCGTCGCGGAACAGCGCCACCAGGCCGCGGGGCTCCACCGTCCTCCGGTAGGCGTACCCATCCCCGTCGACCGCGAGCGTCACCCGCCCCTCGCCGATGGTGAAGCCCTTGGCGGAGAGCTTGTAGACCGCCTCGAAGGGCCGCGGCCCCTCGGCCGACGCGGGCAACGCCAGGCAGGCGAGAACGATCACGGCCACCAGGCGGGCCCAACCGGCATTCCGTTGGCTCACGGAGACATCCTCGGGTTCAATGCATTGCCGCGATGATACGCCACCGGACCGGCGATCCGGCAACGTCGACAACCGCCCGCGCGGCCGGGAGACCGACCCCGAAAACGCGCGTATAATGCGACCCGCCCGGCGGCCCGCCGGGCCGACGTCGCCCGTACCCGGAGGAATCGTGGCCCTGGTCCACCCGCAACCGCTCTACCGTCCGCTGCTGCTCGGGCTGGCCGTGTTCGCCGCCTTTTTCGTCAACCTGGGCAACATCCCGCTTTTCGACCTCGACGAGGGCGCCTTCTCCGAGGCCACGCGGGAAATGCTGGCGCGCGGCGACCTGGTCTCGCCCTGGCTCAACGGCGAGCCGCGCTTCGACAAGCCGGTGCTGATCCACTGGCTGCAGGCCGCGTCGGTCACGCTGTTCGGTCTCAACGAGTTCGCCCTGCGCCTGCCCTCGGCGCTGGCGGCCACCGCCTGGGTTTTGCTCACCTTCGCCTTCCTGCGCCGGGTGGCCGACGAGCGCACCGGCTTTCTCGGCGCCATCATGCTCGCCTTCAGCGTGCAGATCGGCATCATCGGCAAGGCCGCCACCGCCGATGCCGTGCTCAACCTCTTTCTCGCCGCCAGCCTCTTCGCCGTCTTCCTCCACTGGCGCGAGCGCCGGCAGCGCTGGATCTACGCCGCCTTCGCCGCCATCGGCCTGGGCTTTCTCACCAAGGGGCCGGTGGCGGTAGTCATCCCGCTGGCGGTGAGCTTTCTCTTCTACGCCTCGCAGGGCGAGTGGCGGGCCTGGCTGCGGGCCGTGTTCCACCCCGGCGGGATCGCGCTGTTTCTGGCCATCAACCTCCCCTGGTACACCGCCCAGTACCTGGCCCAGGGCCAGGACTTCATCGACGGCTTCTTCCTCAAGCACAACGTCGACCGCTTCGGCGATTCCATGGAAGGCCACGGCGGCGGCTGGCTCTACTACCTGGTGGTGGCCCCCCTGGCCGTGCTGCCCTTCTCCGCCGTGCTGTTCAAGGCCGTGGCCCGGGTACCCGCGGCCTGGCGCAGCGACCTGGGCCGCTTCGCGCTCATCTGGTTCGGCTTCGTGCTGGTGCTCTTCACCTTTTCCGGCACCAAGCTGCCCCACTACCTCAACTACGGGCTCACCGGGGCCCTCGTCCTCATGGCCCTGGCCGTCCAGCAGATGCACTCGCGGCTGGCGCTCCTGCTGCCGGGCCTGCTGATGTTCACCGTGCTCGCGGCCCTGCCCTCGATCGTCGGCGCCGTCCTGCCCACCATCGACGAGCCCGAGGTGGTCGCCCTGCTCTCGGGCTACGGCCAGTACTTCCCCACCGCCTACCTGCTGACCATGCTGGCCCTGGCCGCCTTCACGGTGGCCCTGATGGCCTGGAAGCGCCCGCGGCTGGACGCCCACCTCTACGCCGTGGGCCTCGCCGGCACGCTGGCCGTGGGCCTCTGGCTGGTCCCGACGATCGCCCAGATCCAGCAGGAACCGATCCGCGCCGCCGGTCTCACCGCCCGGGACCTCCCCGGCGAGACGACCCTGGTGATGTGGAAGATGCGCACCCCCAGCGCCAGCGTCTACGCCCGCCGGGTGTTCCTCGAGCGCCGCCCCGAGCCCGGCGAGGTGGTTCTCACCCACCGCCACCGCCTGGCCGACCTGGACGTGCCCACCGAGGTCCTCTATGCCCGCCGCGGCGTGGTCCTGGCAAGGCTCGCCGACACCGACGACTGAGCACCCCCGTGGGAGCGGCGCCCCCGCCGCCATCAAGGCCCACCGGCACCGACGGCTGGGCGCACCCCCGTGGGAGCGGCGTCCCCGCCGCGAACCGGCCGCCCCCGCTCCGCGGAACCGGCCACCGGGAAACCACCGCCCCAACCCACCTCGACCGGGAACGGCCTTCGCGGCCGGGAGGCCGCTCCCACCGGCACCGACGGCTGGGAGCACCCCCGTGGGAGCGGCGTCCCCGCCGCGAACCGGCCGCCCCCGCTCCGCGGAACCGGCCACCGGGAAACCACCCCAACTCACCTCGACCGGGAACGACCTTCGCGGCCGGGAGGCCGCTCCCACCGACACCGACGGCTGGGAGCACCCCCGTGGGAGCGGCGTCCTCGCCGCGAACCGGCCGCCCCCGCTCCGCGGAACCGGCCACCGGGAAACCACCCCCGGCCCACCTCGACCGGGAACGGCCTTCGCGGCCGGGAGGCCGCTCCCACCGGCACCGACGGCTGGGCGCCCCCCGGTGGGAGCGGCGTCCCCGCCGCGAACCGGCCACCGGGAAACCACCGCCCCCGGCGCTGCTCGCGGCCTCAGCCGGTGGAGCGCACGGCGCGCCGGGCATGCAGCGAGAAGCAACCCAGGGCGATGACGGCGACCGTCCACTGGAGGGGACGGGCGTCGGGGTAGCCGGAGGCGTGGAAGGGCAAGTAGAGGGTGCAGGCGAGGAAGATCGCGCCCAGGATCCAGCGGGCCACGCGTCCCGTGCCCCAGGGTGCCCGGGCGGCCAGCCAGGCCCCGGCCAGCCCCGAGAACCAGCCGACGGCCGCGCCCATGGCGATGTCCCGGGGCCAGTGGGCGCCCACCACCACCCGCGAGACGGCCACCAGCGCTCCCAGGCCCAGCAGCAGCGCCAGCCGCCGGCCGCGCAGCCCGAGGGTGACCGCCAGCACCGCCGCGGTGGCGAAGACCGTGGCGCTGTGGCCGGAGGGATAGGCGGACTGGCGCAGGCTGTGGCCGATCACCGTCACCTGCTCCGGCCCCAGCTCGGCCAGCGGCCGGGCGGCCTCGACGAGGTTCTTGGGCACGTGGGTGAGCACGGTGGCGAGCAATGCCGTGGGCACCACGGCCCAGGCGATGTCCGGGCGCACCAGGACCACCGGCAGCATCAGCGAGAAGACCACCAGCGAGTCACCGAGCACGGTGATCGAGGCCCAGGCCCCCGGGCTCACCATGCCCCAGCCGTTCACCACCTCGAACAGCGACTGGTTGAGCGGGCCGACCAGCGCCAGGCCCGCCAGGCCCAGGAGCACGCCCAGCACGGCCCAGTGGACCCGCGGGATGGCGACCCCGGGGCGCCCGCCCCCGTGCCCGGCGGCATCGACGCTAGCCATCGTCGGCCCCGCCCGGTCGGCTCCAGCCCTGCTCGTCCTCCACCTCGAGCTCGCTGGCGTTGCGCACGCGGTAGGAACGCCCGTTGCCGGACTCGAAGTAGGTCCGCGAGAGCATTTCCGAGAGCACCCCGGTGGTGGCGATCTGCACCGCCAGCATCACGAACAGCACCCCCACCAGCAAGAGCGGCCGGCCGCCGATGTCGTGGCCGGCGATCTTCACCCCCAGCAGGTAGGCCAGGATCAGCCCGCCCAGCAGGCCGAAGCCCAGGCCCAGCATGCCGAAGAAGTGCCCGGGCCGGGCGTTGTAGCGCATGAAGAAGAAGACGATGATCAGGTCGATGATCACCCGGAAGGTACGCGAGATCCCGTACTTGGACTCGCCGAACTGGCGCGGGTGGTGGGTGACCACCTCCTCGGCGATGCGGTCCGGCGAGGTGTGGGTGGCCATCCAGGCGGGGATGAAGCGGTGCATCTCGCCGTAGAGGCGCACACCCTTGATCACCTCGGTGCGAAACACCTTCAGGCTGCAGCCGTAGTCGTGCAGCTGCACGCCGGTGATCTTGCGGATCAGGCGGTTGGCGATGCGCGAGGGGATCTTGCGCATGATCAGCCGGTCCTTCCGGTCCTTGCGCCAGCCGGCCACCATGTCCAGGTCCTCGGCCAGCAGGCGGCGCGCCAGCCGGGGAATGTCGGCCGGGTCGTTCTGCAGGTCGCCGTCCAGGGTGGCCAGCACGTCGCCGCGGGCGGCGTCGATCCCCGCCTGCATGGCCGCCGTCTGGCCGAAGTTGCGGGCCAGCTCGATCACCCGCACGTGCTCGCCGAAGCGCTCGCGCCCCTCGCGCATGGCCCGCTGGGTGCCATCACGGCTGCCGTCGTTGACCAGGATCGCCTCCCAGGGGTGGGGGTAGTCGGCCAGCGCCTCCTGGATCCGCTCCAGCATCGGCAGGACGTTGTCCTGCTCGTTGAACATGGGGATCACCAGCGACAGGCGATGCGGCTGCTCGGCGTAATCGGACATGGGACCATCGGGCTGTCGAAAGCCCGACATGCTAACCCGTGCCCCGGGCTCGCGCCACCGACGACAGCGCCACCGCCAGCCCGCCGCTGGCCATCGAGGCGCCCAGCACGAACAGGTGCAGGTTGATAGCCGCCGGCACCACCGCCTCCGAGACCACCCCGGCGGCCGCCACGCCCGCCGCCACGCCGGCCTCGAAGGTGCCGAAGCCCCCCGGCGCGTGGATGGGCAGCACCGAGGTCAGGTCACCGCCGATGGCACCCACCACCCCGGCCAACGGCGGCAGCGGCGCGAACTGGAGGAGCACCCAGGCGAACACGCCGATCTTCACCCCCCAGTTGAGCCCGGTCCACGCCCAGGAACGCCAGAAGCCCCGGGCATCCGCCGGCAGGCCGGTGAGCGCCTTCTGCGCGAGCGCCCCCGCCCGGCCGTCGCCCGCGTGGGCCAGCCGCGTCAGCCACCCGGCCTGCAGGCGAAAGGCCAGCCACGGCAGGCCCATCCAGCCCAGCCAGCCGACCCACAGCCACGCGGGCAGCGCCCCCAGCGCCAGGGCCGCCGCCCCGCCCAGGGCCAGCACCGTGTGCAGGTCCAGCAGCCGGAACCACAACAGCGCCGGGATCGACTGCACCGCCGCCACCCGGAACTCCCGAGCCATGAGCACCGGGAAACTCACCTCGCCGGCGCGCATGGGCAGCAGGTTGTTGAACAGGTTGTGCAGCAGCATCAGCCGGAACGCGGCGAGAAAGCGCCCGCGCATGGCCGCGCGGAAGTAGTCGAACAGCCGCAGGGCCCGCACCGCGTAGCTGGCGAAGACCAGCACCACCGCCAGCGCCAGCGCCCCCGGGGACAGCGTGGCCCAGGGGGCGAGCACCGTCCCCCAGCCCCAGAGCCACTGGACGAGGACGACCAGGCCCAGCAGGGCCAGCCAGGGGAGGAATCGGCGCATGGCATCGCGTCTCGGGTTGGACAGGCCCCTCATGATAGGGGCTGGGGACCGGTCGGGGAACGTGTCGATCGGCCCCGGCTGCCCGAAAAACGCCCCCTTCCCGCGCGAAACCCGCCCCCCCCTGCCGACCGCCCTCCCCGTAGCCGTGCCAGCGGGCGAAAGGGCACCTCGAAAACCGGCTGCGCGCACGACCGTACTGCCGGGAGCAGAACGGGGCATCCGCTGGACACCCATCGCCAGCGCGCCAAGGATGGCGCACCAATGACCGCGAAGGGCGGTGTCGTCTCGGGGCATCCCTGCCCCTTCGCCCCGTGGGCGCCGGCAGCGCCGGCGACCCGAATGGCTGTCCTGCCCTTTTGTCGCTTCCTCGCCGAGCGATTGGATCGGCCTCGTCAGCGCCGTGCCCTGACCTGCGCTCCATCCGCCTCGTCCTTCGCGCGCTCGCGACCGTTTTTCGAGGCGCCCGGGAGTTGCGCATTGCCCCGGTCACACCGCCAGGACCTATAATGGGCGCCCGACACCCACCCGCACCCGAGCCCGCGGTGCGGCGATTCGAAGCCGGAACGCCATGCCCCGAGCCGATTTCTACATCATCGACACCGACGACCCCGCCGACCGCGACCGCTTCGCCTGCCGCTACATCAACCGGGCGTACACCGCCGGCAGCCGGGTGTTCGTCTACGCGCGCTCGGAGCAGCAGGCGCGGGAACTGGACGACCTGCTGTGGCGCTTTCGCGCCGAGAGCTTCGTGCCCCATGCCCTGGCCGGCGACCCCGACGCCGATCCCGCCGACTACCCGGTGCTCATCGGCCACCACGCGCCCCCCGCCGGCGAGAACGGCGTGCTCCTCAACCTCTCCGGCGCCCTGCCCGACTTCCACGGCCGTTTCGAGCGCATCGCCGAGATCTTCAACCGCTCCGACCAGGCCGATCTCGCCGCCGCCCGCCAGGCCTTCAAGGTCTACCGCGACGCCGGCTACCAGCCGGACCACCACGAGATCGAGAAGGTCTAGACCATGTTCGACTGGCTGCGCGAGCGCCGCCGCCGGCGCCTGGTGGAGGACCACCCCATCCCCGACGACCGCTGGGCGACGATCCTCGACCGCAACCCTCTCCTCGACCGCCTGGCCGACACCGAGCTCGACCACCTGCGGCACATGGCCACCGTCTTCGCCCGGGAACGCTTCTTCGAACCCGGCGGCGAAATGGTCATCGACGACCTCGTCCGCGAGACCATCGCCACCCTCGCCTGCCTGCCGGTGCTCCACCTGGGACTGGACTGGCTCGACGCCCTGCGCACCGTGATCGTCTACCCGGGCGAATTCACCCCCGAGATCGAGGAAATGGACGAGGCCGGCGTGGTACACGTGCGCCGCGAGACCCGCAGCGGCGAGGCCTGGCACGGCGGCCCCATGGTGCTCTCCTGGGAGGACGTCGCCGCCTCCGGCCCACTGGACGGCTACAACCCCGTCGTCCACGAGATCGCCCACGTCCTCGACGGCCGCAACGGCCACGTCAACGGCTTCCCGCCGCTGCCGCAAGGCATCGATTCAGCCCGGTGGACCCGGGACTTCGAGGCCGCCTGGGACCACCTCGACCGGCTGGAACGCACCGGCGTGCCCGACGAAGACCTCCCCCTCGACCCCTACGCCCTGGAGGCCCCGGAAGAATTCTTCGCCGTGGCCACCGAATGCTTCTTCGAGCGACCCGACCACCTCCAGGCGGTCTTTCCCGAGGTCTACCGCCAGCTCCAGGCGTTCTACCGGGGACCGGTCGCCCTGCACGCCTAGCCCAACCCCATGTGGGAGCGGCCTCCCGGCCGCGAACCGCCCCGCACGATCACCGGCTGGAACCCGAGGTTTCCGAGCAAAAAGGCCTTGGTGACGAGAGCGAATCACGCTGATTTGCACTTGTCACCGCCCCCTTTTACGGGTCAATCGGCCGGGACCTGGCAGGTAACCGCTCCCTGTCCCGGCGATTGCCAGGCGGCAGCCCGTACACTATTCTGTACAGAGTCATTTTCCTGTACAGGAGGAGCATCATGGATGCCATCAGCTACACAGCCGCCAGAAGCCAATTGGCAAAAACCATGGAGCGGGTCTGCGAAGACCACGCCCCCGTGATCATTACCCGAAGCAAGTCCCCGTCCGTGGTCATGATCTCCCTCGAGGACTTCGAGGCGCTGCAGGAAACCGCCTACCTCCTGCGCGCACCGAAGAACGCCCGCCGCCTGCTGGAATCCGTTGCCCAACTGGAGCAAGGCGGAGGCCAGGAAAGGGAGCTCCTCGAATGAAGCTCATATTCTCCGAGCACGCCTGGGAGGATTACCTGTACTGGCAGAAAAAAGACAAGAAACTGCTCAACCGCATCAACAAGCTGATCAAGGAAACCCGGCGCGCACCCTTTGAAGGCGTCGGCAAACCCGAGCCCCTCAAGCACAGCCTCGCCGGATACTGGTCACGCCGGATCAATGAAGAGCACCGGATGGTCTACAAGGTCACGGAAGACGCCTTGCTCATCGCCCAGCTTCGGTACCACCACTGACCGACAAGGGGCACCTCGGCGAACAGGCGCCGCGGGAAATGGGAAACCTTGAATACGACAGAGAGGGGATCCATGACCGGCTGGAACACACCGGCGTGCCCGACGAAGACCTCCCCCTCGACCCCTACGCCCTGGAGGCCCCGGAAGAATTCTTCGCCGTGGCCACCGAATGCTTCTTCGAGCGACCCGACCACCTGGAGGCGGTCTTTCCCGAGGTCTACCGCCAACTCAAGGCGTTCTACCGGGGACCGGACGCCCTGCACGCCTAGCCCAAGCCCAATGTGGGAGCGGCCTCCCGGCCGCGAACCGCCCTGCCCGCCGACAACAGAAAATGGGGTCTGTCCCCTATTTCCCTTGCGGTGCTCGGCTGCGGTTAGGGAACGCCCCATGCCCACCGCCGAGGCCAATCTCACCGAACACGAAAATGGGGTCTGTCCCCAATTTCTCCTAAATAGGCTGCGAATATTGCACATCCGTTTAATTCGGCAAATTTGGTTGACAAAGCCAACAGGTATGCAGAAATTATTGCGGCCATGCCGCCTGCCATCTTTTCGAAAAATTCCGGAGCTCTCGTATAGTCGGACACGTCTGGATCTACGTCAGTTTTTTATTCATTGGCGAACTGCTCACTCTTAAATCGTATAACGCCCGGCACAGCGGCAGCCGTAACGGAGCGGTTTTGTGTTAATGTTTGAGCGCAGCGAGTAACACAAAACCGCGTAGTGTAGGCTGTCCGCCTGCTGCCGATTGTTAGATGCCAGTGCCACTTAATGAACGCTTGCCTTAGAAAGCAAATTTAAAACCAATACACCGCAAACTATTAAACTAATACCCACGAAACCCCATGCATCAATCTTTTGCCCGTAAAGCCCCCATGCAACAGCAGTGACTAATACTACGCCAAGGCCAGACCAAACTGCATAGGCCACCCCTACAGGAATAGACTTCAAGACCAATGAAAGGAAATAAAATGCAATTCCATAGCCAACAATTACGATGAAAGATGGTACGAGCTTCGTAAAACCTTCACTGGACTTTAATGCAGATGTTGCAACTACCTCTCCAAGAATCGCAATAGTAAGAAATAACCAGCTTTTCATGATCCGCCTCCAATATGATTCGAAGGGAGTATGTGTCTTTTTCTCTTAAAATTGCAGTCTTGAAGAAAAAAATTATTCGTGCGCAACTTTCCGGTTAATTACATCTAAC
>JAAZVP010000016.1 GCA_018623495.1 Halothiobacillus sp. | reverse complement strand
GTTGCTCCGCACGTCGGCGGAACGCGAGGCAGGGGTGAAGCCGAACCGGAGCAACCGAATGTTGCTCCGCACGTCGGCGGAACGCGAGGCAGGGATGCCGAGCAGGAACCCCGCGCCAAGGAGGGCTCGGCCCCCGGAACCCCGGCGCGCCTGCCATTGATCCCCCGGGTGAACGCGGCCGGAGTGACTTGATGTCACTCCGCAGCGCGGATCACGCAAGGCAGGGGTGAAGCCGAACCGGAGCAACCGAAGTTGCTCCGCACGTCGGCGGAACGCGAGGCAGGGGTGAAGCCGAACCGGAGCAACCGAATGTTGCTCCGCACGTCGGCGGAACGCGAGGCAAGGATGCCGAGCAGGAACCCCGCACCAGGGAAGGCTGGTGCCCCCGGCCCCCGGACCCCCGCCCCCCGGGCACCCGCCGGTCATGCTCGGCCCCGGTCATCCACCGCCCATTCCCGGGGCCGGGGCGCACGGGCCAACCCAGCGCGGCCCCCGGTCCGCGAAACGCGGGCCCGCAAAGCCCGCACCGGCGAAGGTGACCGCCACGACCGACGCACCCGGCACGCCCGACTCCGCCCTCCCGCGCCCCGTGCCGTCACCCCGGTGATGCTTTAGAATCAGGGATTCTCACCGAGCCACAGCAGCCCAACAGGACCGCTTCCCATGGCCGAGCAAACCGTCGATCTCGAGCGTACCGATCTCTACATCAACCGCGAGCTGAGCCTGCTCCAGTTCAACCGCCGGGTGCTGGACCTGGCGATGGACGACGACGTCCCGCTGCTGCAGCGGTTGTTCTTTCTCTGCATCTCTTCGAGCAACCTGGACGAGTTCTTCGAGATCCGCGCGGCGGGCACGCGTCACCAGGTGGAACTGGGCGTGACCACGCGCGGCCCCGACGGCATGACGCCCCCGGAGCAGCTGGAGGCGATCGGCGACCAGGCCCACCGGCTGGTGGACGCCCAGTACAAGTGCCTCAACGACACGCTGATCCCGCTGCTCGCCGAGGAGCAGATCCGCTTCGTGCGCCGCACGCACTGGAACGATGCCCAGCAACGCTGGGTCAAGGACTATTTTCGTCGCGAGCTGCTGCCGCTGCTCACCCCGCTGGGGCTGGACCATGCCCATCCCTTCCCGCGGATCCTGAACAAGAGCCTCAACTTCGCCGTCACCCTGGAGGGCAAGGATGCCTTCGGCCGGGACAGCGGCATGGCCATCGTCCAGGCCCCCCGTGCATTGCCGCGGTTGATCCAGCTGCCCGAGGCCATCGGCGACGGTCCGCACAGCTTCGTCTTCCTCTCTTCGATCATCCATGCTCACGTGGGCGAGCTGTTCCCGGGCATGAAGGTCACCGGCTGTTACCAGTTCCGCGTGACCCGCAACTCCGACCTGTTCGTCGAGGAGGAGGAGATCGAGGACCTGCTCAAGGCCCTCCAGGGCGAGCTGCGCCAGCGCCACTACGGCGATGCCGTGCGCCTGGAGGTGGCCGACAACTGCCCCGACGGCGTAAGCCGCTTCCTGCTGGACAAGTTCGGCCTCCAGGAGCGCGATCTCTACCAGGTCCGCGGCCCGGTCAACCTGCACCGGCTGATGGCGGTGGTGGAACTGGTCGATCGGCCGGATCTCAAGTACCCGGCCTTCAACCCGGGTGTGCCGGAATGCCTGGCCGAGAAAGCCAACATCTTCGAGGCCATCGAGCGCGAGGGACCGCTGCTGCTGCACCATCCCTTCGAGTCGTTCTCCCCGGTGGAGGAGTTCCTGCGCCAGGCGGCCGCCGATCCCGAGGTGGTGGCCATCAAGCAGACCCTCTATCGCACCGGCTCCGGCTCGGAGATCGTCGAGGCGCTGGTGGACGCGGCGCGGGCCGGCAAGGAGGTCACGGCGGTGATCGAGCTGCGCGCCCGCTTCGACGAGGCCGCCAACATCGAGCTGGCCACCCGCCTGCAGCGGGCCGGGGCCTACGTCGCCTACGGCGTGGCGGGCCACAAGACCCACGCCAAGATGGCCCTGGTGGTGCGCCGCCAGGGGGATCGCCTCAAGCGTTTCGTCCACCTGGGGACGGGCAACTACCACGCGGGCACCGCCAAGGCCTACACCGACTACGGCATGCTCTCCGACGACCGCGTGCTGGGCGAGGACGTGCACAAGCTCTTCCAGCAGCTCACCGGCCTGGGCCGCAGCCAGGCGCTGGGCAAGATCCTGCAGTCGCCCTTCACCCTGCACGCCGGGATGATCGAGCGCATCCGCCGCGAGGCCGAGAACGCCCGCGCGGGCAAGAAGGCGCTGATCCGCGCCAAGATGAATGCCCTGATCGAACAGGAGGTGATCGAGGCGCTCTACGAGGCCTCGCGCGCCGGCGTGAAGGTGGAACTGGTGATCCGCGGGGTGTGCTGCCTGCGTCCCGGCGTGGAAGGGGTCTCCGAGAACATCCACGTGCGCTCGGTGATGGGCCGCTTCCTGGAGCACACCCGGGTGTTCTGTTTCCACAACGACGGCGACGAGGAGATCTTTCTTTCCAGCGCGGACTGGATGCCGCGCAACTTCTTCCGCCGGGTCGAGACCTGTTTCCCGGTGGAGGATGCCCGCCTCAAGCGCCGCATCATCCGCGAGACCTTCGACACCTACCTCGGCGACAACACCCAGGCCTGGGTGCTCCAGTCCGACGGCAGCTACCGGCGCCTGCGCCCGGCGGGCAATGCCCGGCCGCGCAACGCCCATCTCGCCCTGCTGGAGAGCCTCGCCGAGGGCTGAGCGGGGTCCCGGCGCCCGCCCCGTCCGGTCTACTGCGGTTTGAGGTTGTAGCGGTCGGGGTAGGCCATCACCGTCGCCCGGGCCACGGCACTGACCAGCGGCTCGCCCGGGGTGGCTCGGCAGAGGCGGTCGACACGGTCGATGAAGCCCTCCAGGCCGTTCGGGCCGGTGATGTCGTAGGTGCTCTGGGCCACCACGTTGAAGGCCGACAAGTAGCCCGAGATCCACAGGCGGAAGTCGTACTCGGCGTTCTGGTCGCCCTCGCGGCGGGCGGCGGTCCAGGCCGAGCAGGGCTCGGAACCGGGCCCCAACACGGCGTGTTCGCCGTTGACGTCCTTGGCCCCGGCCGGGCCGGCCAGGAGCAGTCCGGCCGCGAGCGCGCCGGTGAGCTGGTGGGATTTCATGGGCCTTCTTTCACCTCGTTGTTACCTTCCGGGCCTAGTTTCGGGGTCGTGATCCCGAGACAAGAGGTCGAGCCGATGTCCTGCAAGGCCAACGCCCACACCCTGATCATGGAGCTCCGCGGTAGCCGGGCGCAAGCCCCCGGCACGGTGCCCGCGCCGCTCACCGACGTGCGCGTGCACCGCGATGCCAGCGGCCGGCCGGCAGCGTTCGTTTCCAGCCACCCGCTGCCCGCCACGGCTCAGGCGAAGGCCAGACCGAAGCCGGCCCGCTGGAGGTAGTCGGCCTCCTGTTCCAGGTCCGCCCGCGTCAGCGGGTGCTCGTCCAGCCAGCCGTCGGGGAACCCCAGCTCCAGGCCACCCTCGCGGGCAGTCACGGCCACCTCGGGCAGCCGCCGCCGGGCCGAGCGGTTGCGGTGCAGCAGGGTGGCCAGGCGCAACAGCACGGTAAGGCGCAGGGCGCGGTCGCGCACCCCCTCCGGCAGGCCGCGGAACTGGCCGCGCCGCAGCTTGCGCCGATGGCTGCGGACCAGCGCGGCGAGCACGGCCTGTTCCTGCTGCGAGAAGCCGGGCATGTCGGCGTTGGCCAGCACGTAGGCGCCATGCTTGTGGTAGCCGCTGTGGGCGATCCCCAGGCCCAGCTCGTGGAGCTGGCTGGCCCAGCTGAGCATGGCACGGTCGGCCGGTTCCAGTGACCAGGCCGCCTCCACCTGGTCGAACAGGTAGAGGGCGGCGCTCTCCACCCGTCGGGCGTGGTCACGGTCCACCTCGAAGCGCGTCCCCAGGTTGTCCAGGGTCAGGCCACGCACGTCGTCGTGCTCGCGCCGGCCCAGCAGGTCGTAGAGCAGGCCCTCGCGCAGGGCACCGTCGGAGACCGACATGCGCTCGATCTCCAGGCCCTGGAAGACCGCCCGCATCACCACCAGCCCGCCGGCGATGACCGGCCGGCGGTCGTCCTCCAGCCCGGCGAGCTCCAGCTTGTCCAGCGAGCCCGCCTTGACCATCGCCGCGCGCATGCGGTCCATGGCCTCCAGGGTGATCTCGCCCTGGGTCCAGCCGTTGGCGGCGGCGATGCCGGCCAGGGCCTTGGCGGTGCCGGAGGCGCCCACCGCGTGGGTCCAGTCCATCTCGCGGTAACGGGTCTCCACCGGGCGGACCTCGAGGCGGGCGGCCATGTCGGCCTTGTACATGCGCTTCTCGGTGATCTTGCCGTTGCCGAAGAAGGCCCGGGTGAGGCTCACGCAGCCCATGTTGAGGCTGTCCATCTCCCGCGGCTGGAAGCGCCGGCCGACGATCAGCTCGGTGCTGCCGCCGCCGATGTCCACCACCAGGCGGGCGTCGTCGGTATCGGCGTGGGTGTGGGCCACGCCGATGTAGATCAGGCGGGCTTCCTCGCGGCCGGCGATGACGTCGATGGGGTGGCCGAGCGCCGCCTCGGCCTGGTGCAGGAACTGCTCGGAGTCGGCCATGCGCCGCAGGGTGTTGGTGCCCACCGCGCGCACCGCGCCGGGCGGGACGGTGCGCAGGCGCTGGCCGAAGCGCTCCAGGCAGGCCAGGGCCCGCTCGCGGGTGGCGTCGTCGAGACGCTGGCGGGCGTCCAGGCCGCCGGCGAGGCGCACCATCTCCTTGTGCTTGTCGAGCACCGCCACCTGGCCGCCGGAAACCCGGGCGACGAGCATGTGGAAGCTGTTGGAGCCGAGATCGATGGCGGCGACGAATTCGGAATCGGTGGTCATGGCGATGCGGGCCGGCGGCTTGCAACGGGTTCGGCGGGAATTATACGCGACTGGCCGGTGCCGGTAATCCGCAACCGTCGCCCATCCGTTCCAGCTGGGACGGTGTCAGCAGCCACTGGAGCTCGCCGGCACCGGCGGCGGCCGGTCCGGGGAAGTCGATCCGGCAGGCCCCGGCCTTCTTCAGCCTGACCCCCGCGCCGGGGCGGTGACAGAGGGCCGCGGCGATCAGCCGGGAGAGCCCGGGTTCGTGGCCGACGATCATCGCCGTTTCGGCATCGATACTTGCCAGCCATGCGAGCAGGGCGTCGGTGGCGAGGCCGCCATCGAGCGCGGCGTCGACCTCGATCCCGGTGCCCAGCGCTGCGGCGGCCGGCTCGGCGTGGGCGTGGCGCAGGATCAGGAGCTGCATGCCTCGGCCTGTTCGAGTCGTTCGCCGGCCGCCATCCACTCGGCCTCGGCGGCCTCGAGCCGGGCACCGATCTCGGCCTCGCGTGCCAGGAGACGGTCGAGCTCGGCGCGGTTGGCGGCCTCGTAGAGGCCCGGGTCGGCCATGTCCGCCTCGATCGCCTGCTTTTCGGCCTGGAGCCTTTCCACCGCCCGCTCGGCCTTTTCCAGTTCCCGTCGCAGGGGGGCGAGCCTGCGGCGCTGCTGCGCGGCCCGCTGGCGCTCGGCACGGCGGTCGATGCCGCGTTTCGGCCGCGCCTCGCCCGCGACCTGCCCGCGGCGGCGCTCGGCGAGGTGGCGGCGATAGTCCTCCAGGTCGCCGGCGAAGGGCGCCACCCGGCCCCCGTCCACCAGGATCAGCTCGTCGGTGCAGCTGTCGATCAGGTAACGGTCGTGGGAGACCAGCACCAGGCAGCCCTCGAAGCCCTGCAGGGCCTCGGCCAGGGCCTCGCGCATCTCCAGGTCGAGGTGGTTGGTGGGTTCGTCGAGCAGCAGGAGGTTGGGGCGCTGCCAGACGATCAGGGCCAGGCTCAGCCGGGCCCGCTGGCCGCCGGAGAACTGGGCCACCGGGTCGAAGACGTCGTCGCCGCGGAAGTCGAAGCCGCCGAGGAAATCGCGCACGGCCTGCTCGTCGGCCCCGGGGGCGAGATCCCGCAGGTGGTCGAAGGGCGAGCGGCGCCCGTCCAGGTGTTCCAGCTGGTGCTGGGCGAAGTAGCCGATGCGCAGACCCGGCGGGGCCTCGCGCGAGCCGGACAGCGGCGCCTGCGCGCCGGCGATCAGGCGCACCAGCGTGGACTTGCCGGCGCCGTTGGGGCCGAGCAGGCCGATGCGCTGGTCGGGTCGCAGGGAGAGATCGATGTCGTCGAGCACCACCCGTTCGTCGAAACCGGCCGAGGCCTCCTCGATCTTGAGCAGGGGGTTGGGCGCCGCCGGCGGGTCGGGGAAGGCGAAGTTGAACGGCGAGGCGGCGCGCACCGGGGCGATGGTCTCCATGCGCTCCAGCGCCTTGAGCCGGCTCTGGGCCTGGCGCGCCTTGTGGGCCTTGGCGCGGAAGCGGTCGACGAACCCCTGGATGCGGGCAATCTCCTTCTGCTGGCGCTCGTGGTCGGCCTGCTGCTGTTCCAGCCGGGCGGCCCGCTGGCGCTCGAAGGCCGTGTAGTTGCCGGAGAAGACGGTCAGTTGACGCCCGTCGACGTGCACCACCTGGTCGACCACCGCGTCGAGGAACTCGCGGTCGTGGGAGATCAGCAGCAGGGTGCCGGGATAGTCGCGCAGCCAGCCCTCCAGCCAGAGCACGGCGTCGAGGTCGAGGTGGTTGGTGGGCTCGTCGAGCAGCAGCAGGTCGGCGCGGCTGAGCAGTGCCCGGGCCAGGTTCAGGCGCATTCGCCAGCCGCCGGAGAAGTCGCTCACCGGCCGCGCGAGGTCGGCATCGGCGAAGCCCAGGCCGGCCAGGGCGCGGGCGGCGCGGGGACGGGCCTGGTGGCCGCCGATGGCCTCCAGGCGGGCATGGAGTTCGCCCACCTCGGTGCCCTCGGCGGTCTCCAGCGCGGTCTCGATCTCGCGCAACGGCGTGTCGCCGTCGAGCACGAACTCGATGGCCGGGCGTTCCAGGGCGTCGATTTCCTGGCGCACCTGGGCAATGCGCCAGTGCGGTGGCAGGCGGATCTCGCCGGCATCCGGCTCGAGTTCACCGGTGAGCACGGCGAACAGCGACGACTTGCCGCAGCCGTTGGGGCCCACGATGCCGGCACGCTTGCCGGCATGCAGGGTGACCGAGGCCCCCTCGAGGAGGGGTTGGGTTCCGCGGTGCAGGTACAGGTCTTGCAAGCCAATCATGACGACAGTCTACCAGCCGAAGGGCTCTACAGGACTTCCCATGGTCAAGTTTCCCTTGAGGCGGCCGATGGAGTGCTGTAGAACCACCTCGGGCAGGGTTATTTGTCCAAGTTCGATACAACGACAGGCCGGTCGACGAGCGATCGCCCGGCAACGACGAGCCCCAGGGAGCGATTGAGAGATGCAAATCCGGTCGATCGGCATGCGGGTCATCCTGTTGGTGGCCCTGATGGTCGCGGTGATGGCCGTGATCTTTTTCACCCTCTACTCCGTCAACCAGCACGAGCGTGCCGTCGAAAAGGAAGTCAAGGCCGCCAGGACCACCGTCCTGATGGCCGAGTCGGTACGCGAGCGTGTCGCCGACAAGTGGCGCACGGGCCTGTTCACCCCGAAAGGCCTGCGTGAACTGCCCCACGGCTCGGACGAGGAACTGCGCGAGAAGGTGCTGTCCGCCGTGCCCGTGGTCACTGCCTGGCGCTCCGCCCAGGCCAAGCAGGAGGAGCTGGGCTACGAGTTCCGCACGCCCCGCGAGGGTGCCCGCAATCCCAAGAACGAGCCCGACGCCGTGGAGGCCGAGGTGCTCGAACGCTTCCGCGCCGACCCGGGGCTCGAGGAAGACTACGTCATCGACGAATCGATGAATGCCGTGCGCTATTTCCGCCCGGTGCGCCTCGGCGAGGTCTGCCTGAACTGCCACGGGGATCCCGCCGATTCCGAGCGGATCTGGGGGCGCACCGACGGTCGGGATATCACCGGCCACCGGATGGAGAACAAGTCGGTGGGGGATCTCCACGGCGCCTTCGAGGTGATCCGGCCGCTGGACGAGACCGATGCCGCCATCAGCCGCAGCCTGCTGGTCGCCGGCGTGCTCGCCGCGGTGCTGCTGGCCGCCGGCATGGCGTTGCTGGCCTGGATGCTGCGGCGCTCGGTGGGCCGGCCGGTGCACGAGGTGGTCGAGGGCGTGGAGCTGATGGTGAGCTCCAGGGACCTCTCGCGCCGCCTGGAGGCCGGTCGCCAGGACGAGCTGGGCGAGCTGATCCGGGCCTTCAACCGGCTGGTTCAGTGGTTCGACGAGGTGGTGGGCAGCACCCGCCAGTCGGTGGGCAAGATCGGCATCGCCACCGACGAGATGGCCGGCTCGGCCGAGAGCTCCAAGGCGGACTTCGCCGAGCAGGAGCAGCAACTGGAGCACATCGCCAGCGCGATGAGCGAGATGGCGGCCTCGGTCCAGGAGGTGGCCGGCAATACCGGCAACGCCGAGCAGGCCGCCGGCGACGCCGCGCGCCAGGTGGACCAGGGGCGCGACCTGATCCAGCAGGTGGCCCGGAGCATGGACGAGCTCGGCCGGGCGGTGGACGAGGCCGCCGGCACCATGGACGAGCTCAACGATCAGAGCCACGAGATCGAGAAGGTGCTGGAGGTGATCAACGGCATCTCCGAGCAGACCAACCTGCTGGCGCTGAACGCCGCCATCGAGGCCGCCCGGGCCGGCGAGCACGGCCGCGGCTTCGCGGTGGTCGCCGACGAGGTACGCTTGTTGGCCCGCCGCACCCAGGATTCCACCGGCGAGATCCGCGGCATGATCGAGCGCCTGCAATCGGGTGCCGAGAAGGCCACGGGCGTGATGCACGACGGCCGCGAGCGGGCCCGTTCCAGCCAGGAGGTCACCCGCAAGGCGGTGGCCTCGCTCGACGAGATCGCCGGCGCCACGACCACCATCTCGGAGATGAACAGCCAGATCTCCACCGCCGCCGAGGAGCAGAGCCAGGTGGCCCACGAGATGGATACCAACATCGCCCACATCGCCGGTCTCTCCGAGCGTTCCACCCGGGCCGCCGAGCGCAATGTCGACGAGGCCATGGTGATCGGCGAGCAGATCAACAAGCTCAGCGAGCGGATCGGTGCCTTCCACGTCTCGCAGTTGGACCTGTCGCCGGCCAAGCTCGGCCACGTGGCCTGGCGTTCCCGGCTGCGCGCCTTCCTCGAGGACCGCGAGGACCTCGACGAGAGCAAGGTCACCTCGGACCACGAGTGCAACTTCGGCAAGTGGTACTTCGGCGAGGGACGCGAGCGCTTCAGCCACATCCCCGAGATCGACGACATCGAGAAGCCGCATGCCGAGTTCCACCGGTTGGTGGGCGAGATCGTGCGCCTGAAGAAGGCCGGGCGGCTGAAGGAGGCCCGCGAGGCTTTCCAGCGTCTCGACGAGATCTCCGGCGAGATCATCCGGCTGCTGGACGCCATCGAGGACAAGAGCCTGCGGGAGAGCGGGCACTGACGCCGGGGAACCCGTCGCCGTCCCGGCCATCCAACCGACCGGGCGCAACGCCCGCCCGTGGCCTGTCCACGGCGCGGGCGTTATAATTTCCGAGTTTTGCACTCAGGCATCGTCAGGCCATGAAGAAACCCGAACTCCTCTCGCCCGCCGGCACCCTCAAGGGCATGCGCGCGGCCTTCGACTACGGCGCCGACGCCGTCTACGCCGGCCAGCCCCGCTACAGCCTGCGGGTGCGCAACAACGAGTTCATGAACGACAACCTCGCCCGCGGGATCCGCGAGGCCCACGAGCGTGGCCGGCAGTTCTACCTCACGGTCAATACCATGCCGCACAACGGCAAGGTGCGGACCTTCGTCGAGGACATCGAGCCGGTGGTGGCCATGGGCCCGGACGCGCTGATCATGTCCGATCCCGGGCTGATCATGCTGGCCCGCGAGCGCTGGCCGGAGGTCCCCATCCACCTCTCCGTCCAGGCCAACACCATGAACTTCCAGTCGGTGCGTTTCTGGCAGTCGGTGGGCGTGGAGCGCATCATCCTCTCCCGCGAGCTCTCGCTCGACGAGATCGAGGAGATCCGCCAGGAATGCCCGGACATGGAGCTCGAGGTCTTCGTCCACGGGGCGCTGTGCATCGCCTATTCCGGTCGCTGCCTGCTCTCGGGCTACTTCAACCACCGCGACCCCAACCAGGGGACCTGTACCAACGCCTGCCGCTGGGACTACAAGACCATCCGGGCCACCGAGGACGCCGAGGGGGTCATCCGTCCCGCCGAGGCGTCCATCTCCATGGAGGACCTCAACGCGGCCAACGCGATCGCCGACTGCGGCGGGGCCCAGCGCCATCCCAAGGCCGACGACGTCTACTTCCTCGAGGAGTCCAATCGCCCCGGGGAGCTGATGCCGGTGATGGAGGACGAGCACGGCACCTACATCATGAACTCCAAGGACCTGCGGGCCGTGGAGCACGTCGAGCGGCTGGTGGAGATCGGCGTGGACTGCCTGAAGATCGAGGGGCGCACCAAGTCGCCCTACTACCAGGCGCGCACCGCCCAGGTCTACCGCCAGGCCATCGACGACGCCGTGGCCGGCCGGCCCTTCGACCCGGGGCTTCTCGGCACGCTGGAGAACCTCGCCAACCGCGGCTACACCGACGGCTTCTACCAGCGCCACCACACCCACGACTACCAGAACTACATCGACGGCCACTCCCGCAGCCGGCGCCAGCGGTTCGTGGGCGAGGTCACCGGCTACGACGCCGGGACCGGCATGGCCGAGGTCGCGGTCAAGAACCGGTTCGCCGTGGGCGACCGGCTGGAATTCGTCCTGCCCTCGGGCAACCGCGACGTCACCCTCGAGCGCATGGAGGACCGCCACGGCAGGCCGCTGGAAGTGGCACCGGGTGGCGGCTGGACCGTGCGCATCCCCATGCCCCCCGAGGCCGCCGAGCAGGGCCTGATCGCCCGTTACTTCGAGGAATCGGAGGTGGTGGAGGCGGGGTGACCCCTCGCCCTCACCCTCACCCTTGCCCTCTCCCAGAGGGAGAGGGAATGGGGCGTCGGACACCGCCGGGGCCGAGGCCTGCCCGCGTCCTCCTTCTCCCCGCCGGGGAGAAGGCCGGGATGAGGGGGAGAATGGGGCGTCGGAGGCCGCCGTGGCAGGTCCTGCCCGCGTCCCCCTTCTCCCCACCGGGGAGAAGGCCGTGATGAGGGGGTGAGGGGGCGTCGGACGCCGCCGTGGCCGAGTCCTGCCCGCGTCCCCCTTCTCCCCGCCGGGTAGGGTGTATGGCGCCTGACTCCAGCCACCTCACGGGGGTGACCCCTCGCCCTCACCCTTGCCCTCTCCCAGGGGGAGAGGGAATGGGGCGTCGGAGGCCGCCGCGGCCGAGTCCTGCCCGCCGCCCCTTCTCCCCGCCGGGGAGAAGGCCGGGATGAGGGGGAGAGGGGCGTCGGAGGCCGCCGCGGCCGAGTCCTGCCCGCGTCGTCCCCCTTCTCCCCGTCGGGGAGAAGGCCGGGATGAGGGGGAGAGGGACGGAGCGAGGCGCTTGCGCCTCACTCCGTCCGCAGGGCCTCCACCGGGTCCATGCGGGCGGCCCGCCAGGCGGGGATCAGCCCGCCGACCACGCCGGTGACCAGCGCCACGCCCTCGGCGGCGAGGATGAAGGGCGGGTGGAAGGAAACGGGCAGGGCGGGCACCAGCCAGTGGAGCAGGCCGGCCCCGGCCAGACCGATTCCCAGCCCCGCCAGACCACCCAGGGCCCCCAGCAGGGCGGCCTCGCCGAGAAACACCAGCAGGACCGTGCGCCGGGTGGCGCCAAGGGCGCGCAGCAGGCCGATCTCGGGGGTGCGCTCGTTCACCGCGATGGTCATGATGGTGAGGATCCCCACCCCGCCCACCACCAGCGAGATGCCGCCCAGGCCGGCCACCACCAGCGTGAGCATGCCGAGGATGTCGCCCAGGGTGGCGAGCATGTCCTCCTGGGTGGTGATGGTGAAGTCCTCGCGCCCGTGGCGTTCCGCCAGCCGCCCGCGGACCTGCTCGGCCATGGCGGCGCTGGTCACGGAGGGTCGGTAGAGGATGTCGATCTCCATCACGCCCTCGCGGTCGAACAGCGCCTGGGCGAGGGCCGCCGGGATGTAGACGGTGTCGTCCATGTCGAAGCCGAGGATCTGTCCCTTGGGGGCCATCACCCCCACCACCCGCAGGCGCTGGCCACCGATGCGGATGCGCTGGCCCACCGGCGAGGTTCGCGGAAAGACCTCGTCGGCCACCCGGGCCCCCAGCACGGCGAAGGGCCGGGGCCGGAAGGGGTCGTCGGCGGGCAGGAAGCGCCCTTGTTGCACGGCCATCTGCCAGAGATCGGCGGCCTCCGCGCCCACCCCCAGGACGGTGGTCCAGCGGCTGCGCCGGGTGGTCTCGACCTCCGCGTTGCCCTGGATCACCGGGGTCACGGCGCGCACGCCCGGCAGGGTCCGCAGGGACTCGGTGTCCTGCAGCGACAGCGGCCGGACGGTGTTGATCATCGCGCCGGAGACGCCGGAGGTGGCGTCGGTGCCGGGGTTGACGGCGATGATGTGGGTGCCGAACTGGGTGAACTCGCCCATCACGAAGCGGTTGACGCCCTCGCCCAGGGCGGTGAGCAGGACCACCGCGGCCACCCCCACGGCGATACCGGTCCCGGTGAGCAGGCTGCGCAGCCGCTGGCTGAAGACGGCCTCGGTGGCCAGGCGGATGTGGTCGACCGTTCTCATCGTCCGGCCAGGGCCTCCACCGGGTCGAGCCGGGCCGCCCGCCGCGCGGGCAGGATGCCGAACAGGATGCCCAGGCCGAGGGCGGTGGCCGTGGCGGCGATCAGTGCCCAGGCCGGCGTGGCCACCGGCAGGGCCGGGAAGGCCGCCGCCACCGCCCGGGCTGTCGCCAGCCCGGCGGCGATCCCGGCGGCGGCGCCGGCCAGCGAGAGCAGGGCGGACTCCAGCAGGAACAATCCCAGGATCTGGCGCGGCGAGGCACCCACGGCCTTGAGCAGGCCGATCTCCGCGCGCCGCTGGCTCACCGCCACCAGCATCACGTTCATGATCAGGATGCCGGCCACCAGCAGGCTGATGGCGCCGATGCCGGTGACCGCCAGGGCCAGGGCGCCGAGGACCTCGTCGAAGGCCTCGAGCATGGCGTCCTGGGTCACCAGGGTGACGTCGTCCTCGCCGTCGTGGCGCTCGCGCAGGATACGGCCCACCTCCGCCTCGGCGAGGGGGATCGCGGCGCGCGAGCGCGCCTGGACCAGGATGCGGAACAGCGAGGGGGCATCGAACATCGCCTGGGCGCTGGCCACGGGGACGATGACGGTGTCGCCGAAGTCGGTGGTCAGCGACTGGCCCTTTTCCCCCAGCACGCCGATCACGCGAAAGCGGCGGTCGGCGATTTCCAGCCACTCGCCCACGGCCCGGTGGTGGCCGAAGAGCGCCTCGCGGGTCTGGCTGCCCAGCACGCAGACGGGGGCTGCGCGATGGGGATCGGTCAGCTCGAGGAAACGTCCGCGCTGCATGGCCAGGTCGCGCACCCGTGCCAGCGCCCCGGTGGAGCCCAGCACCGTGACCTCGCGCTGGGCACCGCGCCAGTTGACCACCGCCGCGCCGAGGGTCAGCGGCGCCACGTCCTTCACCGCCGGGCTGCGATAGAGCGACAGGGCGTCGTCCAGGGTCAGGTCGCGGGGCGTGGTCCCCAGCAGGGGCGGGGGCCCGCCGGTGGTCTCCGAGCGGCCGGGGATGACGGTCACCAGGTTGGTGCCCAGGGCATCGAACTGGTGGGCCACGTACCGGCGCGCCCCCTCGCCGAGCGAGCTCAGCACCACCACCGCGGTGACGCCGATGCCCATGGCCGCGAGCATCAGCAGGGTGCGCACCGGGTAGCCGCGCAGGGCGACGGTGGCGAAGCCCAGCGCGTCGGTGGTTCTCATGCCGTCTCCGTGTCGCTCTCGATGGTGCCGTCGCGCATGCGGATGCGGCGCCGGGCGCGTCGGCCCAGTTCGCGGTCGTGGGTGACCACCAGCAGGGTCAGGCCCTCGGCGTTGAGGTCCTCCAGGATGCGGGTCACCTCCTGGCCGGAGTGGCTGTCGAGGTTGCCGGTGGGCTCGTCGGCCAGCAGCATCCGCGGACGCATCACCGTCGCCCGGGCGATGGCCACCCGCTGGCGCTGGCCGCCGGAGAGCTGGTGGGGCCGGTGGCGGGCGCGGTCTTCGATGCCCAGCGATGCCAGCGCGGCCCGGACCCGGCTGCGCCGCTCGCCGGGCTCCACGCCGGCGAGGATCAGCGGCAGCTCGACGTTCTGGGCGGCCGTCAGCCGGGGCACCAGGTGGAACAACTGGAAGACGAAGCCGAACTCTTCCCGCCGAAGCCGCGAGCGCTCCCGCTCGTCCAGGCCCTGCACGTCCCGACCGAAGAGGGCGTAGCGGCCGGCGTCCGGGCGATCGAGCAGGCCCAGGACGTTGAGCAGGGTGGACTTGCCCGAGCCCGAAGGGCCCATCACCGAAAGGTATGCCCCCGACTCGATGGCCAGGTTCACCGAGCGCAGGGCATGGACGCGCTCGTCCCCGACCGTGAAGACGCGCTCGATGCCCTCCAGCCGGATCAAGGCACGGCCTCCGCGGCCCGGGCGGGGAGCCCCGCGTGGACCGCCTCGCGGCGATGGTCGAGGACCACCCGCTCGCCGGGCGCGAGGCCGGCGGTGATCTCGGTGTACTCCCAGTTGGCCAGGCCCGTCTCCACCTCGCGCTCGGCCAGCCGGCCGTCCGCGGCCAGCACCAGCACCCGGCCGCCCTCCATCAGGGCCTCGGTGGGGATGCGCGGCACCGGGTCGCGGGCCTCCAGCACGATCTCCACGTCCGCGCTGTAGCCGGCCAGCAGGCGGTCGGGGCGTTCCCCGGAGGCGAAGGCCACCTCCACCTCCACGGTGCGGGCCTGCTTCTCGATGTCGACCACGTAGTCCGCCACCCGCCGGACCCGGCCGGCGAATTCCGCCCCCGGGAAGGCATCCAGGGTGATCACCGCCGGCATGCCGGTCTCCACCGCCGGGGCATCCACCTCGTCGATGGGGGCCGAGACGAAGAAACAGCTGCTGCCGATGAGGTCGATCACCGGCTGGGTCTGGATGCCGGGGGGCGAGGGCGTGGCGTACTCGTAGCGCTCGGTGGACAGGTCGGCGACCACCCCGTCGAAGGGCGCGCGCAGGCGGGTCTGTTCCAGGTTCGCCCGGGCCAGGGCCACCCGGGCGGCGCTCACCTGGATACTGGCGCGGCTCGCCCGGCAGTCGGCCCGCCGGGCGCGGGCCGCGGTCACCGCCTGGTCCACCTGCTCCTCGGAGACCGCGCCGGATTCCCCCAGGCGCACCAGCCGCGAGGCCTCGCGGTCGGCCACGTCCGCCTTGTGACAGGTCGCCTCCGCCCGCGCCCGGGCGGCATTGCGCTCCTGCTCGGCCAGCTCCAGGCGGGCCTGGAGGTCCTCGTTCCAGAGCTCCACGAGCAGGTCACCGGCGCGGGCATGCTCGCCCTCGCGGTGGGGCAGCCGGGCCACCTGGCCCCCCACGGCCGGCGACAGCCGCGCCCGCCGGCAGGCCTCCACGGTGCCCACGCGGGTGTTGGCCGCAGTGGCCGCCACCTGGCCCTGTTCCACGGCGACGAGTTCGACGGCGACCGGCTCGGGTCGCTGCCAGTAGACGATGGCCGCCACGAAGGCGGCGATGACGGCGAGGGTGATGACGATGCGCGCGGCCTTGCCCATGAAAGTCGGTCCGTTCGGGGATCAGTCCTGATTCTGGCAGACAATCGACCGGCCGGGTCAGTGCCTTTCGCGCAGGCGCGAAGAACGCCGAGGATGGCGGGATGCCGGCTGGGCGTGCCCGGCGTCGGGGTGAGGGCCGATGGCCGGGCCGGGGTGCACGCCCGGGGGCCAGGGGCGCGGGGGGCGGTATGGGTCGGCGATCCTCGCGGCCCGGGCGGGCGCCCACGAAAAACCCCGCGCGGTGGCGGGGTCGGGGAGGGGCCGGGCGGGGCCGGGATCAGATGTCCTGGATGATGGAGAAGGCGCCGCGGATGTCGCCCTTCTGGTAGCCGATGGCCCGGTCCTCGGGGTAGAGCTTTTCCAGCTTGGCCTCGACGTTGTCGGGGATCTGCTCGCGGGTACCGTGGCAGTTCAGGCACAGGCCCTTGGTGCCGATGGCCTTCATGTAGCGCAGCCTGGATTCGCCGTCGACCTCGACCACCTCGGCGTGCTCCATCTTCTTGGGCGACTCGCCGTCGGCGCGGCGGGCATCGAACTGCTCGAGCACGCCGGTCTCCCAGGCGTCCGGGCGGACGTTGCGCGGCTTGAGGCTGGTGCGGTAGACCTCCCAGCCGGTCTTCTCGGAGATGTTCTCGGCGATCTGCGGAGCCACGGAGTGGCAGACCTCGATGGCCTGGACCGGGCCGCCGGCCTTCATGGCCTTTTGCAGTTCGCCCTTGAGGGTCATGCCGAATTCCTTGACCGCGGCGCGGCTCTGCTCGATCCGCTCCTGCTTCTCGGACTCGGTCAGTTCCGCCTGGGCGCCGGTGGCGGCCAGCAGGGCGGCGGCGGTGGCGAGCATCTGGATCTTGCGCATACCGATAACTCCTTGGGGTCGATTGAGGCCCTCGATATTAGGAGTTGATGATTTGCTTATCAATAGCTGGATAAATGATTTCGATGCCGGTCCATGGAGGCGGCTCCATGGACCCGCGCGATGCGCCCGGAAAGCGCATCACGGCGGGCCTTTCGCCTCCCCGCGAGGGGCGGTTCAAAACCGCTGGAGTGGCAGGGTTTGCCGCCCGCGGGTTCAAAGGACCACTCGGCGAGTGGGGTTTGGATGTCGCCGGCCGGGCGAGACGGTAGACTGTCACGTGGTTGTCATGCACCGGAAGCGAGCGATGGAAGAGCATTACGCGGGCATCATCCGCGCGGTGGGCGAGGATCTCGAACGCGACGGTCTGCGGGAGACGCCCCGGCGCGCGGCCAGGGCCTTCGACTACCTCACCCGGGGCTACCGGCAGTCGGTCGAGGCGGTGGTCAACGGGGCGTTGTTCGAGTCGGACAACGACGAGATGGTCATCGTCCGCGACATCGAGGTCTACTCGCTCTGCGAGCATCACCTGCTGCCGTTCATCGGCAAGGCCCACGTGGGTTACCTGCCCACCGGCCGGGTCATCGGCGTGTCCAAGATCGCCCGGCTGGTGGACATGTTCGCCCGCCGGCTGCAGATCCAGGAGAACCTCACCCGCCAGATCGGCGAGACCCTGCAGTCGGTGACCGACGCCGCCGGCGTGGGCGTGGTGATCGAGGCCCAGCACCTGTGCATGATGATGCGCGGGGTGGAGAAGCAGAATTCCTGGATGAGCTCCTCGGTGATGCTCGGCCAGTTCCGTGACGCCCGTACCCGCATGGAATTCCTCCAGCTGATTAGGCGCTGAAGCTCCCCGGCCGTTCCGGGTTCCGACCGGCGGGGCGCAGCAGTTCCGCCGCGCGGTGGGCAGGTACCGGGCGGCTGAAGAGAAAGCCCTGCACGCGGTCGCAGCCGCGTTCCTCGAGAAAGCCCAGCTGTTCCCGGCGCTCCACGCCCTCGGCGACCACCTTCAGTCCCAGGCTGTGCGCGGTCAGGATGATGCCGCGCGCGAGCGCCGCGTCGTGGGCGTTGCCGGGGATCTCGTGGAGAAAGGAGCGGTCCACCTTGAGCACGTCCACCGGCAGGGTGCGCAGGTAGGCCAGCGACGAGTAGCCGGTGCCGAAGTCGTCCAGGGCGATGCGAAAGCCCGCCGAGCGGGCCGCGCGCAGCCAGTCACGAGCGTACTCGGCATCGGCGATCAGCAGGCTCTCGGTCACCTCCAGGGTCAGCGAGCGGGGCGAGACGCCGGCAGCCTCCACCCGTTGCACCAGCTCGGCGACCGAGAGCCCCCGCTGGATCTCGCGGGTGGAGAGGTTGACCGCGATCTCCACCTCGAGCCCGGCATCCTGCCAGGCCGCCAGCTGCCGGCAGGCACTCGCCAGCGCCCATTCCTCCAGCTCGTGGATCAGCGACGACTGCTCGGCCACCGGCACGAAGTCCGCCGCGGGGATCGTGCCGTGCTCGGGGTGGTACCAGCGGGCCAGTGCCTCGAAGCCGGTGATCCGCCCCGAGCCGGTCTCCACCACCGGCTGGTAGTAGAGCTCCAGTGCTTCGCCACCGGCGGCCAGGGCGCGCCGCAGGTCGTTTTCCAGCGCCAGGCGCTGGTTGACGTCGTCGTCCATGGCGGGATCGAAGAACACGTGGGTGTTCTTGCCCGCCGCCTTGGCGGCATACATCGCCAGGTCGGCCTTGCGCACCATGTCCTCGTCGTCGTCGGCATCCTCGGGGAAGACGGTGATGCCGACGCTGGCACCGATGCGCAGTTCGTGGCCGTCGACGGCGAACGGCCGGCTGAGCGACTCGATCAGTTCCCCGGCGACGCCGGCCGCCTGGTGGCGGTCGTCGATGCACGAGAGCAGCAGGGTGAATTCGTCGCCGCCCAGGCGGGCCAGGGTGTCGGATTCGCGGGCGCGGCTTTCCAGCCGCCGGGCGACCCGGCGCAGCAGGGCGTCGCCGAAGCCGTGGCCCAGGCTGTCGTTGACCAGCTTGAAGCCGTCGAGGTCGATGAACAGCAGGGCGCAGGCCCGGGCCTCGCGCCGGGCCTGCGCCAGGGTCGAGCGCAGCCGGTCGCGGAACAGGTTGCGGTTGACCAGGCCGGTGAGCTCGTCGAAGTTGGCCTGGCGCTGGATCTCCTCCTCGTGCTGCTTCTGGCGGGTGATGTCGGAGAAGATGGCGACGTATTCCTCGACCGTGCCCCCGGGCCCGTGGATGGCCACGATCGACAGCCACTCGGCGTACACCACGCCGTCCTTGCGCCGGTTCCAGATCTCGCCCTGCCAGCGGCCCTCGCGGTTGAGTGCCTGCCACATGGACTCGTAGAAGCCGCTGAAGTGGCGGCCGGAGGAGAGCAGGCGGGGGTTCTCGCCGGTGACCTCCTCGGTGGTGTAGCCGGTGATCGCGGTGAAGGCCGGGTTGACCGCCTTGATGCGATTGTTGTGGTCGGTGACCATGATCGCCTCGGAGGTGGCCTCGAACACCGTCGCCGCCAGCCGCAGGGCCTCCTGGTTGCGCCGGCGCTCGGTGATGTCCTCCACCAGGATTACCAGCCGGGCCGGCGCACCGGAGGCGTCGGCGATGGGCGAGACCAGCACTTCCTGCCAGAACCCTTCACCGTCGCCACGCACCGCCCGCAGTTCGCCGCGCCAGTTGCGCCCGGCCGCCACGGCCGCCCAGACCGCGTCGGCGGCGTCGTGGATCGCCGGGTCGAGCACCATCGGCAGCCGGCCCTCGAGGGGGGTGTCGTCGGCGATGATGCGCCGGTAGTGGGGATTGGCGTATTCCAGCCGGCCGTCGCGGTCGGTCATCACCACGCCGATGGGACTGTGCTCCACGGCCAGGGAGAGCTTGCGCAGTTCCAGCTCGGCGCGGCGCTGTTCGCTGATGTCGGTGCGCAGGCTGACGATGCCGCCCTCGCTGGTGGGGCTGTCGCTGGCCAGGTAGCTGTGGCCGTCGTTCTCCTGCAGGTAGGTGCCGCCGGCATCGGGCGCGTCCTCCCGGTGGGCCGCCAGGCTGCAGTAGGCCCCGCCGCGCAGGATCTCGCTGATCGACTCGCGCGCAAGACCGGGGCGCAGGCGTTCGCGCAGGGCGGGGTAGAAGTCGGCCAGGCGGCGGTTCCAGAAAATCAGCCGCTGGCGGGCGTCGAACAGGGCGAAGGCCTCGGGCAGGCTCTCGATGGCATCGTGCAGGCGGCGCTTGGTGAGCTCCGAGCCCACGTGCGCGCGGCGTAACCGGACCAGGGTGTAGGCGAGTGCCAGCACGAGCACGCCCACCAGGGCCGTGAGCAGGCCGCCCAGGGTGGCCACGCGGCGGTTGTGGTCGGCCAGCTGGCTCGAGCGGGCGGCGATCAGGCGGTCGAGGCTCTGCTCCACCGGCAGCTCGGCGAGCGTCAGGCGCAGGGATTCCAGTCGCCCGGTGGCCGCCAGGGCGGCCTCGGCGTGGGCGAGGACGAGCTCGATGTCGGCCGGCGCGACCCCCGGCGGCGGGTTGTCCCGGATGGCCGCCATGCGGCCCTGCAGGCGGTCCAGGCTGGGCCGGGAGGGGCTCAGTTCGTGCACCAGCAGGGTCGAGGCCAGTGATTCCAGGCGCGGGTCGGCGGCCGTGGCATCGGCCCCCGGCACGTAGAGCAGCGAGTTGCGCAGGATGGCCACCTGTGCCTGCATGCGCCGGATCACGTCGGCCTTGCGCCGCCGCAGTTCCAGGTAGCGCCGTACCCGGTGGGCGATGGCCGGGTCGGCCGCGAAGTCGGACGCCTCCAGCCGCCGGGAGAGCGCGCGCGTCCGGTGCAGGGCCCGGGCCACCGGGTCCTGGTTGGCGAGATCCAGCGACACCAGCCGCAGCACCTGCTTGTCCAGGTGGGTCTCCATCTGCTTGAGCTGCAGCAGGCAACGGGTCACCGGCTTGTCCGAGCCCGCCTCGTGGTTCATCGACCACCAGCCGGCCAGCACGGCCACCAGGCCGGCGAGCAGGCCGACTGCGAGCAGGAAGAAGCGGCGGTGCTGCAGGGTGGCATCCATGGGCGGATCAGTCGGTGGGGTAGGGACGGTACTCGCCGCGCAGCGAGCCGATGAACTCGGCGATCAGGGCCACGTCCTCGGCGGGAATGCGGCGTCCGAGCTGGTATTCGGCCATCACCTGGATCACCTCCTCGAGCTCGTCGATGCTGCCGTCGTGCAGGTAGGGCGCGGTGTCGACGGCCAGCCGCAGGCTGGGCACGCGGAAGAGATGGCGGTCGGCGGGATCGCCGGTGACCCGGAAGCGCCCCAGGTGGGCCTTTCCCTGCTTGTCGTGATCGGCGAAGAAGTCGCCCATCACCCCCATGGTGGCGTACATGTTGCCGCCCACGTTGCGGCCGTTGTGGCAGGCCACGCAGCCGTAGTCGACGAAGTGCCGGTAGCCGGCCTGCTGGCGCGGGTCGAGGGCGTCGGGCTCGCCGCGCAGGTAGCGGTCGAAGGGTGCGTCCACCGT
The DNA here is from genome assembly GCA_018623495.1 of Halothiobacillus sp. Lineage (GTDB taxonomy): Bacteria > Pseudomonadota > Gammaproteobacteria > JAAZVP01 > JAAZVP01 > JAAZVP01. Next base: position 31,036 of record JAAZVP010000016.1, on the reverse strand, counting down.
CACCAGGCTGCGCTCGAACTCGGCGATGGCGTCGCGGACGTTGGCGGCGGTGACGCCGTCGGCGTAGAGGGACTCGAAATCGCCGCGGTAATCGGCCAGCCCCTCGAGGGTGGCGACCACCTCGGGCCAGTCGGTGGCCATCTCGCGGTGATCGTGGATGGGGCCGTCGATCTGGCCCTCCAGGTCCGGGGCGGAGCCGTCCCAGTTCTGGTCGACGTTGAAACGGGCGTTGAAGACCGTGGGCGCGTTGAGGCTGCCCTGCCGCCCGGCCACGCCCACCGAGCGCGGGTGATCGTCGTCACCGCCGGCGGAGAGGCGGTGGCAGCTGGCGCAGCTGGTGGAGCCGTCCGCCGAGAGCCGCGGGTCGTGGAAGAGGCGCTCGCCCAGGGCGACCTTGGCCGGCGCGAGGTTGGTGGCCGGCGGGATCGGCTCGAGCGGGGCCTCGCCGGCGGCGGGCCCGGTGGCCAGCAGTGCCAGGGCCGCGCACGCCCGCCGACCGAGCCGCCACCGTCGGCCCCGCGTGGTCAATGCCGTCCCCTTGTTCCCCTCGAAATCCACATGACCATGATGGTCTCTCGCTGGCCGCCGGGCAAGTCCGCCGGCCTTCATCGGGTTGTCGTGGGTGCTCTGCTAGATTGGCAGGGCCTTCAACCCGTCGCGGAGTCCCGATGAAGATTGCACTGTTTTCCACCAAGTCCTTCGACCGGCGTTTCTTCGAGCGCGCCAACCGCGAGGAGACGCACGAGGTCCATTTCCTCGAGTCCCGTCTCTCCGCCGAGACCGTGGATCTCGCCCGGGGTTATCCCTGCGTGTGCGTGTTCGTCAACGACATCGTCGATGCCGAGGTGATCCGCCGCCTGGAGGAGGGGGGCACCCGCTTCATCGCCCTGCGCTGCGCGGGCTTCAACAACGTCGACCTGCGCGCCCTGCGGGAATCCGGCCTGCGACTGGTGCACGTGCCCGCCTACTCGCCGCACGCGGTGGCCGAGCACGCCGTGGCGCTGATCCTGGGCCTCAACCGCCACCTGCCGTGGGCCTACAACCGGGTGCGCGACGGCAACTTCTCGCTGAGCGGCCTGGAGGGCTTCGACCTCCACGGCAAGACGGTGGGCGTGATCGGCACCGGGCGGATCGGTGCCACCTTCGCCGGCATCATGCGCCACGGCTTCGGCTGCCGGGTGGTGGCCCACGACCCTTTTCCCAGCGAGCGGCTCCGGGCCAGCGGGGTGGAGTTCGTGGCGCTCGAGCGGCTGTTCGCGGAATCCGACATCGTCAGCCTGCACTGCCCGCTGACCCCCGAGACCGACCACCTGATCGACGCGTCGGCGCTGGAACGGATGAAACGCGGGGTGATGATCGTCAACACCAGCCGCGGTCGGGTGATCGACACCCCGGCGGTGATCGAGGGCCTCAAGTCCGGCCGGGTGGGATCGCTCGCCATCGACGTCTACGAGCAGGAAGGCGACCTGTTCTTCGAGGACCTCTCCGACCGGGTGATCCAGGATGATGTCTTCGAGCGCCTGCTGACCTTCCCCAACGTGCTGGTCACCGGCCACCAGGGCTTTTTCACCGAGGAGGCGCTCACCGCCATCGCCGAGGAGACCCTGGACAACGTCAGCTGCCTGGAGTCCGGCGAAACCTGCGAGAAGGAAATCATCCCCGAGCGGGTGATGGCGGGGTAGGGAAGCGCAGCTTCGCTGCCGCTGGAAGCGGAAAGCCCGAAGCGGGAAGAAGGGAGTGTTGGACTGACCCCGAAAAAGTGTCGCACCTTTTGGGGCAGCACCTCTTGTCAGTGCTGGCTTTGACCGCCCACGATCATTGCTTCCAGCTTCCAGCTTCCAGCTTCCAGCTCTTCAACCGATCCGCACCGGCCGGCGTCGGGCGCCCCAGCTGCCGTGGCTGGCCTCGAAGACGCCGGCGATCTCGCCGCCGCAGGCCCGGCAGTGTCCCTTTTCATCCAGGTTCCAGCTGGTGATCTCGTACCAGTCGCGGCCGATGACCCGGGTCCCGCAGCTGGGGCAGTAGGTGCTCGCGCCGGTCTCGTCGTGGACGTTGCCCGTGTAGGCATACCGCAGCCCGCTGTCCAGGGCGATCTCCCGCGCCCGGGTCAGGGTGGCCGGGGGCGTGGGGGGACGGTCCTGCATCTTGAAGTCCGGGTGGAAGGCCGAGAAGTGGATGGGGACATCCGGTCCCAGGTGCTGTTCCACCCAGCGGGTCATGGCGCGCAGCTCCTCGTCGGAGTCGTTCATGCCGGGGATCAGCAGGGTGGTGATCTCCAGCCAGACGTCGGTCTCGTGGTGGACATACTCCAGGGTTTCCAGCACGTCGGCCAGGCGGCCGCCGGTGACCTTCCAGTAGGCATCGTCGGTGAAGGCCTTGAGGTCCACGTTGGCGGCGTCCATGTACCGGAAGAACTCGGCCCGTGGTTCGGGGCAGACGTAGCCGGCGGTCACGGCCACCGAGGCGATGCCCCGTTGGTGGCAGGCCCGGGCCACGCCGATGGCGTACTCGTGGAAGATCACCGGGTCGTTGTAGGTGAAGGCCACGCTGCGCGCACCCAGCGCCTCGGCGGTGCGGGCGATGGCCCCGGGGTCGGCGCGGTCCATCAGGGTGTCCATTTCCCGCGACTTGCTGATGTCCCAGTTCTGGCAGAACTTGCAGGCCAGGTTGCAGCCGGCGGTGCCGAAGGAGAGTACCGGGGTGCCGGGCAGGAAGTGGTTGAGCGGCTTCTTCTCGATGGGGTCGACGCAGAAGCCGCTGGAACGCCCGTAGGTGGTGAGCACCACCTGGTCTTCGACCCGGGCGCGGACGAAACACAGCCCGCGCTGGCCCTCGTGGAGCCTGCAGGCGCGGGGGCACAGGTCGCACTGGATGCGGCCGTCGTCCAGGCGGTGCCAGTAGCGGGTGGGGACCACGTCCGGGTCGTCCAGGCGAAGGGGGGCTTCGATGGGGTTCACGATCGGGCCTTGCTCGAATGCATCTGTCGCCTTGGACGCGCCACCCGGGGAATAATTCCCGGCTTGTCGGGGCTTGCCCCGGGACCGGGCCTGCTGCCGGGGAGGCCCGGCACGGGTCGGCGGGGGCGGTTGGCCGCGCGCCGGTGCTTCGAGGGCCCGGGGGCGCCTTCCCGAGGATCTTTGCCGGCCTTCCCGGGTCGGAGGATCATGGAACGCCCAGTTGCAGGAGCGAGCATGAACGAGACCCGACCCGCCGCCGTCGCCGGCCTGTTCTACCCGGCCGATCCCGCCGAGCTCGGCCGCCGCGTGGACGGACTGCTCGAGGCCGCCGGCCCGGCGCCGGGCCAGGCACCGTCCGCGCTGGTGGCCCCGCACGCGGGCCTGCCCTTCTCGGGGGCCCTGGCCGCCCGGGCCTTCGCCAGCGTGGCGTCGGTGGCCGCCCGGATCCGCCGGGTGGTGGTGCTCGGCCCCAGCCACCGGGTGCCGGTGGCGGGCATGGCGCTGCCCTCGGCCAACCGCTTCGCCACGCCGCTGGGCGAGGTGGCGCTGGACACCGAGGCGCTGGAACGCATCGCCGGCTACCCCGAGGTGCACGTCTTCGACGCGGCCCACGCCCGCGAGCACGGCATCGAGGTGGAGCTGCCGTTTCTCCAGCGCCTGCTGCCGGATTTCGAGCTGGTGCCCGTGGTGGTGGGCGACTGCCCGCCCGCGGCGGTGGCCGAGGTGATCGAGGCCCTCTGGGGCGGACCGGAGACGCTGGTCGTGGTGAGCTCGGATCTCTCCCATTTCCATCCCGACGCCGAGGCCCGGCGGATGGACGCGGCGACGGCCGAGGCCGTGGAGCGTCTCGACCCGGCGGCCATCGGCTTCGAGCAGGCCTGCGGCCGGGTTCCCCTGCAGGGACTGCTGCAGGTGGCCCGGCGGCGCGGCCTGCGGGTCGAGCGCCTGGGGATGGCCACTTCCGCCGACGCGGGTGGGCCGGCGGATCGCGTGGTGGGCTACGGGGCCTGGCGCCTGGGAGAGGCGGCATGACCCTGGACCACGATGCCCGCCGGCAGCTGGCGGGGCTGGCGCGCGATTCCATTGCCCACGGCCTGGAACGGGGCCGGCCGGCGGCGGTGGCGGCGCACCATTTCCCGGCCGATCTGCGCGGGTCGGGGGCGAGCTTCGTCACCCTCGAGATCGAGGGGCGGCTGCGGGGTTGTATCGGCAGCCTGGAGGCCCATCGGCCCCTGGTGGTGGACGTGGCCGAGAACGCCTTCGCCGCGGCGTTCCGTGACCCCCGGTTCGCGCCCCTGGACGGGGCCGAGTTCGACGCGCTGCGGGTGAAGCTGTCGGTGCTGGGGGCCCCGGAGCCGCTGGCGGTGACCGACGAGGCCGAGCTGCTCGAGCGCCTGCGGCCGGGGGAGGACGGCCTCATCCTGGAGGCGGCGGGGCGCCGGGCCACCTTCCTGCCGGCGGTCTGGGAAAGCCTGCCCGAGCCCGCCGAGTTTCTCGCCCAGCTCCGCCGCAAGGCCGGCCTGCCGGCCGATTTCTGGTCGCCGGCGGTGCGCGTCTGGCGTTACGGGACCGAGTCCTTCGAATGAGCCCGGCTCAGCCGGGCTCGCCCGCTCCCAGGCCGCGCCGGATCCGGTCCACCGCGGCGTGCCAGTCCTCGGGCAGGGGCTGGCTGCCGCCGGCGCTCAGGGCGTGGCCGCGGCGCTCGGCGTAGCTGCCGCCGACGAACACCGGCACCGGCAGGTCGTCGGCGAGCGTGTCCAGCGCCCCGTCCGTGCTCGGGTCCACGCTGTGGGCGTCGCCGAAGAGCACCACGCCCGAGGCCCCCGAGCGCTCCACGGTGGGCGCGATCAGCTCCAGGGAGACGTCGCTGCCCAGCAGCAGCACGCGGAAACCGTAGGTCATCGCGCTCAGGCAGAACAGCAGCAGCTCGATCTCGCTGGACTCGCCCGGCAGGCAGGCGGTCACCAGCCGGCGCCCGGCCTTCTGGGTGATCTGCTGGTGGAAGCGGGCACCGATCTTGTTGCGCAGAAAGGCGTTCAAGAAGCGCCACTGCGCCTCGGCGACGCTGCCCGGTCCGCGGCGGGCCGCCTCGGCCACCTCCCGGTTCATCGGCAGGATCAGGTCGCGGGCGACCATGTCGACCGGGTAGAGCGAGAGGGCGTCGTTGTAGGCGGCGAGCAGGGCGCGGTCGTCGAAGCGCTCGATGGCCGCGTGCATCCGCTGGCGGTAGCCGGTGAGGGCGTCGGCCGCCCCTTCGCCGACCTCGGGCGCGGGCGGCGGGGTCGACGCCTGCGGCTGGTCGAGCAGGCTGCGCACGCGGCTGATGGCCACGCCCTGGTCGAGCAGGCCCATGATCTGCTCGATGCGCTGGATGTCCGCCTCGCTGTAGAGGCGGTGGCCCTTGGCCGTGCGCTGGGGCTTGACCAGGCCGTAACGGCGTTCCCAGGCCCGCAGGGTCACGGGATTGACCCCGGTCCGCGCGGCAACGGCGCGGATCGGGTAGAGGCCTTCGCGATGGTCTTCCGAGGTGTCCATTCCGGTCAGGGATTCTCGTTGAACTTGTGTATAACCTGAGTATCAGATTGAATGCTAGTATAGCATTTCGGATTTAGAACAGGTGTTCTCGGAGGGTCGGGCATGGCGCGGCGGGAGACGAGGGGCGGCACGGGCGTGGTCTGGGTATGCGGCGCCAGCCACGGCATCGGCCGGGCCCTGGTGGAGCGGCTCGCCGGCGACGGCCGCCGGGTCGCCGCCAGTGCCCGCTCGGCCGAGGCACTGGCCTCGCTGGAGCGCGCACACCCCGACCGGGTGGTCGCCTACCCGCTGGACGTGACCGACCGCGAGGCCCTCCACGCGGTGGTGGCCGCGATCGAGGCGGAGCAGGGGGTCATCGAGGCGGCCTTTCTCAACGCCGGGGTCTATGAGCTGATGCCCCTGGCCGAATTCGACCCGGGGCTGTTCGAGCGCACCATGCGGGTCAACTTCCACGGCGTGCTTGCCGGCATCGAGGCCCTGTTGGGGCCCATGGGCGGGCGCGGTCGCGGCCAGATCCTGCTCACCGGCAGCGTCGCCGGCTACCGCGGGCTGCCCCGGGCGGCGCCCTACGGCGCGAGCAAGGCGGCACTGATCAACATGGCCGAATCATTGCAGCCCGAGCTGGCCCGGCGCGGCATCCGCCTGCGGCTGATCAACCCGGGTTTCGTGCGTACCCGGCTGACCGACAAGAACCCCTTTCCCATGCCCGCGCGGATCACGCCCGAGCGCGCCGCCGGGCACATGGCTCGGGCGCTGGAGCGCGGTGGGTTCGAGACCACCTTCCCGCGGCGCTTCACCTGGCCGATGAAGCTGTTGCGCTGCCTGCCCAACCGCGCCTTTCTCGCGCTCATGCGGAGGATTGCCCCTTGAACCCCACGGAGAAGGGCCCGCTGGCGACCTACGCCGCGGCCTTCGAGAACCTCGACCGGGAGTCGCTGCCCTGCCTGCTGGCGCTCTTCCATCCCGATGCCCACTTCCGCGACCCGTTCAACGACGTGCGGGACGTGGCCGCCATCGGCCGCATCTTCGACCACATGTTCGAGCAGCTGGAGGCGCCGCGATTCCGGGTGCTGGAGCAGGTGCCGGGCGAGGACGGCGTGGCGTGGCTGCGCTGGGTATTCGCCTGCCGCCTCGGGGGGCGCGAGCTGGAGATCGAGGGCGCCAGCCGGGTGACCTTCGGCGCCGACGGCCGGGTGGTGGAGCACCTGGACTACTGGGATCCGGCCGGCCAGCTCTATGCCCGCCTGCCGCTGATCGGCCCGGTGGTCCGCTGGCTCGGCCGGCGGCTTTCGGCCGCCGACTGAGGCGGCCTCAATCCAGCCGGAACTTGCCGATGTCGGCAGCCATCTCCTCGGCGAGGTCGCTCAGGCGCTGGCTGACCTCGCGCATCTGCTCGACGTAGTCCGCGGAGTCCTCGGCCACGCTGCGGATGCCGTGGACGTTGCGGGCCACCTCGCCGGCGGTGGCGCTCTGCTGCTCGGCGGCGGTAGCGATCTGGGTGTTCATCTGCGCGATCTGGTCCACGCTCTCGCGGATGGTGCCCAGTGAGCGGGTGACCTGCTCGGCCTTGCCGACGCTGTCCTCGGTCTGGCTGCGGCCGGCGTCCATGGCACTCACCGCCTCGCGGGAGTGATCCTGCAGGCGATGGATGCGCCCGCGGATCTCCTCGGTGGACTGCCGGGTGCGGTTGGCCAGCGTGCGCACCTCGTCGGCGACCACGGCGAAGCCGCGGCCCTGTTCGCCGGCACGGGCCGCCTCGATGGCGGCATTGAGCGAGAGCAGGTTGGTCTGCTCGGCGATGCCCTCGATCAGGTCGAGGATCTCGCCGATGTGCTCGCTGTCCTCGGAGAGCTCCTTGATCACCTCGCTGGCCCGCTCGATCTGGCTGGCCACGCCCTGGATGGCGGTGTTGTTCTCGGCCACCGCCTGCTCGCCGGAATGCACGTTGGTCTCGGCCTGCTCGGCGGCCTGGGCGGCCTCGCTGGTGGAGCGGGCGATGTCGTTGACGGTGGTGTTGAGCTGCTCCATGGCCGAGGCCAGCGAGTCGGTGTCCCGGTACTGGCGCTCCACGCCGGCGCGCGCCTGCTCGCCGGCGTTCTGCAGGCCGCCGACGATCTCCGGCAGCTGGTCGAAGCGCCGGCGGAAGCGGCCCAGGGTGCCGCCCAGGTCGCCGGCATAGCGGTTGAAGGCCTGGGACAGGCGGCCGATCTCGGACTGGTCGGAGACGTCCAGGCGGACGGTGAGGTCGTGGTCGTCGGCGGCGTGGCCGAGCTGCTCCATCGCCCGCTTCACCGGCCGCGAGACCATCTTGCGCAGCACCAGGCCGATCAGGGTGATGGCCACCAGCAGGCCGAGGATGGCGATGGCGGTCTCCTTGATCAGCACCGTGCGGGCCGCGGCGTCGGCCTCGTCCATGGACTTGATCACCTCGAAGGCGCCGTAGAGGTCCCCGGGCTTCATGCCTTCCATGCGGTGGCCGGTGATGTCCCGGCCGTCATCGTTGCCCCACAGGGCCCGGGCGGTGTCGGGGGCGCCGTGACAGACCAGGCAGACGCCTTCCAGGCGCACCGGGCGGAAGTAGCGCACGGCGTTGGTCTGTTCATCGAAGAGGTGGTGCTCGGTGGCCTCGGGATGCTGCTTGAAGTAACGAATGGCCTCGGCCTCGAGCGGGTCGGCCTCGTGCTTGGGGTTGCGCGCGCCGATGCGTACCGGGCGGAACTCGTAGTTGCCCTCCTCGGCCTTCGACTGGATGGTGCGCCAGGAGGCGATGATGGGAATGGCGTCCTTGATCCGCTCCCGGCCTTCGGGGTCGTTCCAGTCGAACTGCTTGAGGTATTCCACCGAGTAGATGCCGCGGGCCCAGCGCTTCTCCATGTCCTCGCGCACGGCCTCCGAGAGCATCAGGATGTGGCGGGCATCCTCCACCGTCTTCTCCTGGATGGCCTTGTCCTTCTCCCAGGTGCCCACCGCCATGTGCATGGCCTGCAGGAGGATCACGATCACCGCGATGTTGAGCAGGGTCTTGAAGATGATGGTGTGCCGTGCCGTCATGCCCACCCCTGAAAAATGTTGGCCGAGGATGCCGGGCGCCGCGTGACCGGCCGGGCGCCCGGGATGGTTCGATCACCTGGCCATTGTATCGGCAAGCGGTCACGAAACTTCAGTCGTCGTCCCGGTCGTCCGCCCGCGCGGCGTCCCGCGGCAGGCGGAAGACCGCCAGCGTGGCCTGGATGTCCCCGGTGAGCCGGCGCAGCTCGCGGCCGATGCCCGCGGTGTTCTCGGCGTTCTCCGTGGCCTCGCCGGCGACGTCGCGGATGCCCTCGACGTTGCGGCGGATCTCGGCCGAGCTGGCGGACTGCTGCTCGGCGGCGGTGGCCACCTGGGTGTTCATGCGGGCGATGGTGTCCACCGCCCCGCGGATGTCGTCGAGGGCCTCGGTGACCCCGCGGGCCCGGGCCACGCTCTCCTCGGTGGCACTGCGTCCCCGCTGCATGGCGGTCACCGCCTCGTCGGTCTCGCCGCGGAGCTGGTCGATGCGGGACCGGATGTCCTCGGTGGACTGGCGCGTGCGGTTGGCCAGCGTGCGCACCTCCTCGGCGACCACCGAGAATCCGCGACCCGCGTCGCCGGCGCGGGCGGCCTCGATGGCGGCATTGAGCGAGAGCAGGTTGGTCTGCTCGGCGATGGACTCGATCAGGTCGAGGACCTCGCCGATCTGGACGCTGGAGGCCGACAGCGAGGCGATCACCCGGTCGGCATGGTCGATCTCCTCGGCGGTGGTGCGGATGGCCCGCTCGTTCTCGCTCACGGCCGTCTCGCCGTGGGCCACGCTGCGCTCGGCCCCGTCGGCGGCCCCGCTGGCCTCGGCGGTGGCGCGCGCGATCTCCTCCACGGCGGTGGTCATCTGCTCCATGGCCGCGGTGAGCGAGTCGACGTCGGCGTACTGGCGCTCGGCCCCCTCCCGCACCCGCTCGGTGGCCGACTCCAGCCGGGAGCCGATGGCCGGCAGTTCGCCGAAGCGGTCGTTCACCTGCACCAGCGAGTCGCCCACGTCGGCGGCGTAGTGGTTGAAGGCGTGGGCGAGCGTGCCGATCTCGGTGTCCTGGCCGTTGCTCAGGCGCACCGTCAGGTCGCGGGACTCGGCCGCGGTGGACAGCTGGCCCACGGCCCGGTGCAGAGGCCGGCCCAGCAGGCGGTGCATGATCCAGGCCGCCAGCCCGAGCACGGCGAGCAGCCCGACCAGGCCCAGGGCGTAGTCGCGGGTGGCCTCGGCCGCCAGGCGCTGTTCCACCGGCCCGAGGTCCTTGATGATCTCGAAGGTGCCGATGAGGTCACCCGACTCCATGCCGTCCATGCGGTTGCCGGTGATGTCGAGCCCGTCGTCGTTGCCCCACAGGGCCTGCGACCGGGCCGGGTCGCCGTGGCAGACCAGGCAGGACTCGGACAGGCGCACCGGGCGGAAATAGCGCAGCCGCTCGGCCTCCCGGTCGACCACGTGGTGTTCCTCCGCCCCGGGGTTGGCACGGAAGAAGTCCAGGGCCTCGCGCTCCACGGCATCGGCCTCGTGCTCGGGGTTGCGCGCCCCCTCGCGAACCGGCCGGAAGCGGTAACCGCCTTCCTCCGCCTTGGTCTGGGCGGTGCGCCAGGAAACGATGATGGGAATGGTGTTCTTGATCCGCTCGCGCTCGGCGGGGTCGTCCCAGTCGAGGCGGGCGAGCTTTTCCGGCGAGTAGGTGCCGCTGTCCCAGCGGCGCTCCATGTCCTCGCGCACGGCCTCGGTCATCATCAGCACGTGGCGGGCGTCCTCGACGGCGGCCTGGCGGCCCGCCTGGCGCTTGTCCCAGGTCACCAGCGTGATCTGGAGGACCTGGAGGGCGACGAGCAGCAGGGCGATGGCGGCCAGCAGCCGGAACACGATCGAGCGGGTAAAGCGCATGGAAAGCCTTCCTGGTCAGGGGAAGTGAAGGGGGGTGGGTCCCGCGGAGGCCCGGGGACCCTGGCCCAGCAATTGCCGGCGCAGCGACTCGGAGAGGCCGCCGGGCGCCAGCCAGATGCCGAAGTAGGCCTCGGCCAGCCGGGGGGCATCGGCAAAAAAGAGCGTGCGCCGGTTCAGCCGGAGGGCGAGCCCCCTGTCGGGGTGATAGTCGAGCACGTAGCGGTCACCGGGGCCGACGTCCTCCATGGCCGCGTGCAGGGAGGCCAGCCCGGGCCGGATGGGCTCGCGTTCTGCCGGATCGAGCTGGCGCGCGATCGTCTTCTCCCCGGTCCGCACCAGCTGCTCGGCGCGAATCCTGCGGTGGTAGACGATCGTCAGGCGGCGCGGGGTGTCGACGGCCAGGATCCGCGCGGCCGGGATGGTGGCCGGGGCATGCAGGGTGGCGGTGTAGATCGGTCCCAGCAGGGGCAGCGCGGCCTCGCCGCGGCCGCGCAGTTCCAGCTCCGCGGCGGCGGCCGGTATGGCCAGCAGCGCGAGGGAAATCAGCGCGGCGCGGGGGATCATGCCGCCTCTCCGACCTTGCGGAAGAACAGCGTCACCTCGCCCACGCGGATGCCGAACTTGCGCACCGTGGCGCGGTTGACCACCACGTCGTCGTCCACCCGGAACATCCAGTCGTCGAACTGCACGGCCACCGTGCCGTCGCGCCAGGGCAGTTCCAGGGTGTAGCGCCAGTTGAGGGCATGCCCGGCGGCCTCGCCCCGGGCCGTTCCCCGGATGTCGCCGGCCCGCCCGGTGTAGCGGCCGTCGCCCTCGGGGGTGATCCGCCAGACCCGCCGGTCGGTCTCGCCGTCGGCGTACTGGAAGTCCTCTTCGAGCACCAGTTCGCCGTCGTCCATGTGGCCGTGGATGTCGACGGTGAAACGGCGCTTCACCTCGCCGGAGCGACCCTCGAAGATCCCCCAGGCGCGGGTCTGGCCGAGGAAGTAGTCCTCCAGGCGAAACTGCGGTTCGGTGTCGGCATAGTCCTCGATCTTCATGGTGGTGCATCCCGTGATGGCCAGGGCCAGCAGGCCCGCGATGAGAAAGGTGATGGGCTTCATGACGTCAGGCTCCCTGTCTTTCCGGTCGTGGTTCGGGCGCGCCGGTGATCGGCAGGCGCCAGGCGAGAAAGGCGGCGATCAGCTTGAGGATCACCGGCGCGCCGCCGTAGAGCAGGGCCAGGGCCCAGAGGCCCTGGCCGGGGTGGTCGCCGCCGGCATCGAAGCCGGCCAGCGCCAGCAGCGGGAAGGCCAGGCCCACCCCCAGGGGGGCGGCCAGCTTGGTGGCCATGCCCCACAGGCCGAAGAACATGCCGGGCCGGTAGCCGGCGCCGCTGCGCTCGCCGATCTCCACCACGTCGGACTGGAGGGCGGCAGGCAGGGCCATCTCGGCGGCGAGGCTGAGCCCGGAGGCCCCGCAGATCACCAGGAAGGCGGTGGTGTCGCCGCTGTCCAGGAAGGGTGCCCCGGCGAAGGCCAGTGCCGCCCAGAGCATGGCGGCCACCCAGGCCCGCCGGCGACCGATGCGCCCGGCCAGCCAGAGCCAGGCGGGCAGGGCGGCGACACCGGCGAGGAAATAGGCGCCGAGGAACAGGCCCAGCCGGTCCGGGGCCTCCAGGACGTGGGTGACGAAGAGGAAAAACAGTGCCGCGGGCACGCCGTTGGCCGTGCCGTTGACCAGGTGGATGCCGAGCAGCCGGAACAGGCCGGGATGGGCTTTCAGTGCCCGCCAGTCCGGCCTTGCCGACGGCCGGGCCGGGTGGGGCGGGAGGCGCAGCACGGCCAGCATGGCGATCACCGTGGCCGGCAGCAGGAGCCAGAGCACGACGAGATAGCCATCGAGGGTCGTGGTCACCGCCCCGTCCCCGCCGGCGATCAGGGGGATGGTGCCGGCCACCAGGATCCCCGCCACGGTGGCGCCCTCGCGCACCCCGTTGATGCGGTCGCGTTCCCCGCCCGGGACGGGCGCCAGCTCGGCGTTCCAGGCCAGCTGGGGGATGGCCACCAGGGTCCAGCCGAGAAAGGCGACGGCCGACCAGGCGAACAGCTCGACCGCCGAGGCGGTATCGCCGGGTCGCAGCAGGCCGGTGGCGCCCACCAGCAGGATCGCCGTGCCGGTCGCCACCAGGGCCTGGCGCCCGAGGCGGGTGTCGGCCAGGCGGTCGTTGAGGTGCCCCACCAGCGGGTCGATCACTAGGTCGAAGGCGCGCGCGCCCACCAGGGCGGCGGCCACCGCCGTCAGCCCCAGGCCCAGCCGGTCGGCGTAGAGGCCGGGCACGAAGACGTAGAGGGGCGGGCCGAGGATGGCCAGCGGCAGGGCCGGCGCCGCGTAGGCGGCCAGTTGGCGGCGGTCGAGGCTCACCGGGTGAGCACCGTCTGCACCAGGTCCAGCCGGCCCTCGCGAAAGCCGGCCTGGCAGTAGGCCAGGTAGAAGCGCCACATGCGCCGGAAGCGCGCGTCGAAGCCCATGGCCGCCAGCGTCTCGGCCCGGGCGTCGAAGCGCTCCTGCCAGGCGGCCAGCGTGCGGGCGTAGTCCGGGCCGAAGGAGGCCCGGTCCAGCGAGCGCAGCCCGGCCGCGCCGGCCTCGGCGTGCAACCGTTCGGGGCTCGGCAGCATGCCGCCGGGGAAAATGTAGAGCTGGATGAAGTCGGCGCCCTGGCGGTAGTGGCGGAAGTGGGCCTCGTCGATGGTGATGACCTGCAGCGCGGCCCGCCCGCCCGGGCGCAGGGAACGCGCCAGCGCCTGGAAGTAGGTGGGCCAGTAGGCCTCGCCCACGGCCTCGAACATCTCGATGGAGACCACGTGGTCGAACGCCCGGTCCAGGTCGCGGTAGTCGCAGAAGGCCAGTTCCACCCGGTCGGCCAGCCCGGCCCGGTCGATCCGGCCGCGGGCGTAGGCCAGCTGCTCGGCGGAGACGGTGATGCCGGTCACGCGCATGCCGGCGCGGGCGGCGTGTTCGGCGAACCCGCCCCAGCCGCAGCCGATCTCCAGGATGTGGTCGCCGGGCCGGGCCCCGAGGCGGTCCAGCAGGCGCTGGTACTTGGCCGCCTGGGCCGTCTCCAGGTCGGTGGCCGGGTCCGCGTAGAGGGCGCTGGAGTAGGTCATGGACGGGTCCAGCCAGAGCCGGTAGAAGTCGTTGCCCAGGTCGTAGTGGGCGGCGATGTTGCGCCGGCTGCCGCGGCGGGTGTTGGGCCGCAGGCGGTGGCGCAGGTGGTCGATCCAGCGCGCCAGGCGCGCCCCCGGGGAGTGGCCGGGCAGGTGGTGGTCGTTGAGCGCGCCCAGGTAGAGCAGGGTGGCCAGGTCGTCGGTGTCCCAGTCGCCGTCGATGTAGCCCTCGGCGAAGCCCACCACGCCCCGCAGGGCGAAACGGCGCACCAGCCGCGCGGGCTGCCGGACGTGCAGCCGGGCGCGCGGGCCGGGACCGTTGCCGCCCAGGGTGAAGGGCGCGTGTCCCGGCAGCTCGAGGACCAGCTCGCCGTGTTCCAGCGGCGGGAGGTGGCCCACCAGGCGGGTGACGAGGTCGTCGCCCGCAGCGGCCGGGTTCAGGGTCTGCGTGCGCTCTGAGGCCATGCGGTCATCTCCTGTGTGGGGGGCGGCGGCTTGCGGTGAAAGCGAGCGCCCTGGCGCCAGATCTTGAAGGCCTGCCAGTGGATCAGGCCCATCACCTTGAGGGTCATCAGCGGGTAGCCGGCGGCCAGCCGCAGGAGCTGGCCGTCCTCCAGCGCCCGGGCGCGACCGGCCTGGACGGCGGCCAGCATCAGGCGCTCGTCCTGGAACTCGCGGATCACCACGTCCAGGCGCTCGTCGGGCAGGCCGAAGCGGAAGTGGTAGCTGGCGGACATGCCGATGAACGGCGAGACGTGAAAGCCCTTTTCCGCCGCGGCCCGCGCCGGCCAGCCCAGCGGCCGGCCCGCGTCGTGCAGCAGGTAGTGGTGGTGCTCGCCGAAGGTGTTGCTCACCTCGCAGTCGACGGCGAAGACCTGGCCGTCGGCATCGCTGCAGTACCAGACCGAGAGGGGGTTGAAGCCGTAGCCGAGCACCCGGGGGAAGCAGAGCAGGTGGACGCGCGCGGGCCGGGGCAGGCCGGCCTCGGCCAGCCGGGCATCGATCCAGGGCCGCAGGGGCGAGCCGTCGCGGGGGCCGTGGTCGCGGGCGTCGATGGAGAACAGGTTGAAGCGGTCCACCGACAGCCAGCGCAGCCGCCGGCTCTCGTCCTCGATGCGGTCGAGGTCGGCGAGCAGCGAGAACACCCGGTAGTCGAAGTGGTAGTTCACCGGGAACAGGCGGCGGTGCATCACGCGCCCGCTGTAGAGCCGGCTGCCGGCGGCGATGCCGCTCATGCCACCTGCCTCCGCGGCAGCGGCTCGACGTTGCGCCGGCTCTGCCACCAGGGCGGGGCGACGCCCAGGCGCAGGCCCACCTCCACGGCCGAGCGCAGGCCGTCCTCGTGGAAGCCGTAGCCGAAGTAGCTGCCGCAGAAGTAGATGCCGCCCCGGCCCTGGAGCTGGTGGAGCTGGCGCTGGGCGTGCAGGGCCGCGCCGTCGAATACCGGGTGGTCGTAGTCGAAGCGGGCGTGGACGCCGGCCGGGTCCGGTTCGACCAGGGGATTGAGACTCACCAGCAGCGGGTCGCCGGGGAGGCCCTGGAGGCGGTTCATCCAGTAGGTGACCGAGACCCGGTCGGTGCGCGCACCGCGGCTTTCGGCCAGGTAGTTCCAGGAGGACCACACCGAGCGCCGGCGCGGCATCAGGGCGGTGTCGCCGTGGAGCACGGCGTGGTTGGCCTGGTAGCGAAAGGCCCCCAGCAGGCGCCGCTGGACCGGCTCGGGGTTGTCCAGCAGGGCCAGGGCCTGGTCGGCGTGGGTGGCGATCACCACCCGGTCGAAGGCGCGGCGCTCGCCGTCGGCGGTGATCACCGTGGTCTGCAGGTCCCCGGGGAGGACGGCGCGCACGGGGGCATTGACGTGGCGTTCGCCGGGGAAGTCGTCGAGCAGGGCGCGCACGTACTCGCGGCTGCCACCGGCCACGGTGCGCCACTGGGGCCGATCGCGCAGGTCGAGCAGGCCGTGGTTGCGAAAGAAACGCAGAAAGCTCAGCAGCGGGAACTCGCGCATCTGCTCGGCGGGGCAGGACCAGATCGCCGCGGCCATGGGCAACAGGTAGTGCTCCATGATCCCGCGGCCGTAGCCGGCACCCTCCAGGTATTCCCCCAGGGTCCGGTGGCCGGGCACCTCCGCCTCCAGCAGCCGCTTGCCCTCGCGGTTGAAGCGCAGGATGTCGGCCACCATGCGCAGAAAGCGCGGGCGGACGAGGTTGCGCCGCTGGGCGAACAGGGTGTCGATGCCGCTGCCGGCGTATTCCAGCGCGCCGCCGTCGATGGAGGCGGAGAAGGACATGTCGCTGGGCCGGGTGGCCACGCCGAGGTGCTCGAAGAGTGCGGTCAGCTGCGGATAGTTGCGCTCGTTGTAGACGATGAAGCCGGTGTCCACGGCGCGGCGGCCGGAGTCGTCGACGGCGTCCACGGTGTTGCTGTGGCCGCCGAAATCGTCGTTGGCCTCGAAGAGGGTGACGTCGAAGCGCCGGCCGAGCAGCCAGGCGGCCCCCAGGCCCGAGATGCCGGCGCCGACGACGGCGATGCGTTCCGTGGACATGGTCGAGATCCCGTGATCGATGTGTTGTACAATTATTGTATAGCTGTACTAAGATCGGTTGTAAAGGAAAACAGAGGGATTCGTCATGAAACTGTACAGCCTGGTCGCGGGAACGGTCCTGGCGCTGGTGGCCGCGGCATCCGTGGCGGCGCCGGCCTGTCCCGAGTTGCTGGACCACCGCGTGGAGACGCTGGAAGCGGGCGAGACGGTGCGACTCTGCGAGCGCTTCGGCGGGCAGGTGGTGCTGGTGGTGAACACCGCCAGCAAGTGCGGCTACACGCCGCAGTTCGACGGTCTGGAGGCGCTCTTTGAACGCTACCGGGACCGGGGTTTCGCGGTGCTCGGCTTTCCCTCGCACGATTTCGCCCAGGAGTACCGCGACCGGGAGAAGATCGCCGAGTTCTGCCGGCTGACCTACGGCGTGCGCTTTCCCATGTTCGCCGAGACCCGCGTCAAGGAGGGCCGGGCCGACCCGCTCTACCGCGGTCTCGGCGAGGCCGCCGGCGCGTACCCGGCCTGGAACTTCCACAAGTACCTTCTGGACCGTGACGGCCGGCTGGTCGCCAGCTACCCCAGCCACGTGGCACCGGACGATCCCCGCCTGATCCGCGCGATCGAGGAGGCCCTGTGACCCGCCGGGTCCCCCTGCCCGCGGACCACCCGTTGCGCCCCATGCTGGAGGCGGCCCGGGTGGTGATCGTGGCCTCCGAGCTGACCGAGACCGTCGCCCTCGAGCGGCGCCTGGCCATGCGGGGCATCGACCACCGGCGCCTCGTCATGGGCATGGCTTCGGCGGAGATGCGCTGGCGGTTCCGCGAGTTGCAGCAGGCCACCGGCTGGCCCACGCTCCCCATGGTGTTCGTCGACGGCGAATTCCTCGGTGGCGGCCGCGAGCTGGATGCCTGGCTCGACGGCACCGGGCCGGCGCCGGTGAGCCTGCCGCGGGCGGCGATCCCCATGGGCTATGCCGGTCTGCTGCCCTTCGCCGGTCTGGCGGTGGGCACCTGGGTCGGCCCCTGGGCGGCTCAGGCCGGCAGCGCCCTGGCGGCGTGGGGTGCGCTGATCCTGGCCTTTCTCGGCGGCATCCACTGGGGCGTGGTCCTGCGCCGGCCCGGGCCGACACCGGTGCGGATCCTGGTGCTGGGCATCCTCGCCCCGCTGGCCGCCTGGCTGGCGCTGGTGGTCGCCCCCTGGCTGTCGCTGCTGGCCGTGGCCGCGGGTCTCTGGGGCCTGTGGTTTCTCGAGCGGCGCCTGCCGCTGGGGCGCGTTTCGCCCGAGTGGCGCCTGCTGCGCACCCGGCTGACGGCCATCGCCAGCCTCTGCCTGCTGGCCGGCGCGCTGGGGCTGGTGCGCCCCGACGCCGGCCCGGTGGTCACCGGGCCGGCCGGTACCGGCGGGGAACGCCCGCCGACCACCGACTACCTGATCTGCTCGGCACCGACCGGGCCCGAACCCGAGCACTACAGCAATGCGTGAAGCGATGAACGAACAAGCGATCTGCGTGGGCGTGAGCAGTTGCCTGATGGGCGAGGAGGTCCGTTTCGACGGCGGGCACAAGCAGGACCGCTTTATCCGCAACACCCTCTCCGAGCATTTCCGCCTGGTCCCGGTCTGCCCCGAGGTGGCCATCGGCCTGGGCACGCCGCGCCAGCCCATCCACCTGATGGAACGGGGCCGGGGTGAGGCGAAGGAGATCCGGGTGGTGGGCGTGAAGGACGCCTCGCTGGACGTCACCGAGGCACTGAACGACTACGCCGACCGGATGGCGGACCGCCTGGGCGGCCGGATCAGCGGCTACCTGCTCAAGAACAAGTCGCCCAGCTGCGGGATGGAGCGGGTCAAGGTCTACAACGACTCCGGCCAGCCCGGCTCCAACGCCCCCGGCGCCTACGCCGCGCGGCTGATGGAACGCCTCCCCAACCTGCCCATGGAGGAGGAGGGGCGGCTCAACGACGACGTCCTGCGGGAGAACTTCATCCAGCGGGTCTACGTCTATCACCGCTGGCAGACGCTGCTGGCCGAGGGGCTCACCCCGGCGCGGCTGGTGGACTTCCATACCCGCCACAAGCTGATGCTGCTGGCCCACGACCAGGCCGAGTACCGGCGCATGGGGCGGCTGGTGGCCCGGGCCGGCGAGATGCCGGTCGAGGAACTCGCCGAGACCTACGAGACCCGGTTGATGGGCACGCTCAGGAAGCGGGCCTCGCGGCGGGATCACGCCAACGTGCTGTATCACCTGATGGGATACCTCAAGATCCCGCTGGACTCGCACGATCGCATGGAGATCGTCGACACCATCGAGGAGTACCGCCAGGGTCGCGTGCCGCTGGTGGTGCCCCTGACGCTGCTCGAACACCACTTCCGCCGCCACCCGCATCCCTACGTGGAGGCCCAGCACTACCTCAGGCCCTATCCCCGGGAACTGATGCTGCGCAACCGGATTTGAGCCCGGGTTCTACCCCGGGGCGCCGCGCTCGGCGACCCGGGAGCACCGCGCCCCGGCGGGATCTGCCGGGGCGTTTTCGTTCGGCTGGGTGGCGTTCGCAGCGAGGGGGGGAAGGGCTTGGTTCTACGCATTTTGCCGTGAAACAGGAGGCCCATAAGCGCCGTGATCGGGATTTCGCGACCCGTTTGGGCCGAGCAATTTTTCGACACTTGCTGCCAGGTGCGCGAGGCACTTTCTATTGCTTGCCCAATAGAAAGTACCCTTCGATCCGGGCACCCCGGCACCTTGGCCCTTCGGGCAATCCTCCGGCGACGAGGCAAGGCGCAGGGGCCCGGGGGGTGCAACGATCGAGCGCCCGAGAAGACCGACCCTACGGCAAAGGGCCTGGCGTCCCCGGTGCCTAGCCGGTCTCCGGCGCCGCGCGACGCTGTTCGGGGGAGAGGCGCAGGCTCTCGTGGAAGGAGAGCAGGGCCGGGATCACCAGCAGGATCAGCAGGGTGGCGAAGCCCAGGCCGAAGGCGATGGAGGTGGCCATGGGGATCAGGAACTGGGCCTGCAGCGAGGTCTCGAACAGCAGCGGCGTGAGGCCGGCGATGGTGGTCAGCGAGGTGAGCAGTACCGCCCGCAGGCGCTGGCAGGAGGCCTCCACCAGCGCGTCCTGGACCGACATGCCCTGCTCGCGCAGCTGCTTGTAGAAGGTCACCAGGATGATCGAGTCGTTGACCACGATCCCCGAGAGCCCGAACAGGCCGAACATGGAGAGGATGGTGACCTCCAGGCCCATCACCCAGTGGCCGAACAGCGCGCCGGTGACGCCGAAGGGGATGGCGGCCATCACCACCAGCGGCCAGCCGTAGGAGGCGAAGACCCAGGCCAGTACCAGGTAGATCAGGATCAGCCCGAGCACCAGGCCCTTCTTCATGTCGGCCATGGTCTCGCGCTGGTCGGCGGCGCGGCCCTCGAGGCTGTAGTCGACCCCGTACTGGCGGCGCAGCTCGGGCAGGGCCTTCTCCTGCAGGTTGGCGAGGATGCGGTTGGCGTTGTTGACGCTGCGGTCCACGTCGCCGGAGACCTCCGCCGCCAGCAGGCCCTCGGCGTGGCGCAGGGCCTCGAAGCCCTGGCGGGATTCCCAGCGGGCCACGCTGGACAGGGGCACGAAGCGCCCGTCGTCGGTGCGGATGCGCAGGTCTTCCAGGGTGGCCACCCGCTCGCGCTCGGCCTCGGGCAGGCGCACGTAGACCTCCACCTCGTCCGGGCCGTCCTGGTAGATCTGCACCAGCTGGCCGTCGAAGGCCGCGCGCAGCTGGCGGCCCAGGGATTCCACGGTCAGGCCCATGGCCCGGCCGGCGGGGGTGAGCGAGTAGATCAGCTGCTCGCGCCCGTAGGGCATGTCGTCGGTGACCTCGAGCACCCCCGGGATGCCCTTGAGGGTCTCGGCGAGGCTGAGGGCGGCCTGCTTGAGGCGCTCGGGCTCGTGGCCGGTGAGGCGCACGGTCACCGGCCGTCCCGGTGGCCCCGACTGGCGCGAGGTGATGGTGAAGTTCTCCATGCCCGCGGGGATCTCGATGTTCTCCCGCCAGGCGGCCACGAAGGCCTCGTTGCGCACGCTGCGGGCATCCGGCGGGGCCAGCTCGATCATCATCGAGCCCAGCTGCTCGCCCCGGGTGCCGCCGCCGGTGTTGGCCGAGCCGGTGGTGGTGCCGTGGCGGGTGACCGCGGTCATCACCAGGTCCCCGCCCAGCTCGCGCTCGGTCTGCTCGAGGGTGTCCTCCATGTGGCCCAGGAAACGGTCGACCTTGGCCTCGGGGGTGCCGGAGACGAAGGAGGCGTTGGCGTAGAGCACCTGCGACTCCGGCGAGGGGAAGAAGGTGAAGCTCAGGCGGCCGCCGGCCAGCAGGCCCACGGCGACGATCAGGGCCGCCACCGCCAGGCTCAGGGTGGTGCCGCGGTATTCCAGGGCCTTGCGCGCCAGGGGCCGGAAGCGTTGTTCGCGCAGGTGCTCGAAGCCGCGGTCCAGGCGGTCGCGCAGGCCGCCCGGCCGGGCCTTGTGGCTGTGGACGAAGGCGCCGCGCAGGTGACCGGGCAGGATCAGGAAGCTCTCGATCAGCGAGGCGATGATCACGGCGATGATCACCAGCGGGATGGCGAAGAGGATGTTGCCGATGATCCCGCCCACCAGCATCAGGGGGAGAAAGGCGGCGATGGTGGTCAGCGAGGAGGCGATCACCGGGGCCAGCATGCGCCGGGCACCGCCCTCGGCGGCCAGCAGCGGGTCCTCGCCCATCTGGTAGTGGGCCTGGGCGTCCTCGCCCACGACGATGGCGTCGTCGACGATGATCCCCAGTGCCATGATCAGCGCGAACAGGCTGATCATGTTGATGCTGCCGCCGGCGAGCAGCAGTAAGAAGAGCGTGGCCATGAACGAGATGGGGATACCCACCGCCACCCAGAAGGCCACCCGGCCGGAGAGGAAAAGGTAGAGGATGGCGATCACCAGCGCCAGCCCGCCGGCGCCGTTCTTGACCAGCAGCGAGATGCGCTCCTTGATCAGCTGCCACGACTCGTCGTAGACCTTGAGTTCGAGCTCGGGCGGCAGCTGCGGGCGGGTGTCGGCCAGCCAGGCCTCCAACACCCGCGCGGCCTCCAGGCTGTTGCCGGTCTCGGCGCGCTGGAGCTGGAGCTCCACCGCCGGGCGGCCGTCCACCGAGAGGGTCACGCCGCCCTCCTCGGGGCCGCGCTGGATCTCGGCGATCGAACCCAGTTCGATGCGCCGCCCGGCGTCGCCGATCACCTCCAGTTCGCCGAAGCCGGTGGCGTCCTCGCGCTGCTCCAGGCTGCGCAGTTCGCGGGCGCCGTCCTGCTCGCCGAGGATGCCCGCGGGCAGGTCGGTGCTCAGTTCGTCGACCCGCCGGCCGATCTGCTCCAGCGACAGGCCCAGTTCCTCGAGGCGCTGGTTGGGCACCTCGATGGAGACCTCCTCGTCGGGCAGGCCGTTGATGTCGACCTTGTCCACGCCCCGGGCGAGCAGCTCCTCCTCGAAACGGTGGGCCATGGCGCGCAGCTCCTCGGGGGCGGCGTCGCCGGTGAGCAGCACGCGGGCGATGGGCTCGTAGCGCACCACCCGGGTGACCTCGGGCTCCTCGGCGTCCTGCGGCAGGTTGCGGAACTCGTCCACCTTCTGCTTGACCTGGTCGAGGGCAATGACCGGGTCGGTGCCCTCCTCGAACTCCAGGGTGATCGAGGCCACCCCCTGGGCGGAGGTGGAGGTCATGGAGTCCAGGTGGTCGACGGTCCTGAGACGCTGTTCCAGCGGCCGGGTGATGCCGTCCTCCACGTCCTCGGCCGAGGCCCCGCTCCAGATCACCCGCACGCTGACGATGTCCAGGGCGAAGTTGGGGAAGAACTGGATGTTGAGCCGGTCCAGGGCCAGTGCCCCGGAGAGCAGCATCACGATCATCAACAGGTTCGCCGCCACCTTGTGGTGGGCGAAGGTGCCCAGCAGGTCGGCGCGGTGTTTCATCGCTCGACCACCTCGACTCGCAGGCCGTTGACCGCGTTGGGCAGGTGGGTGGCCACGACCCGGTCACCGGCCGCCAGTTCGTCGCTGGCCACCAGCAGCTGGGGCTCGCCGTCGGCGCGCTGGCGCTCGCCCAGGCGTTCCACCGTGACCGCCTGCATGCGCTGGTCGACCACGCGGTAGACGCGGTCGGAGCCGTAGAGGGCCTCGTAGGGGAGGGCGATGGCCCCCTCCCGCGCCGGGCGCACCAGGCGCAGGGGGAGCAGTGCGCCGGGCCGGATGCGGGGCGCGCTCGCCGGTATGGCGAAGAAGGCGTCGACGCCGGCGGGGTCGGATCGCGCCGCGAGCCGCTCGAGGGGCAGCTCGACGGTCCGCCCGCCGATACTCGCCCGGGCGTGCATCGGCCGACCCGCGGCCACCGCCGATTCCACTTCCGCCTGGTAGGGGGCGGGGACCAGGGCGCGGACCTCCAGGCCGGTGGCAGGGTAGACCGACACCAGGGTGGTGTTGGCCTGCACCTGGTCGCCGGCGGCCACCTCCACGGCGCTGACGAAGCCCGCAAAGGGGGCCTCCACCCGCGAGCGTTCCAGGTCGCGCCGGGCCTCGGCGAGCTGGGCTCGCGCCCGTTCCAGCCGGGCCTCCAGCTGGCGGATGCGGCTGGGGTAGGTGGCGATGGTGGCCTCGCTCTGGGCCACCGTGCGTTCCTGGCGCACCAGGGCCTCGCGTGCCTGGTCCACCGCGGATTGCGAGCCCAGGTCGCGATCCAGCAGGCTCCGCTCGCGCTCGAACGCGGAGCGGGCCAGCTCCAGCAGGCGCTTTTCCTTCTCCAGGATCTGCCGGTCGGTGCGATACTGGATGCGGGCGCTCTTCAGCTGGGCCTCGAGGTCGGCGACATCGGCCTCGGCCTGGCGCACCCGGGGTGTGAAATCTGCCGGATCCATGGCCACCAGCAGCTGGCCGGGCTCGACGCGCATGCCCTCGCGGACCCTGACCTCGGCGACGCGACCGCCGGCCGGGGCCGACGCCGCCATCTGGTCCGGGGCCTCCACGGTGCCGTGGAGCTCCAGGGTGGGCGCGAGATCGCGCGGTTCGACGGTCACCGTCTCCACCCGCCAGACCCGTTCGCTGGGCTGGGCCGGCGGCTGGCTGTCACGGGTGGACTGGAGCCAGGCGAAGGCGCCCACGCCCAGGGCGAGGATCAGGGGAGGCAGGATCAGTTTTCGGCGGATGCGCATTGCGGGCCCGTTTGTTGTTATGGCTCGGATGCCGTGGCGACGGAGCAATAAGGCAATTTGATCACGTCAAAGTTCAGGCTGCATCCCCCGCCTCGATCAGCGGTTCGAGTACCGGCCAGAGATTGTCGAGGATGCGGGGCTGGGCGGCGGCGGTGGGGTGGAGGCCGTCGGCCTGCATCAGCTCGCGGTCCGTGGCGATGCCCTCGAGGAGAAACGGCAGCAGCGCGGCGCCGGTGGTCTCGGCCACCCGGCGAAAGGCCGCGTGAAACCGGCGGGTATAGGCCGGCCCGTAGTTGGGCGGCAGATGCATGCCCACGACGATCACGCGGGTACCGACGGCCTGCAACCGTTGAACCAGTTGCACCAGGTTGGACTCCATTCGGGAGAGGGGCAGGCCGCGCAGGCCGTCGTTGGCCCCCAGGGCGACGATGGCGATGTCGGGCCGGGTGCGTTCGAGCAGGGCGGGCAGGCGGGCCAGGCCGCCGGCGGTGGTCTCGCCGCTGATGCTGGCGTTGATCACCGTGTGCTCCGGCCCCAGGCGCTCGCGCAGCAGGTTCACCCAGCCCTGCTCGCGGGGGATGTCGTGGGCGGCGCTGAGCGAATCGCCCAGCACCAGCATGCGCTCGGCCTGGACCGGCGCGGCGAAGACCACGAACAACAACACGATCAGGAGTCGTCCCAGCATGGCGGCAACGGGTTCCCCGGTGGTGGAGGCCACCCATGTTAAACATCGCTTCGACGGGCCGGAAGGGCCGGTGGAGGTCCTCGTCGACGTGGAGCTGAGCGTGGCCGCCGGCGAGGCGGTGGCCATCCTCGGACCCTCGGGCTCGGGCAAGTCCACCCTGCTGGGCCAGCTCGCCGGTCTCGACCGGCCCGATGGCGGTGCCATCCGCCTGCTCGGGACGCGCCTCGACACGCTCGACGAGGACGGCCGCGCGGCGGTGCGCGCCGGCCGGGTGGGTTTCGTCTTCCAGGCCTTCCAGCTGCTGCCGGCCCTCACCGCGCTGGACAACGTCTGCCTGCCGCTGGAGTTGGCCGGCTGGTCGGCGGCGAGCGCCCGCCGGCGGGGCCGGGCGGTGCTCGCCGCGGTGGGCCTGGAGGCCCGCCTGCGCCACCTTCCCGGGCAGCTCTCCGGCGGCGAGCAGCAGCGCGTGGCGGTGGCCCGCGCCTTCGCCGTCTCGCCGGCGGTCCTGTTCGCCGACGAGCCGACCGGCAACCTCGACCCGGCCACCGGCGAGCGGGTGACCGACCTGCTCTTTGACCTGCGCGACCGCGAGGGCAGCTCGCTGGTGATGGTGACCCACGACCGGGCGGTGGCCGACCGCTGCGACCGCGTCTACCGGCTGCGGGAGGGGCGCCTGTGCGCCGGTTGATCCAGGCCGCCCGGCTGGGGTTGCGCCATTTCCTCGCCGAGGCCCGGCGGGGGCAGCTGCGCACCGTGGTGCTGGCGGCGGCGCTCGCCAGTGCCGCGGTATCGGCGGTGGCCATGCTCACCGACCGGGTGGAACGGGCCATGGCCCAGCAGGCCACCGAGCTGCTGGGGGCCGACCTGCGCCTCTCCGGCCCCACCGAACCCCCGCCGGCCTGGATCCAGCAGGCCCGGGCACTGGGCCTGGAGACCGCCCGGGTGACGCGCTTTCCCAGCGTCATCACGCCGGGCGAACGCCCGCGGCTGGTGCGCGTCAAGGCCGTGGATGGTGCCTACCCCCTGCGTGGCCGCCTGGTGATCGACGACGGCACCGAGCGCAGCCGGGCCCGCGGCCCCGGGCCGGGCACGGCCTGGGGTGCGGGGCGAATGTTCGATGCCTGGGGCCTGGAGCCGGGGCGGACCCTCGGGCTGGGTTCCGCGGAGCTGGAGCTGACCGCCCGCCTGGTGCGCGAGCCCGACGTGGCCGGGGCCCTGTTCCGGCCCGCGCCCACGCTGATGATCAACGCCGGCGACCTGGCGGCCACGGGGCTGGTCACCCCCGCCAGCCGGGTCACCCACGCCCTGCTGGTGGCCGGCGAGGCGGCCGCGGTGGCCGAATTCCGCGCCTGGGTCGAGCCCCGCCTGGAGGCGAACCAGTCGTTGCGCGGCGGCGACGACGTGGGGCCCGAGATGCGCTCGGCCATCGACCGGGCCGACCGTTTCCTGGGCATGGCGGCGGCCGTGGCCGTGCTGGTGGCCTTCGCCGCCATCGCCCTGGCCACCCAGGCCTATCGCGGGCGGGCCCTCGATGGCGCGGCGCTGATGCGCAGCCTGGGGGCCTCCGGGGCGGCGATGCGGGCCTATCTCTACGCCGGGCTGGCGGCGCTGGCCCTGCTGGGCGGGCTGCTGGGGGCGCTGGCGGGCGTGCTGGCGCAGGCCGGGCTGGGGGCGCTGCTGGGCGACTTCCTCGCCCTGGAGCTGCCGGCCACCTCGCCGCTGACGGCCGGGGTGGGGGTCGTGGTCGCCGGCCTGGGGATCCTGGGTTTCGCCCTGCCGCAGCTGGCCGGGGTGGCGGCGGTCCCGCCGATGCGGGTCTTTCGCGGCGGGCTCTCCGGGCGGCCCCTGCGCCGGGCGATCGGCTGGCTGCCGGGACTGGGCGCCGGCCTGGCCCTGATCCTCCACCAGGCCGGCGACTGGACCCTGGGGCTGGGATTCGCCGGCGGGCTGCTGGTGGGCGGCGGGCTGGTGGCCCTGCTCACCCGGCTGCTGCTGGGGCTGGGTCGCGGCGGGCTCAGCGGCGGGGCCGGCTGGCGGCTGGGCCTGGCCAACCTGTTCCGGCGGCCGGGCATGGCGGCATTGCAGGTGACCGCCTTTACCCTGGGCATCGCCGCGTTGCTGCTGCTGGGCCAGGTGCGCGGGGCGCTGATGGAGGCCTGGGAGGCCCAGGTACCCGCGGATGCGCCCAACCAGTTCCTGATCAACATCCAGCCGGGGCAGGAGACGGCGGTGGCCGCGTTCCTGCGCGGGGAGGGGCTCGAGCCGGCCGGCGTCTACCCCATGATCCGCGCGCGGCTGGAGGCCATCGGCGAGCGGCCGGTGGGCAAGATCGCGTTCGCGACCGACCGCGGCCAGCGCTTCGCCACGCGGACCTTCAACCTCACCGAGTCGGCCGCCCTGCAGGCGGGCAACGCGGTGGTGGAGGGGGCCTGGTGGTCGCCGGGTGACCATGGCCGGCCGCTGATGTCGGTGGAGGCGGACTTCGCCGAGTCCCTGGGGATCGGGATCGGTGACCGGCTGCGCTTCGACGTCGCCGGCCGCGAGCTGGTGGCCGAGGTGGACAACCTGCGCAGCGTGGCCTGGGACAGCTTCCGGCCCAATTTCTTCGTGGTCTTCCCGCCGGGGGTGCTGGACGGGCTGCCACGCCAGTACGTCACCAGCTTCCACCTGCCGGAGGACCGCGGGGCGGTGCTGGGCCGGCTGGTGGACCGCTTTCCTGCGTTGACGGTGATCGACATCGAGTCGCTGATCGGCGAGGTGCGGCGGGTGATCGAGCGTGCCAGCCTGGCGGTCCGCTACGTGTTCCTGTTCTCGCTGGCCGCGGCGGTGCTGGTGTTCCACGCCGCCTTCCGGGCCACGCTCGCCGAGCGCATCCGCGACGCGGCGGTGATCCGGGCGCTGGGCGGGCGGCGCCGCCAGATCCAGTGGGCGTTCGTCACCGAGTTCGGGCTGGTGGGGCTGCTGGCGGGCGGCTTCGCCAGCCTCGCGGCGCTGGCGATCGGTCACTGGCTGGCGGCGGCGGTCTTCGAGCTGGAGCTCGCGCTCAGCGGGTGGGTCTGGCTGGGGGTGCCGCCGCTGGTGGCCGGGCTGTTCGCCCTGGCCGGGGTGGCGGCGGCACGCACCGTGCTGCGGCGCTCGCCGATCCTGCTGATGCGCGCGGCCTGAGCGCCGCGATGGCCCGGCTCGCCCGCCGGTTCGCCGCGGCGGTGGTGGCGGTGCGCGGGCCGGCTCCCTCCGGGGGACGCAGCTCGCCCGGCGAGCCGCTAGACTCGAGGCACGAACCCGGCAAACAGGAGGGGTCCCGATGCGAGTCTTGCTGACGCTTTCCGTGGCACTGTTTCTGGCGCTCTTCCAGGGGCCCGCGGTGGCCGCCAAGTACCAGAACCTCGGCGACTACCAGATCCACTACAACGCCTTTCCCAGCACCTTCCTGTCACCGGAAATGGCCAAGCTCTACCAGATCCGGCGCAGCGGCAACCGCGGCGTGCTCACCGTGAGCGTGCTCGAGAGCCAGGGCGAGGGCGCCGAGCTCGTCTCGGTGCCCGCCGAGGTGGAGGGGCACGCCGTCAACCTCACCGGCCAGCTGAAGAACTTCACGGTCCGCGAGGTGCGCGACCGCGAGGCGATCTACCACATCGCGGAGTTTCGCTTCGTCGACGGGGAGACCCTGGACTTCACCCTGCGGGTGACCCCACCCGGTGCCGGCGAGGCGGTCATCCGTTTTCGTCAGCAGTTCCACGCCCGCTGATCTGCGGCGGCGTGGTCGGGGCACAGTGGGACGCCGGCAGGTCGGCGGACGGGCGTCCCAGGTGGAAGCCCTGGACGTAGTCCACGCCGTTCTCGCCCACCGCCCGCAGCACCTCCTCGCTCTCCACGAACTCGGCCACGGTGGCGATCTTCAGGCTGTGGGCGAGTAGCGTGGTGCTCTGGATGAAGGCGCGGTCGCGCGGGTCCTTGGTCATGTTGACCACGAAGTCGCCCTCGAGCTTGATGTAGTCGATGGGGAAGCGCTTGATGTAGTGGAACGAGGAGAAGCCCGAGCCGAAGTCGTCCACCGCGAACTTGAAGCCCTCCATGTTCAGGCGGCGGACGAACTTCTCCAGCATCTGCTGGTTCTTGACCGTTTCCCGCTCGGTGAGCTCGAAGACCAGCTGCTCGGGCTTGCAGCCGGTGTCGCGCAGCATCTGCTTGACCCGCGGGAAGAATTCCTTGAGCACCAGCGCCCGCGGCGAGATGTTGACGAAGAACTTGCCCGTGAAACCCACCTCGGCGGCGTATTCCAGGGCCTTGCGCATGACCACGAAGTCCATCTCGTGGACGATGCCCAGGCGCTCGGCGGTCTCGATGAACTCGCCGGCGCCGATGACGCGTCCGTCCGGGCGGCGGATGCGCGAGAGGACCTCGAAGGCGTGCACCTCGCCGTCGGCGGCCCGGGCGATGGGCTGGAAGTAGGGGATGACCCACTGCTCCTCGAGGGCCTGGCTGACCAGGCTCATGGTCCGGTTGACCTGGCGGAAGGCCTCGATGACATCCTCCTCGGAGGGGATGGCGATGCGGTTCTTCCCCTCCGACTTGGCCTTGTACATCATGTTGTCGGCGAACAGGAACAGGTCCTTCATGTCCGTGGCGTGCAGCGGGTGGATCGCCACGCCCACGGACACCGTGGCCTTGATCGGCGTGCCGTCGGCGGCCTCGACCAGGGGCCGGTTGGCCATCTCGACGATGCGGTTGGCGACCTCGAAGGGGGTCTCCTGGTCGATGTCGGGCAGGATGGCGACGAACTCGTCGCCGCCGTAGCGGGCGATCACGTCGCCCTTGCGCAGGGCGTGCTCGAGCTCGGCGGAGAAGGCCTGGAGCAGGCGGTCACCGGTCTCGTGACCATGGGTGTCGTTGACCGCCTTGAAGTTGTCGAGGTCGATGATCAGCAGCGCGAACTTTTGGCCGTGGCGCTCCGAGCGGCCCTTCTCGTATTCCAGCAGGTCCCAGAAGACGCGCTGGTTGTAGAGGTTGGTGAGCGGGTCGCGGGTGGCATAGTACTCCAGGTCGCGGGTGTACTTGGAGATCGCCTTCACCGAGCCCACCACGTTGAGCAGGGTGGAGAGCACGCTCTCCACCACCAGCAGGCGCACGGGATCGCGGGAGACGTCGGCCTGCACGCCGATGCCCACGATGCCGCCGATCTTGGGCGACTCCACCACCAGCGACTTGGTCGCCACCTCCAGTTCCTCGCGGGAGAGTTCGAGCTGCACGCCGTCGCCGCTGTTGGCGATGTGGTGGTTGATCTGGCTGATGGTGGTGCCGGCGAAGGTGGCCTGGCCCGCGAGTGCCTTGCTGACCTCTTCCTCCAGCAGCTTCTTGGTGGTCTCGGTGGGCGGGTCGCGCCAGAAGATCTCCAGGTCGAAGACCTCTTCTTCCACCTTGAAGATGGAGAACATGGTGTAGGTGTCCACCACCTGGTTGATCTCGCCCAGCAGCTGGCGGACGTACTCGCGCCAGTCGCGGACCACGTCCGAGGTGATCACGAAGCGTTCCAGCAGCCGGATCTCGAATTCCAGCAGGTCCTTGTCCACGGCGAAGCCGCGCAGGCGGTCGGCGAGCTTGTCCACCTGGGCGAGGATGTCGTTGAGCTCCTCGAAGCCGAGGTCGAGGTCGCGCACCGCCAGGTCCTTGAGGTCGGAGACCCGGTTGACCCGCTCGATGCTCGACTGCAGCCGCGACATGGAGCGGTTGACCCGCCGGTGGATGTAGCCCGCCACCAGCAGCGCGAGGACGATGGGCACGGGCGTGAGCAGGAGTGCGGCGGTGAGGAAGTCGCTGCGGGCCTCGGAGAGCAGTGGGCCCATGTCCTGGGTCACCGATATCACCCCCAGCACGTCGCCCTCGGTGGCGTTGCCGTGGCACTGCAGGCACTCGCTACGGGCCTTGAGGGGATAGACGTGGCGGATCAGCGAGTCCGATTCCACCCGCCGGCGCTCGCCGGTGTCGAAGGCGAGGCGCACCGGCCGGTCTATCTCCGGCTGGTCGATGGGGCCGTAGAGGGCCTCGACCTTCTCGCCGCGGTAGATGTCGATGGAGTACGGGGTCTCGCGGAAGCTCTCCTGGGTGGCCTGGACGAACGCCTCGAGTTCCTCGCGGGTCCAGCCCTGGCGCATCACCTGGAACATCGAGGAGAAGGTCTGGCCGGCGATGGCCTCGGAGACGCGGTGGGCGTCCTTGCGCACCGTGTCGCTGTAGACCGCCGAGACCACGGCATAGGTCCCGGCGAGGCCGGCGCAGGCCGCCACGGCGGCGGCGGTGAGGATGAAGGCACGCAGGGTGCGGGGTCGGTACATCGGGTGTTGTCGCCGTGTCCAAAGCGGATTCGGCGACCCTAGCAGAAATGCCCTCTTCCGGACAGGGTTATGCCCCCGGGGAACCCGAGGGCCGGGCCTCGTGGGCGGCCAGGGCCCGCGCGCGGGCGTCCAGCATCCGTCGGTGCAGGTCGCATTCCGCCGGTGGGTGCTCCAGCCCGGGGAAGCGGGTCTCGCCGGCGAGCACGGCCCGCGCCCAGGCCAGCTCGTCCTCGCCGAACAGGCGCGGCAGCGCGGGCTCCAGCTCGGCCGGGTCGTCGCCCCGCAGGGCCAGCTCCAGCAGCGTGTGCAGGGCGTGGAAGCGGCGCCGGCGCGCGCCTTCCAGGCGGCCGGTGGCGAGGGCCACGTCCAGGCGGGCGGCGGCGTCCTCGCGGTCGCCGGCGGCCAGCGCGAGCAGGGCGTTGAACTCGGCGAAGTGCAGCGCGCCCCATTCGCCCGCGTCGGCGGCGAAGCCCAGCGTGCGGGCCACCGGCGCCATGTCGTCGAGGCCGGCGTGCTCGATCGCTTCCAGCAGGTCGCGGCAGTCGTCGGCGTCCAGCTCCGCCAGGCGGTCCACGGCCCGGCGCACGGGGCGGGCGGCGTTGGTGTTCTCCAGCCACAGGTCGTCCACGGGGTAGACCTCGGAGAGGCCGGGGACCACGATGCGGCAGGCGGGCACGCCCAGGTGGTCGTGGTCGGCGACGT
>JAAZVP010000046.1 GCA_018623495.1 Halothiobacillus sp. | reverse complement strand
GCACCGAGATGGTCATGCCGGGCGACAACGTGGCCATGTCCGTCGAGCTGATCGCCCCGATCGCGATGGAAGACGGCCTGCGCTTCGCCATCCGTGAAGGCGGCCGCACCGTCGGTGCCGGCGTCGTTTCCAAGATTGTCGAGTAAAGCGATGACCAATCAGCGAATCCGTATCCGACTCAAGGCGTTCGATCATCGACTGATCGATCGTTCCGCCGGCGAGATCGTCGAGACGGCGAAGCGCACCGGGGCCCGTGTCCAGGGTCCCATCCCCCTTCCCACGAAGAAGGAGAGCTTCACCGTCCTGACCTCGCCCCACGTCAACAAGGACGCGCGGGACCAGTACGAGATCCGGACCCACAAGCGGGTGCTCGACATCGTCGACCCGACCGACAAGACCGTCGATGCGCTCATGCGCCTCGACCTGGCGGCGGGCGTCGATGTGCAGATAAAGCTTCAATAGCTTTCAAGAATCTGTTATATTACCGCGCTCACTCGGCCCGAGACATTGGCTCGGGCCGAGATTTTTGTTTTATGCAGCGTCGGTCAATCGCAATCGGCGTGGTGTATAAGAGGAAAATACCATGGCTTTAGGTTTGGTTGGTCGCAAAGTCGGAATGACCCGCGTGTTCACCGACGAAGGCGGCGCCGTACCGGTGACCGTCGTCGAGGTGGATCCCAACCGGGTCGCTCAGCTTCGCACGCCTGACAACGATGGCTACTCCGCGGTCCAGGTCACCGCCGGCAAGCGTCGCGCCTCCCGGGTCACCAAGCCCATGGCGGGTCACTTCGCCAAGGCCGGTGTCGAGGCCGGTCGCGGGCTCTGGGAGTTCCGCGTCGACGCGGACGCGCTCGAGGGTCGCGAGGCCGGCAGCGAGCTCCGCGTGGACCTGTTCGAGGCGGGCCAGAAGGTGGACGTCACCGGCACCTCCATCGGCAAGGGCTTCGCGGGTGGCGTCAAGCGCCACAACTTCAGCACCCAGGACAACACCCACGGCAACTCCCTCGCGCACCGTGCGCCGGGCTCCATCGGCCAGTGCCAGACACCCGGGCGGGTGTTCAAGGGCAAGCGCATGGCCGGTCACATGGGCGCCGAGCGGCGCACCGTGCAGAACCTGGAGATCGTCCGCGTGGACGAGGAGCGTGGCCTGCTGCTGATCAAGGGCGCGGTCCCCGGCTCCAAGGGCGGTGACCTGGTCGTTCGCCCCTCCGTGAAGTCCTGAACTGCGAGGAGTAGTCAATGGATATCAAACTCCAGAGCGGCGAGGCCCTGAGCGTTTCCGATTCCGTATTCGGGCGCGACTTCAACGAGGGGCTCGTCCACGAAGTGGTCACTGCGCACCTGGCCGGCAGTCGTTCCGGCACCAAGGCGCAGAAGAACCGTGCCGAGCGCTCCGGCGGCGGCAAGAAGCCCTGGCGGCAGAAGGGCACCGGCCGCGCGCGGGCCGGCACCATCCGCAGCCCGCTGTGGCGCAAGGGCGGCATCACCTTCGCCGCCCAGCCGCGCAGCTTCGACAAGAAGGTCAACCGCAAGGCCTACCGGGCCGCGATGCGGGCGATCCTCTCCGAGCTGGTGCGCCAGGATCGCCTGGTGGTGGTCGAGGACCTCTCCATCGAGGCGCCCAAGACCCGGCTGATGGCCGCCAGGCTCGGTGAGCTGGGCGTGGACAAGGGCCTGGTGGTGACCGAGGCGGCCGACGAGAAGATCTACCTGGCCTCGCGCAACCTGCCGCACATCGGCAATACCACGGCCAAGTCGGTGGATCCCGTCAGCCTGGTCGGTGCCGAGAAGGTCGTGATGAGCGTCGGGGCCCTGAAGCTGATCGAGGAGTGGTTGTCATGAACGAGCAAAGGCTGATGCAGGTTATTCGTGCTCCTCTGGTGTCGGAGAAGTCGGCACTGGCTGCGGACGCGGCCAATCAGCACGTGTTCAAGGTCGCCTTGGACGCTTCCAAGCCGGAGATCCGCAAGGCCGTCGAGATGCTCTTCGACGTCAAGGTCGAAAACGTCCGCGTGCTGAACATGAAGCCGAAAGCCAAGCGGTTCCGCATGCAGGAAGGCAAGCGCAAGGCGTGGAAGAAGGCGTACGTGACCCTCGCCGAGGGGAACGACATCGATTTTGGTTTCGGCGGTTGAATGAGGTGAGGTCGAGCAATGGCACTGCGTAAGAGCAAACCGACATCCCCCGGCCGCCGCTACTCGGTACGGGTGGATCACAGCGAGCTGTACGAGGGTCGACCCCATGCGCCGCTGACCGAGAAGAAGGGCAAGTCCGGCGGCCGCAACGGTGCCGGCCGGATCACGGTGCGTCACCGTGGCGGTGGTCACAAGCAGCTCTACCGGCAGATCGATTTCCGTCGCAACAAGGACGGTGTGCCGGCGCGGGTCGAGCGGATCGAGTACGACCCGAACCGGAGCGCGCACATCGCGCTGGTCTGCTATTCCGACGGCGAGCGCCGCTACATCCTGGCGCCCCAGAAGCTGGCCGCGGGGGACACCGTGGTCTCCGGCGTGAACGCGGCGATCAAGCCGGGCAATGCCCTGCCGCTGCGTTACATGCCCATGGGGACCGTCGTCCACAACGTCGAGCTGCGCCCCGGCAAGGGTGGCCAGGTGGCCCGCAGCGCGGGTGCCTACGCCCAGCTGGTGGCGCGGGAAGGCGCCTATGCCACGCTCCGGCTGCGCTCCGGCGAGATGCGCAAGGTTCCGGCCGAGTGCCGGGCAACCGTGGGCGAGGTGAGCAACCCGCAGCACAGCCTGGAGGCCCTGGGCAAGGCCGGCGCCAAGCGCTGGCGGGGTCGTCGGCCGCGGGTACGCGGCGTCGCCATGAACCCGGTGGATCACCCGCATGGGGGTGGTGAAGGGCGCACGGCCGGTGGTCGGCACCCGGTCACCCCGTGGGGCGTCTCCACCAAGGGTCACAAGACGCGCAAGAACAAGCGTACCGACAAATTCATCGTTCGTCGCCGTCGAACCAAGAAGTGAGGGTTGAGTCGTGCCGCGTTCACTAATCAAGGGTCCTTTCATCGATCATCACCTGATGAAGAAGGTGGAGGACGCAGTCGAGGCCGGGAGTCGCCGGCCCATCAAGACCTGGTCCCGGCGGTCGATGATCGTGCCGGAAATGGTTGGTCTCACGATTGCCGTACACAACGGTCGTCAGCACGTGCCGGTTCTCGTCAACGAGAACATGGTGGGTCACAAGCTCGGCGAGTTCGCGCCGAGCCGCACCTATCGCGGGCACGCCGCGGACAAGAAAGGCAAGCGATAGGGGTGGATCATGCAGGCTAGTGCAAAACTGAAATTTGCCCGGATCTCGCCGCAGAAGGCCCGACTGGTCGCCGACCAGGTCCGCGGAGCGCCGGTCGAGCAGGCGCTGGAAACACTGGCGTTCTCGAACAAGAAGGCCGCCGGGCTGATTCGCAAGGTGGTCGAGTCGGCCATCGCGAATGCCGAGCACAACGAGGGCGCCGACATCGACACCCTGCGGATCGCCGCGGTGAGTATCGACGAGGGCCCCACGCTCAAGCGCATCAAGCCGCGGGCCAAGGGGCGTGCGGATCGGATCCTGAAGCGCACCAGTCACATCAACGTGACGGTTGCAGAGGAATAACCGGGAGTTACTTATGGGTCAGAAGGTACATCCGACAGGGATCCGCTTGGGCATCGCACAGGAGTGGAGTTCCAAATGGTATGCGGACTCCAAGGCCTACGCGGATTACCTGAACAATGACATCGAGGTCCGGGAGTTCCTCAAGGAACGTCTCGCGCGCGCCTCGGTGAGCCGCATCCAGATCGAGCGGCCGGCGCAGAGCGCCTTCATCACCATCCACACGGCGCGTCCGGGGAT
This sequence comes from Halothiobacillus sp., assembly GCA_018623495.1. Classification (GTDB taxonomy): domain Bacteria; phylum Pseudomonadota; class Gammaproteobacteria; order JAAZVP01; family JAAZVP01; genus JAAZVP01. The sequence continues at coordinate 14,257 of JAAZVP010000046.1, read as the reverse complement.
CGTGATCGGCAAGCGCGGCCAGGACATCGAGAAGCTGCGCCAGGAAGTGGCGCCGATGCTTGGCCTCGACATCCAGAACGTCAAGCTCAACGTCGAGGAGATCCGCAAGCCGGAACTCGACGCGCACCTGGTCGCCGAAAGCATCGCGCAGCAGCTCGAGCGTCGCATCATGTTCCGCCGGGCGATGAAGCGGGCGGTGCAGAACGCCATGCGGCTGGGTGCCGAGGGCATCAAGGTGCAGGCGGGCGGTCGTCTGGGTGGCGCGGAGATCGCGCGCAGCGAGTGGTATCGCGAGGGTCGCGTACCCCTGCACACGCTGCGGGCCAACATCGACTTCGGCACCGCCAACGCCGAGACCACCTACGGCATCATCGGTGTCAAGGTTTGGGTCTTCAAGGGCGAGGTCCTGGACTTCGAAGAGGAAGTCATGGGCCAGAAGAAGGCGGCCGGTGCCTGAGGAGGAGTTGAGCCATGTTGATGCCTAAGCGCACGAAATTCCGCAAGCAGTTCAAGGGTCGCAACCGTGGCCAGGCCACCTCGGGCAACAAGGTGAGCTTCGGCGAATACGGGCTGCAGGCCACCGAGCGGGGCCGCATCACGTCGCGCCAGATCGAGGCGGCGCGGCGCGCCATGACCCGCCACGTCAAGCGTAGCGGCAAGATCTGGATCCGGATCTTCCCGGACCTGCCGGTGAGCAAGAAGCCGCTCGAGGTCCGCATGGGCAAGGGCAAGGGCTCGGTCGAGTACTGGGTCTCGAAGGTCCAGCCCGGCACCATGCTCTACGAGATGGAAGGGGTCTCCGAGGACCTGGCACGCGGGGCGTTCGAGCTCGCCGCGGCCAAGCTCCCGGTGAAGACGGTGTTTGTCAAGCGGACGGTGATGTGATGAAAGCTGCTGAACTGCGAGATAAGTCTGTTGCAGAGCTGGACAGCGAGCTCAACGAGCTGCTCAAGGAGCAGTTCAACCTGCGCATGCAGCACGGGACCGGCCAGCTTGGACAGACCCATCTGCTCAAACAGGTCCGCCGGGACGTTGCCCGGGTCCGGACCTTGCTGAACGAGAAAAACAGGGCAGGTTCCGAGTCATGAGCGAGAGTAACAAGACCAAGCGTACGCTGCGGGGCGAAGTCGTCAGCGACAAGATGGACAAGACCGCGGTCGTTCGGATCAACCGGCGGGTGAAGCATCCGCTCTATGGCAAGTACCTGACCCGGTCCACCAAGCTGCACGTCCATGATGCGGACAACGACTGCCACATGGGCGACTGGGTGGAGATCGTGGAGTCGCGCCCGCGTTCCAAGAACAAGGCCTGGGACCTGGTAAAGGTCATCGAGCGGGCAGGTTAAAACGCATAACGGGTGGTGACTTGTCATGATTCAAATGCAAACAGTTCTCGATGCCGCGGATAACAGCGGCGCCCGGAAGGTGCAGTGCATCAAGGTCCTGGGCGGTTCGCATCGGCGTTACGCGGCCATCGGAGATGTGATCAAGGTGAGCGTCAAGGACGCGATCCCGCGCGGCAAGGTGAAGAAGGGCGAAGTCTTCAATGCCGTGGTCGTTCGCAGCACCAAGGGCGTGCGTCGCGACGACGGTTCGGTGATCCGTTTCGACGGCAACGCGGCCGTGCTGCTCAACAACCAGCTGCAGCCGGTGGGAACGCGAATCTTCGGCCCGGTCACGCGGGAACTGCGTACCAGCCAGTTCATGAAGATCGTGTCCCTGGCGCCGGAAGTCCTCTGAGGAGTCGCGCTATGGCAATGAGCAAGATCAAGCAGGGCGACGAGGTCGTCGTCGCTGCAGGAAAAGACAAGGGCCGTCGCGGCGAGGTCATCAAGGTGCTGGAAGGCAAGCTCCTGGTGCAGGGCGTCAACATGGCCAAGAAGCACCAGAAGCCGAACCCGGCCGCGGGCATCGGCGGGGGCATCATCGAGAAGGAGATGCCCATCGATACCTCCAACGTCATGCTGCTCAACCCGGCCACCGGCAAGGGTGATCGCGTTGGCATCAAGACCCTGGAGGACGGCCGCAAGGTCCGCTACTTCAAGTCCAACGGCGAAGTCGTCGACGCATAGGGTGTAACATGGCCAGCAGATTGCAGACCTATTACAAAGACACGGTGATGGGCCAGATCCAGAAGGAGCTGGACATCGCCAACGTCATGGCGGTGCCGCGGCTGGAGAAGATCACCATCAACATGGGCCTCGGCGAGGCGGCTCGCGACAAGAAGGCCGTCGAGGAAGCCCTCGACGAGATGGCGCAGATCACCGGCCAGCGTCCCATCGTGACCATGGCCCGCAAGTCCATCGCGGGGTTCAAGATCCGCGAGGGCATGCCCGTGGGCGCCAAGGTGACCCTGCGGCGCGAGCGGATGTACGAGTTCCTCGATCGCCTGATCAACGTGGCGATTCCGCGGATCCGCGATTTCCGCGGGCTGTCCCCGAAGGCCTTCGACGGCCGGGGCAACTACTCCATGGGCGTGCGTGAGCAGATCATCTTCCCCGAGATCGACTACGACAAGGTCGATACCCTGCGGGGGATGGACGTCACCATCACGACCACGGCGAAGGACGACGAGGGCGCACGCGCCCTGCTGAAGGCCTTCAACTTCCCCCTGAAACAGTAAAGAGATATTCGTCATGGCCAAGAAGTGCATGCTGCAGCGAGAGCGTAAGCGCGCTAAGGCGGTCGACAAGCACGCGCACAAGCGTGCCGAGCTGAAGAAGATCGTTCGTGATCCCGACAGCTCCTTCGAGCAGCGGATGGAGGCGGTGGAGAAGCTCAACAAGCTGCCCCGCGACGCGAGCCCGGTTCGCAAGCGCAACCGCTGCCGTTCCACCGGCCGTCCCAACGGCTACTACCGCAAGTTCGGCCTGAGCCGGATCAAGCTGCGCGAAGTCGCGATGCGCGGCGAGGTCCCGGGCCTGCGCAAGGCGAGCTGGTAAGAAGAGGGTAATTCCAATGAGTATGAGTGATCCCGTCGCCGACATGCTGACCCGTATCCGCAATGGTCAGATGGCGCGCAAGATGGATGTCAGGATGCCCTCGTCGAAGCTCAAGACCGCCATCGCGCGGGTCCTGAAGGAAGAGGGCTACATCGAGGATTTCGCCACCGAGGGCGAGCCCAAGGCCGAGCTGACCATCAAGCTCAAGTACTTCCAGGGTGAACCGGTCATCGAATCCCTGGAGCGGGTCAGCAAGCCGAGCCTGCGAGCCTACCGTGGCCGCGACGAAATGCCGCGCGTGATGGGCGGCCTCGGCGTGGCGATCGTCTCCACCTCCCAGGGGGTCATGACCGACAAGGCTGCTCGCGAGCAGGGCCATGGCGGCGAGATCCTCTGCACGGTCAGCTAAGGGGGAGCTCCCATGTCACGTATCGCAACCAAGCCGGTCGAGGTCCCCAAGGGGGCCGAGGTCAACGTGGCCGGCCGTACCGTCAGCATCAAGGGTCCGAAGGGGGCGTTCGACTACGAACTCCACCAGGCCGTGGGCGTCGAGCAACAGGACGGCGCACTGGTGTTCTCGCCGGCCTCCGACGACGACATCGCCATCACCGGCACCATGCGCGCCCTGGTGAGCAACATGCTCAGCGGCGTCACCGAGGGCTTCGAGAAGAAACTCGAGCTGGTGGGCGTGGGTTACCGGGCCCAGGCCAAGGGCAAGGTCCTCAATCTCAACCTCGGCTTCTCGCACCCGGTGGACTTCGAGGTCCCCGAGGGCGTGACCATCGAGACGCCGAGCAACACCGAGATCGTGGTCAAGGGCGCCGACAAGCAGCAGGTCGGGCAGGTCGCTGCCGACATTCGCGCCTTCCGTCCCCCCGAGCCCTACAAGGGCAAGGGTGTCAAGTACGCCGACGAGCGCATCCTGCGTAAGGAAGCCAAGAAGAAGTAAGGTTTCGCCATGCATCAGAAGACGATCAATCGCCTGCGCCGGGCACGCCGGGCACGCTTCAAGATCAGGGAGCTGGGTGCGCATCGGCTCACCGTGCACCGCACGCCCCGGCACATGTACGCACAGATCATCACCCCCAACGGGGGCGAGGTCGTGGCCAGTGCCTCCACCGCCACCGAGGACATCCGCGGCAAGGTCGGTTACACCGGTAACGTCGAGGCCGCGGCCGAGGTGGGCAAGGCCATCGCGGCCAAGGCGAAGGATGCGGGTGTGACCCGCGTCGCCTTCGACCGGTCCGGCTTCAAGTACCACGGCCGGGTCAAGGCACTGGCCGACGCCGCTCGCGAGAACGGCCTGGAATTCTGAGGTAGATACCAATGGCAAATATGGATCAGCAGCAAGGTGACGGCCTCCAGGAGAAGCTGGTCGCCATCAACCGCGTTTCCAAGGTGGTCAAGGGCGGTCGCCAGTTCACCTTCACCGCCCTGACGGTGGTCGGTGACGGCAATGGCAAGGTTGGCTTCGGCTACGGCAAGGCCAAGGAAGTCCCCGCGGCCATCCAGAAGGCGATGGAAAAGGCGCGCAAGGAAATGGTCCGCGTGCCCCTGGCCGACGGCACCCTGCAATACGAGATCGTCGGTCGTCATGGCGCCGGTCGGGTATTCATGAAGCCGGCCTCCGAGGGTACCGGGATCATCGCCGGCGGCGCCATGCGTGACGTGTTCGAGGTGGCCGGGGTGAAGAACGTGCTCGCCAAGTGCATGGGCACCCGCAACCACATGAACGTGATCCGCGCGACCTTCAACGGTCTGCAGTCGATCAACTCGCCGGAAGCCATCGCCGCCAAGCGGGGCAAGACGGTGGAAGAAGTCCTGGGGTAAGCAGTCATGGCCGATGCAAAGACGATCCGCGTAACCCAGATCCGCAGCACCGCCGGCCGCATCCAGTCCCACCGGGACTGCGTGCGGGGACTCGGTCTGCGGCGCATGCATCACACCGTGGAGGTCGCCGACACCCCCGCCAACCGGGGGATGATCAACAAGGTGGCCTACATGCTGAAGGTGGAGGAGCAAGCATGAAGCTCAACAGCCTCAAGCCCGCCGAGGGCGCCAAGCATTCCGCCAAGCGGGTCGGACGCGGGATGAGCTCCGGCCTGGGCAAGACCGGTGGCCGCGGCCACAAGGGCCAGAAGTCCCGTAGCGGCGGCTTCACCAAGATCGGTTTCGAGGGTGGCCAGATGCCCATCCAGCGGCGCCTGCCGAAGGTGGGCTTCCGCTCCCGCAAGGGTCGTTTCGCCGCCGAGGTTCGTCTCAACGAGGTGGCGGCCATGGAGGGGGACACGATCACCCTGGACACCCTCAAGCAACAGGGCGTGGTCCCCAGCCAGACGCGCCAGGCGAAGGTGATCCTCTCCGGCGAGATCGACCGTGCGGTGACCCTCGGCGGTGAAGGCCTCAAGGCCACCAAGGGTGCGCGGGAAGCCATCGAGAAGGCCGGCGGCAAGGTCGGCTAACCAAGGGATCGAGACGTGGCGCGTTCGAACACGGCAAATCCCATGGGCGCCCTCGGCGGCATGGGCAAGATGAAGGAACTCCGCCAGCGGCTGCTGTTCGTGATCGGTGCGCTGATTGTCTATCGCATCGGCACCTTCGTCCCGCTGCCCGGCATCGATGCCGAGGTCATGCGCCAGCTGTTCGAGCAGTCGCGGGGCACCATCCTGGACATGTTCAACATGTTCTCGGGCGGCGCCCTGTCGCGCATGTCGGTCTTCGCCCTCGGGGTGATGCCCTACATCTCCGCGGCGATCATCATGCAGCTGCTGAGCGTGACGGTGCCTGCCCTCGAGCAGATCAAGAAGGAGGGCGAGGCCGGCCGCCGCAAGATCACCCAGTACACCCGCTACGGGACGCTGGTGCTGGCGACCTTCCAGTCCGTCGGCGTGGCACTGGCCCTGCAGGGACAGCAGATCGGGGGTGCGCCCCTGGTGGTGCTCAACGGGCCGGTGTTCATCTTCACCGCGGCCGTCACCCTGGTCACGGGGACCATGTTCCTGATGTGGCTGGGCGAGCAGATCACCGAGCGGGGCGTCGGCAACGGCATCTCCATCATCATCTTTGCCGGTATCGTCGCGGGTCTGCCCTCGGCGATCGGCGGGACGCTGGAGCTGGCGCGAACCGGTGAGCTGCACGTGTTCACCGTGCTGGTCCTGTTCGTGCTGGCGCTCGCCGTCACGGCGTTCGTGGTGTTCGTGGAGCGGGGCCAGCGGCGGATCACGGTGAACTACGCCAAGCGCCAGCAGGGCCGCAAGATGTACGGGGGCCAGACCAGCCACCTGCCGCTCAAGCTGAACATGGCCGGGGTGATCCCGCCCATCTTCGCCTCGAGCATCATCCTGTTCCCCGCCACGCTGGGTGACTGGTTCGGTCGCTCGGAGGGGATGGGCTGGCTGAAGGATATCGCCGGCGCCCTGTCGCCGGGGCAGCCCATCTACGTGATGATGTACGCGGCGGCGATCATCTTCTTCTGCTTCTTCTACACGGCGCTGGTGTTCAACGCACGCGACACCGCCGACAACCTGAAGCGGTCCGGAGCGTTCATCCCGGGAATCCGGCCGGGCGAGCAGACCTCGCGCTACATCGACAAGGTGATGACGCGCCTGACCCTGGCGGGTGCGCTCTACATCACCGCGGTCTGCCTGCTGCCCGAGTTCCTGATCCTCTACTGGAACGTGCCGTTCTACTTCGGCGGGACCTCGCTGCTGATCATCGTGATCGTGGTGATGGATTTCATGGCGCAGGTCCAGTCGCACCTGGTTTCGCACCAGTACGACAGCCTGATGAAGAAGGCGAACCTGAAGGGCTTCGGGGGCGGACCCTTCGGCTGAGCACCGTCCCCTTATCAATTCCGAACTTAGACTTGCAACGGCGGGACGCGGCGCATACAATGTCGCGCTTTCCGTCTTTGGGTGGAGAGACGATCAATGGCTCGAATTGCGGGTATCAATCTTCCGGTGAACAAGCACACCGAGATCGCGCTGACCTCGATCTACGGCATCGGGCGCACACGGGCCCGGGCGATCTGCGAGGCGGCTGGCGTCGCCCCCAATGCCAAGGTCCGGGATCTGGGCGAGGCGGACGTCGAGGCGCTGCGCCGGGAAATCGGTAACTACAGCGTCGAGGGCGATCTGCGGCGCGAGATTTCCATGAACATCAAGCGGCTGATGGACCTGGGTTGCTACCGCGGCCTGCGCCACCGTCGCGGACTGCCGGTGCGCGGTCAGCGTACCAAGACCAACGCACGTACCCGCAAGGGACCGCGTCGCCCGGTCACCCGGTGATCAGCGCAACTGGAATAACGAGAGTGTAGTCAATGGCTAAAGCGGCAACTTCACGCAAGAAGGCGAAAAAGGTCGTCACGGACGGCATCGCGCACGTCCACGCCTCCTTCAACAACACGATCATCACCATTACCGATCGTCAGGGCAACACGCTGAGCTGGGCGACGTCCGGTGGCTCCGGCTTCCGGGGTTCGCGCAAGAGCACGCCCTTCGCGGCGCAGATCGCCGCCCAGCGTGCCGGTGAGACCGCCAAGAACTTCGGCCTGAAGAACCTGGACGTGCAGGTCAAGGGACCGGGGCCGGGCCGCGAGTCCGCGGTACGCGCGCTCAACAACGTCGGTTTCAAGATCAGTCACATCACCGACGTGACGCCGATTCCCCACAATGGTTGCCGCCCGCCGAAGCGTCGGCGCGTGTAAGTCAGGAGGCTGAACATGGCGAGATATATGGGACCGAAGTGCAAGCTCAGCCGTCGTGAGGGTGTCGACCTGGGCCACAAGTCCGGTGTCCGTGCGCTGGACACCAAGTGCAAGCTCGACCGCAAGCCCGGTCAACACGGTGCGCGCCGCACCCGCATCTCCGACTACGGCCTGCAGCTGCGCGAAAAGCAGAAGCTGCGCCGGATCTACAACGTGATGGAGAAGCAGTTCCGCACCTATTACAAGCGTGCGGCGCGGCGCAAGGGCTCCACCGGCGAGATCCTGCTGCAGCTGCTCGAGTGCCGCCTGGACAACGTGGTCTACCGCATGGGTTTCGCCGCTACCCGCGCCGAGGCGCGCCAGCTGGTGACCCACAAGGCGATCACCGTCAACGGCCGCGTGGTCAACGTGCCGTCCTACCAGGTCAATGCCGAGGACGTCGTCGGCGTGCGCGAGAAGGCCAAGAAGCAGCAGCGCATCCTCGACGCGGTGGAACTGAGCCAGGAGCGCCGTCCCGAGTGGGTATCCCTCGATGCCGACAAGCTCGAGGGCGTGTTCAAGGCCGTTCCGGATCGGGGCGACCTGCCGGCGGACATCAACGAGTCGCTGGTCGTCGAGCTGTACTCCAAGTAAGGGGCTGAAAGGCAGATGCAGGAACAGATCAAGGATCTCCTCAAGCCGCGTCTCGTGAACGTCGAGACGCTGAGCGATCGGCGTGCCAAGGTCGCGCTGGAGCCCCTCGAGCGGGGCTACGGCCACACCCTGGGCAATGCCATCCGGCGCATCCTGCTCTCCTCCATCCCGGGGAGCGCAATCGTCGAGGCAGAGATCGAGGGCGTTCTCCACGAGTACAGCTCCATCGAGGGCGTCAAGGAGGACGTGGTCGAGATCCTGCTCAACCTCAAGGAAGTGGCCGTGCGGCTGCACACTCGCGAGGAGGCCAGCGTCACCCTCAAGAAGAAGGGGCCGGGCGTGGTCACCGCCGGCGACATCAAGGTCGGCCACGACGTCGAGATCATGCAGCCCGAGCAGGTCATCGCCCACCTCACCGAGGGTGCCGAGCTCAACATGACCCTCAAGGTGGCCAGCGGTCGCGGCTACCAGCCGGCGATGGGCGTGGCCGACGAGGGCGACGACAGCGGCATCGGCCGGCTGCGGCTGGACGCCTCGTTCTCGCCGATTCGCAAGGTGGCCTACAGCGTCGAGCGCGCCCGCGTGGAGCAGCGGACCGACCTCGACCGCCTGGTGTTCGAGATCGAGACCAACGGCACGGTTTCCCCCGAGGATGCCGTCCGCCAGGCGGCCGGCGTGCTGCGGGACCAGCTCTCGGTCTTCGTGGAGCTCGAAGAGAGCCGCGAGGAAGAGGTGGAAGAGAAGGCCCCCGAGGTCGATCCGATCCTCATGCGCCCGGTGGACGACCTGGAGCTGACCGTGCGCTCGGCCAACTGCCTCAAGGCCGAGAACATCTACTACATCGGCGACCTGGTCCAGCGTACCGAGGTCGAGCTGCTCAAGACGCCCAACCTGGGCAAGAAGTCGCTCACCGAGATCAAGGACACCCTGGCCAAGCACGGGCTGTCCTTGGGCGTGAAGCTCGACAACTGGCCGCCCGCCGAGCTCAAGAACAACGACCAGGCCTCTGCCTGAGTTTGCCTAAACGAGGAACAGAGCAATGCGTCACCAGAACAGCGGCAGACAACTCAACCGGAACAGCAGCCACCGCAAGGCGATGTTCCGCAACATGGCGTCCTCGTTGTTCCGCCACGAGGTGATCAAGACGACCGTGCCCAAGGCGAAGGAGCTGCGCCGGGTGGCCGAGCCGCTGATCACCCTGGCCAAGGAAGACAGTGTCGCCCACCGGCGCCAGGTCTTCGATCGCCTGCGGGACAAGGAGATGACCAGCAAGCTCTTCGACGAGCTGGGTCCACGCTACTCCGAACGCCCGGGCGGCTACCTGCGCATCCTCAAGTGCGGCTACCGCAAGGGGGATTCGGCGCCCATGGCCTTCGTCGAGCTGGTCGACCGGCCGGCGGGCGAAGCGGCCGGAGAGGCCGAGGAATAAGACGAACGAAAGGCCGGGCCCAGCCCGGCCTTTTTCGTCGTGATGCTGGTCTTTCTGACCGATTTCGGCTGCTGCAGCCCCTACCTGGCCCAGGTCGAGGCCGCTGCCCGACGGGAGGCGCCGAGGCTCCCGATCCTCCACCTGTTTTCCGACCTGCCGGCGTTCTCGCCCCGGCCCGCGGCCTTTCTCCTGCCCGCCTACCTCGACGACTTTCCCGCCGGAAGCGTCTTCGTCTGCGTGGTCGACCCCGGGGTGGGGTCGGCGCGGGGTGCCGTGGTTCTGGAGGCGGCCGGGCACTGGTTCGTGGGCCCGGACAACGGCTTGCTCAGCGTGGTGGCACGGCGCCACGGTGGCGCCTGGCATGCCCTCGACTGGCGTCCCGAGCGGCTGAGCGCGAGCTTTCATGGCCGCGACCTGTTCGCTCCGGTGGGCGCGCGGCTGGCGATGGGCGAGCGTTCGATGCTGGGCCGCATGGCGGCGGGGCCGATCCTGCCGAAATGGCCCAGCGAGCTCGACGAGGTGGCCTGGGTGGACGGCTTCGGCAACGCCGTCACCGGGCGCAGGGCGGTGACCGTGGCCGACGGGGCAACGGTGACGGTGGCCGGACGGTGCCTGCCGCGGGCGCGGACCTTCGCCGACGTCGCCGTCGGCGAGGCGTTCTGGTATGCCAACAGCAACGGCCTGGTGGAGGTCGCCGTCAACCAGGGCAGTGCCGCCGAGGCCCTGGGGCTGGCACCCGGCTCCCCGGTCGGGGTCGAGCGCCCTTAGCCCCGCTTCCCGGGGGTTCAGCCACGTTCGAGCAGCGGGCGCAGGAAGCGCCCGGTGTGCGAGGCTTCCACCCCGGCCACGTCGCGCGGGGTTCCGGTGGCGATGATCCGGCCGCCGTGCTCGCCGCCCTCGGGTCCCAGGTCGACGATCCAGTCGGCGGTCTTGATCACGTCCAGGTTGTGCTCGATGACGATCACGGTGTTGCCGTGGTCGCGCAGCCGGTGGAGCACGGTGAGCAGCTGGTTGACGTCGTGGAAGTGGAGGCCGGTGGTGGGCTCGTCGAGGATGTAGATGGTCTGGCCGGTGTCGCGCTTGGAGAGCTCGCGGGCGAGCTTGACGCGCTGGGCCTCGCCGCCGGAGAGAGTGGTGGCGTTCTGGCCCAGGGTGACATAGGAGAGACCCACGTCCATGAGGGTCTGGAGCTTGCGCTTGAGGGCCGGCACGGGGCTGAAGAAATCGAGCGCCTCCTCGATGGTCATGTCGAGGACCTCGGCGATGCTCTTGCCCTTGTAGCGCACCTCGAGGGTCTCGCGGTTGTAGCGTCGCCCGTGGCAGACGTCGCAGGGGACGAAGACGTCGGGAAGGAAGTGCATCTCCACCTTGATCACCCCGTCCCCCTGGCAGGCCTCGCAGCGCCCGCCCTTGACGTTGAACGAGAACCGGCCCGGCTTGTAGCCGCGGGCACGGGCCTCGGGGGTGCCGGCGAACAACTCGCGGATGGGGGTGAACAGGCCCGTGTAGGTCGCGGGGTTCGAGCGCGGTGTACGGCCGATGGGGCTCTGGTCGATGTCGACCACCTTGTCGAAGTGCTCGAGGCCGGCGACGGCCCGGTGGGGCGCCGGCTGGGCCCCGGCCCGGTTGAGCTCGCGGGCGAGCACCTTGTAGAGCGTGTCGTTGATCAGGGTGGACTTGCCCGACCCGGAGACACCGGTGACGCAGGTGAGCAGGCCCGCGGGGATCTCGAGGTCCACGTCGTCGAGGTTGTTGCCCGAGGCCCCCTCGACCCGCAGCACGCGTTCCGGGTCGCGCGGCGTGGTCTCGGCGGGGACCTCGATGCGTTGCTCGCCGGCGAGGTAGCGGCCGGTGAGGGAGTCCGGGTCGGCCTCGATCTCCTCGGGCGGGCCGCTCGCCACCAGCCGGCCGCCGTGGACGCCGGGCCCGGGTCCGATGTCGGCGACGAAGTCGGCCCGGCGGATGGCGTCCTCGTCGTGCTCCACCACGATCACCGTGTTGCCCAGGTCGCGCAGGCGGGTGAGGGTGGCCAGCAGGCGTTCGTTGTCGCGCTGGTGCAGGCCGATGGAGGGCTCGTCGAGGATGTAGGTCACCCCCACTAGCCCCGAGCCGATCTGGCTGGCCAGGCGGATGCGCTGGGCCTCGCCGCCGGAGAGGGTCTCGGCGCTGCGGTCGAGGGTGAGATAGGTCAGTCCCACGCTGTTGAGAAAGCCCAGGCGCTCGCGGATCTCCTTGACGATCCGGGCGGCGATCTCGCCCCGGGCCCCGGGCAGGTCGAGGGCCTTGAAGAAGGCCAGGGCCCGCTCGATGGGCAGGGCGGTGAGCGCCGGCAGCGCGTGGTCCCGGATGCGCACGTGGCGGGCGGCGCGGTTGAGCCGGCTGCCGTCGCAGTCCGGGCAGGGCTGGGTGGCCAGGTACTTGGCCAGCTCCTCGCGCACCGTGGCCGAGTCGGTCTCGTAGTAGCGGCGCTGCATGTTGGGGATGATGCCCTCGAAGGGGTGGTGCCGCTCGCGGGTCCGGCCCGCCTCGCCGGGGAAGCGGAAAGCGATCGACTCCTCGCCCGAGCCGAACAGGATCACTTCCTTGACCCGGGCGGGCAGCTCGGCGAAGGGGGTCTCCACGTCGAAGCCGTAGTGGGCGGCCAGGGCCGAGACCAGGGCGAAGTAATAGGCGTTGCGCCGGTCCCAGCCACGCACCGCCCCGCCGGCCAGCGACAGCTGCGGATTCGCCACCACCCGTTCGGGGTCGAAGAACTGCCGGGTCCCCAGGCCGTCGCAGGTCGGGCAGGCGCCGTGGGGATTGTTGAAGGAGAACATGCGCGGCTCGAGCTCGGAGAGGCTGTAGCCGCAGACCGGGCAGGCGAACCGGGCCGAGAAGGTGATGTCGGCGGCTTCCCCGCGCATGCAGGCGATGCGGGCCAGGCCGTCGGCCAGCCCCAGGGCGGTCTCGAAGGATTCTGCCAGGCGCTGCTCGAGGCCCTCGCGCACCTTGAAGCGGTCCACCACCACGTCGATGTCGTGCTTGGTGCGCGGGTTGAGCTCGGGGACCTCGTCGAGCTCGAACACCTCGCCGTCGATGCGCACGCGCAGGAAACCTTCCGCGCGCAGGCGGTCGAACAGTCGCTCGTGCTCGCCCTTGCGGCCGCGTACCATGGGGGCGAGCAGCATCAGCCGGGTGCCTTCGGGCAGGGCGATCACCTGGTCGACCATCTGGCTGACGGTCTGCGCCTCCAGCGGCTCGTCGTGATCCGGGCAGAAGGGGGTGCCCGCGCGGGTGAACAGCAGCCGCAGGTAGTCGTAGATCTCGGTGACCGTGCCCACCGTGGAACGCGGGTTGTGCGAGGTGGTCTTCTGCTCGATGGAAATCGCCGGCGAGAGGCCCTCGATGTGGTCCACGTCGGGCTTTTCCATCATCGACAGGAACTGGCGGGCGTAGGTGGAGAGCGATTCCACGTAGCGGCGCTGGCCCTCGGCGAAGATGGTGTCGAAGGCCAGCGAGGACTTGCCCGAGCCCGAAAGGCCGGTAATCACGATCAGCCGGTTGCGCGGCAGGTCGACGTCCAGGCCCTTGAGGTTGTGGGTGCGGGCCCCGCGAATGCGGATGGTCTGCATCGTGGCTCCTGTGGCGTACAAGGCGGATGATGGCGGCCCGGACGGGCCGGCGGGCCGCCCGCGGACAGGGTGCGGACTTCGACCGTGTCTGCCCGGGGGTAAGCTGTTAATATTAAAGGTTTACGGATCGGCCGAACAATACGGACCGTGGACGCCCGCGGATGTTCCGGGGCGCGACGATTCCTTAAGGAGGCAAGCGAGCTATGGCGCGAGGGGTCAACAAGGTCATTCTGGTGGGCAATCTGGGCGCGGATCCCGAGGTTCGCTACACCCCCAGCGGCAGCGCGGTGACCAACATCCGCGTGGCCACCACCGACCAGTGGCGGGACCGCCAGTCCGGCGAACAGCAGGAGCGCACCGAGTGGCACCGGGTGGTGTTCTTCAACCGCCTGGCGGAGATCGCCGGTGAATACCTGCGCAAGGGCTCGCAGGTCTACATCGAGGGCCGCCTGCAGACCCGCAAGTGGCAGGGCCAGGACGGCCAGGACCGCTATACCACCGAGATCGTCGCCAACGAGATGCAGATGCTCGGTGGCCGCGGCGGCGGTGGTGGCGGCTTCGGCCAGCAGTCCGCCGGCCAGGGCGGTCACGGCCAGCCGGGGCAGCAGGGCGGTTACGGCCAGCAGCAGCCCGCCCAGCCCCAGCAGCCGCCGCAGCAGGGCGGGGGCCAGCAGGGCCCGGCGCCCCAGCCCGCCGGTGGCCTGGACGACTTCGACGACGACATCCCGTTCTGAACCCGCCCGCGGGCGGACAACGCAGACCGACCGGTTTCCGACATGGCGCGCAAGCTCTACATCAAGACCTGGGGTTGCCAGATGAACGAGTACGACTCGGCCAAGATGGCCGACGTGCTCGGCACCACCGAGGCCGTCGAGCGGGTGGATGCCCCCGACGAGGCCGACGTGATCCTCCTCAACACCTGCTCGATCCGCGAGAAG